>CAYTCC010000011.1:0-26503 GCA_964436345.1 uncultured Dehalococcoidia bacterium
TAACTAAACCTATCATTGTAGGTTTACCAGATTTGATCCAGTCAATTGTCATCCAGACTAATGATGCAGTTGCTGCAGAAATATGAGTAACAAGCATTGCCATACCTGCATTCACATCAGCTGCAAGGGCACTTCCGGCATTAAATCCGAACCATCCTACCCAAAGCATACAAGCACCAATCATAACCATACTTGGATTATGTGGTGCGGCAATTTTATCAGGAAAATTTTTACGTCGTCCTAATATTACTGCTAAAACTAAGGCTGATGCTCCTGCTGTAAGATGAACAACAAGACCTCCGGCAAAATCCATAATATTTTGCTCAGCAAGCCATCCGCCTCCCCATATCCAATGTGTTATAGGTGCATAGATAATAATTAACCATAGTGTGCTGAAAATTAATACGGCACTAAATTTAATTCTTTCAACATAAGCTCCAATAATAAGAGCAGGGGTAATAATTGCAAATGTCATTTGAAACATAAAGAATAAAGTTTCAGGAATTGTTCCTGAAAGAGTATCTTTACCGACATCAGATAAGAATATATTGCTTAACCCTCCGATAAGAGGATTGCCATCCGAAAATGCGAGGCTGTATGCAATAACCAGCCATAAAATAGATGCTAAACATGCAATAACTATACAATGCATTAAGACTGATATAACATTTTTTGAATTGACTAAACCTCCATAAAATAGAGCTAGTCCGGGGAGAGTCATAAAAAGAACTAAAGCAGTTGAAGTTAAAATCCAAGAAGTATCACCTGTATCCATATATGCCTCCAATACAAGAATAATTACTTTATTTCACATTATATGCATACATAGAACTATAATTACAACCTATTAAAATTTCTATGATAAAAATCCTTTCAGAATTTTTGATTTAACATCTGTAATATTTCATGCTATTCTTATCTTAATAAATACATAGGAGCATACAATGGGTAATAATGACTTATTATATAAATCTGTTATCGAATTAAAGAAACTTTTATCTGATAAACAAGTTTCGGCTATAGAATTAACTGAACTGGCACTTCAAAGAATTAATGAGACTAATGATAAAACTAATGCTTTTTTATATGTTGCAGGAGATACAGCTATTGAAGAGGCTAAAAATATTGATAAAAAGATTGCAGACGGGGAAGATATTGGACCTCTTGGAGGTATCCCGACCTCAATAAAAGATCTTGAACCTGTAGAAGGGATGCCTCATACCAATGGTTCAGTATTTTTTAAGGATAATATTGCTGATTATGATCAGTTTGGAGTTGAGAGAATAAAAGAAGCCGGCGGTGTGATACTGGGAAAAACAAATACTCCGGAATTTGGATTATGTGGAACTACAGATAACAGACTGGGTGATGACTGCAGAAACCCATGGGATTTAAACTGTACATCAGGAGGTTCAAGCGGAGGTGCAGGCGCTGCAGTGGCTTCAGGAGTCCATCCTCTTGCACAGGGTTCTGATGGCGGAGGATCAATAAGAATGCCTTCTGGTTTATGTGGTATCTATGGGATAAAGGGTACCCAGGGAAGAATTCCTAGAAAACATACAGCACTTCAAAGTTGGAATCCGGTTAATTTTTCATGTATGGGTCCAATGAGCTGGTATGTTAAGGACAGTGCCATTATGTTACAGGTTATGTCAGGACCTCATCCTGATGCAGAATCAACAGCTATTCAGACAGCTCCGCCTGATTTTTTAAGTAATATTGATAATGGGATTAAAGGGAAGAAAATAGGATGGTCTGTTGATCTTGGATGTATCAATGTACATCCTGAGGTAAGAGCTGCGACTGAAAACGCAATTAATGTTTTTGAGGAATTGGGTGCGATTGTTGAACCTTTTAATTTTGAATATAACATTACGGAATTGAAGGAATCAATTTTCCCTATAAATGCTTCTCAGGCTTATAATAAAAATGGATCTTTACTTGATGAGGATTCTGACAAATTAATGGCTTATTACAAAAGAGCTCTCTTAAGAGGAAAAGATATTCAGGGTGATGAATATATGAATGCAGAATCCGAATTATTTAAATTCAGAAATTATATGGAATCTGTTTTCAGAAAATACGATTTTATTTCTACTCCTACAATGGCAGTTCCGGCGTTTGAATGCGGGAACCCGCCTGCTGAAGTAGATGGAGTCAGACAGGATCCTGAACCATCTCCGTCTTATGGAGATGACAATCCTTCACATAAAAATGCCGGTGGTTTATTATCCCAGTTTACTGCAATTTATAATTATTCAGGTAATCCTGCTGCAACATTACCATGTGGTTTTTCTTCTAAAGGCCTTCCTATTTCATTACAGATAGCTGGTGCTAAAGAAGATGAAGTTGGAGTATTGCAGGCATCAAGGGCTTTTGAAATTGTAAGACCATGGCATGGTAAAAAACCTGTAGTTTAATGAATAAATTACAAACCATTGTTCCTGATATTCTGACTATATGTACGTATTCAGAATTCGCCCCGTTTTCTTATAAAAAAGACGGCAGTGTTGTTGGTACTGACATTGAACTTTTAGAAAATTTTGCGCATAAAATGGGACTTGATTTAAATATAATTGAGAATCAATTCGACGGACTTTGGGATATGCCGGGGCTGGATGAATGCGATATAGCGGCAGCTGGAATGATGTCAGAGGGACGGGATTTGGGTTCTAAAGGTATATGGAGCAAATCATATATTACTGTTAAACGGTCACTTTTAATTCGACATTCAGATATTGATGCTTTTAAACAACCTGGTGATTTTTATAATAAAAAGATTGTTGTTACCCCTGAATCAGCAGCACATATTGATGCTGTGGAACGTTATCAGCAATATGGAGCAATAATAATTCCTGCTGTTCCATCACAAAATGAAATTGTAAACCAGTTACTTGGCGGAGAAATAGATGCTTTTGGTGAAGGCGATGTAAGTAATGCTTTTCTTGCAGAAAGATTTATGGGTAATGATGGAATAAATCCTTTGATTCTGACAGACATCCATGAAATGACTTTTCCTGAGGAATTATGCTTTGCTGTCAGGGCATATGATGAAAGATTGATTTATAACTTAAATGAATTTATAAATGAATATTTTAAAACTTAAAATAAATATTGTTTAAACCTTTTACTCTTGTACAATTACTATATGAATTTATTTATAGTAATATTTAGTTTTCTTGTGGTGTGGTCATTTGTTGAGATCACATTTCTGATCTCATCAAGAATGGTTACAAATACTTCATCTGGCGTGACACATAATCAATTTATGTGGAATCTTAGAATTATTGCATTGTTTTTGTTTACAAGTTCTGCCTTTGTCGTTAATTATTTAAATTTTAGTCTGACAGAATTTGTCATGATGTGTTTCCTTTAGTGATATAAATTGTTCGCAAACTACAAAAATATAAACTGGACATTTATCACGGTACTTATTGGCGGATGTGCTCTTGTAATGATTACCCTTGGAATGAATCATGGGATGGGTTTGTATCTTATTCCTATTACAGAACATCTTGAAATTGGCAGGGAATTATTTGGACTTTCTATTGCTATTCAGGTTTTATTTGCAGGTATTGGAGCTCCTATTTTTGGTGCTTTGGCTGATAGATATGGTCCTGGGAAAATCACATTGTTAGGAACTTTAATATTGATAGTAAGCAGATATTGGTTGGCGAATATTGATAATACAATTGATTTGTTTGGATCTTTATTCCTTTGGGGATTTGGGGCAGGAGGATTTTTGGGGATTGCACTTGGTGCTGTTGCCAGAACTGCTACAGGAAGAAACAGGTCATTATATGTTGGGATAGTTATGTCTGCAGGTTCTTTTGGTCAGTTTATTATAGTTCCAATAATAAATTTACTTATACAGAGAGTTGGGTGGATGGATTCTTTGTATTATATGATTTATCTGACTATAGCTTTGGTTTTGTTTTGTTATTTTTTAAGTTTTTCTTCAGGCTCTCAGGCAAATTCTGACAATAAAGGCCAGACAGTTGGGGAGGCAATTAGGGAAGCATTATCAAATAAAAATTTTAATCTTCTTACACTTGGTTTTTTTGTTTGTGGCTTTCACGTAATTTTTGTTTCAACTCATTTACCTGCTTTTCTTGAAGATCACCTTTTACCCGCATGGATTGCTGGATGGTCACTTGCACTCATAGGTTTGTTTAATATACTTGGAACTTTAATGTATGGATATCTTGGTGACAGTTATTCTAAAAAGAATTTGTTAACTGGACTTTATTCATTAAGATCTGTTTTATTCCTTGTATTTTTCCTCTCTCCTAAAACTGAATTTACAGTTCTGATCTTTGCTAGCCTTCTGGGAATATTATGGCTATCTACAGTCCCGTTAACCAGCGGAATTATTACTGATGTATTCGGTCCGAAATATACATCAATGCTTTTTGGTGTAGCATTGTTTTCTCACAATGTGGGATCATTTTTTGGTTCATGGCTTGGCGGAAGAATATTTGATACGTACGGTTCATATGACCTGATGTGGCTTATCTGTGTATTTGTAGGATTTGCTTCAGCTGTAGTACATTTTCCAATTAATGGTAGTGCAGTTTTAAGAATTAAATCTCAAAGATTAAAAGTAAGTGTGGCAGAATAGCTACTTATCTTCTGAACTTATTTTATGTATAACATTAGTTATTAAAACAATGGCAACTAAAATTATGCATCCGGTTATTGGAAGGAACCTGACAGTTAGTTGTGCTCCATAATTTTCAGCTATTGTTCCATATAAAAATGATCCGATAGGTGATGACCCTATGCATATTGAAAGAAGTCCCATAGCAAGGGGTCTTTCATTATTGTTTGTGGATAGTTGTACAACTGATGCCTGAGTTGCACCGAATCCGGCTATACCAAAACCGACAAACAAGATTATTCCAAGGCTTAATATATAGTTTTCAGAAAATGAATATATAAATAAGCCAAAAAGAGAAATTGCTGAAAACACTGCAAATATTATACCTATTCTTTTTATATTCATTCCGAATATAAACATTCCTGTTATCATTGCTCCAACTGCCTCTACAGCTATGATTATAGAACTAAATTCAGCTGATTTCCCTAGGACTTCAACTGCGATAAATGGAGCCATTGATTGCTGGGGAAACATAAATAAATTCATAATTATTGTACCTGCACATACAACAAGAATTATTTTATTGTTTTTGATTAGATTGGAATAATCTTTTATCGTTATTTTTTGTGATTGTGGCTTGTATGCTTCAGGTTGTGTATAATCTATCATTATTGTTGTGATAAGAGTAATAAAAAAGAATACAATCATTAGTAAAATACCATATGAATCTGATAAAAATGTTAGGAAAAATCCTGCAAGTAAGGGGCCGATTAATTTGCTGAATTGCCATAGAAATGACTCTACTGCATTGCCTCTTACTATGAATTCTCTGCCAAGAATATCAAACATTAACATTCTTCTTGAAGGGAAATCTATAACTGTGCCTATTCCATGAAAAAACAATGTTATATATATAACTGTAACATTAAGATTTTCTGTTACGGAAAAAATGAATAATATCATAATAGCAACTATTGATATTGTACGTCCGGCTATCATTAGCTGTTTATTATCATATTTAGACGCTAAAGTACCGACGAATCCCCCAAATATTGACCATGGTAAAGACCACATAATATTTGCAAAAGTAACCTGGAAAGGCGATTCTGTCAGTTTGTACATAATGATTATTATTAAAACTATCTGTATCCAGAATCCTATAGATGAAGCAAAGCCACCTATTGAAAGTTTTATAAAATTTGAGCTTAAAAGTAAGTTGTTATTATTCAATAAAGGCACATAGTTAAATAGAGCTGATTAAATTTATCACAAATATATAGGATGTAAATATGATTAATTGGATATTATTATTTAAACAGATTTATTTTAAGAAAATTTAAGTAATGAATGACGAAAATTTTTTAGAAAGTTTTGAGAAATGCACTTTGCCATGGAAAGAGTGGAATCATATAGCTCATGTAAGGATGGCTTATTTAAGTTTGAAAAAATATGGAGAATTACTCGGTACCGAAATGATAGTCAAGGGTATAAAGCAGTACAATAAATTTAATTCTGATAAGAAAATGGAAGTCGGATATCATGAAACAATAACAAGATTTTGGATAAACGAAATAAAATTGAATTTAAATGATACTCATAGTTTTAGTGAATTTGAAAAACAAAATTCTGATTTGATGAAATTCAAGTATATATTTGAATTTTATGATAAAAAGATACTTTTCTCGGATGAGGCAAGATTAAATTACTTAAGAATTTAGTAAAATATTTTAAATATATAAACAGAGGTTATTATGAATTTTCAGCAATCAATTCAAACATGTTTAAATAAATATGCAGATTTTACAGGTAAAGCTTCAAGGCCTGAGTACTGGTGGTTTTGCTTATTTACTCTTATTGTTGGAGTTATAACAGGGATACTTGATGCAGTTATATTTTCTGGATTTACAGAAACTGTTGGTACCGGACCCTTAAGATTGTTATTCAATGTGGCTATTATTGTCCCTGGTTTAGCAGTAGGAGCAAGAAGACTTCATGATACTAATAGAAGTGGTTGGTGGCAATTGTTGTATATTACTATTATAGGAATTCCAGTAGTTATAATTTTCATGCTACTCCCAAGCAGAGAGGAAGAAAACTAATTTAATTGTATGAATATTGAACAAAGATATCATCTGGCAAGAAAAAAACTTCCAATATATTGGGGAGAACTGGTTAAGAATGACAATATAGATGTTGTATGGTCTGAGGATGGATTGGGATTTTTACTTTTTACAAATTCCAATGACGGAGAAGAGGTAAGGGTATACAACGTTTCAAAATCAGATCCTGAACATGTAGTAAAAATATCTGTTTTAATTGATTGTTTGATAAATCAAGGACTTGAAGAGAAACTCATAAATCAGATTATTGCTAGTTCTAATAAAAATAAGAAAATCAAAGAATCATCTGTAAATATTTCTTATGATAATCATAACAATTTGATTTCTTTTGAATACCTTAATCATACATTTGAATATAATTTATTACATTCAGAAAGTATTTATCGATTTGATTCAATGCCTCAGAATAAGTATCTTCATAAATCTCCTGATGGAACAAAGTATGCCTGGATTGAAAAAAACAATCTTGTTTATAAGAAAATTAACGAGAAAAATACCATTAAACTTACTAGTGATGGTATAGAGAAATATAGTTACGGGGAATTACCTTTTCTTGGCAAAGGGAGTACTCTCGCAAAGCAGAACGGAACTCTTTTTCCTTCAGCTATAGGCTGGTCTCCATCTGGAAGATATATTTTTTGTATTAAACTTGATGAAAGAAACATAAAAGAATTACCATTAATCCAGCATATAAAAGGAGATTCACCTGCAAGGCCTGAAGTTCATTCTTTGCCATATAGCTTTCCTGGTGAAAATATATCAACTAATGAAATATATTTATTTGATACCCAGGCTAATACTATGATCGCGCATGATGAAAAACCTTTTACTTACTTTGGGATGTTTCATGTTGATTTTGTTAATAGCTGTGATCAGCATAATTTCTTTTGGGCAGAGGATGAAAAACATTTTTATTATCTTATTTCTGATCGTGGGCAGTATAATATGACATTAAAAAAGATTGATATTGAAACAGGCAAAGTTAAAGAAATAATTACTGAAAGTTCAGATACATATGTTGATATGGCTCCAAGAATTACTGATTATCCTGCTATTAGACCTTTATTTAAATCAAATCAGTTAATTTGGTATTCAGAAAAAAGTGGTTGGGCTCATTTTTACATACATGACCTTTATACAGGTGCAGAAAAATCCCAGATTACTTCTGGTGAATGGAGAGTAAGAGAAATAATAGATGTTGATGAAAATGAAGAAGTAATATATTTTACTGCAGGTTCAAGAGAATCTGAATTTAATCCTTACTGGGAAGGATTTTATAAAATTAATTTTGATGGCAGTGCTCTAGTTTTGTTATCGGAAGAAAATGCTAATCATATTATTAATTTTAAGAAAAAAAGTGGATATTTTATTGATCAGTATAGTTCAATTAATCAACCACAGATTACTATGTTGAAACATACAGATGATTTGTCTGGCAAAAAATTAATTGAGGCAGACATTTCTTCACTTGTGAAATTAGGATGGACTGATCCTGAATATTTTTCAGATTTAGCAGCGGATAATAAAACAACAATTTATGGAGCAATATTTAAACCTTCATTTTTTGATCAAAATAAAAAATATCCTATACTAGATTTTATATATCCCGGGCCACAATCACTCGGGTTAAGAGATCATTCTTTTGGTCATGAGAGTTTTGGGCAAGTAAATTCGATAGTTGAGCTTGGTTTTGTAATAGTTATAATCGAAGGCAGAGGGACATCGGAAAGATCTAAATCATTTCATGATTATTCTTATGGCCAACTTGAAGATAATGGTTCTATAGAAGATCATATTCATGTAATAAAAAATATTTCGAAAACAAGACCCTATATGAATATAGAAAAAGTAGGTATGTATGGACATTCTGGTGGAGGCTATTCAACTGCAAATGCATTATTTAAATATTCTGATTTTTATTCTGTGGGAGTTGCTTCTTCAGGAAATTATGACAATCTTGAATATAATTCCAGGTGGGGAGAAAAATATCAGGGAAAAGTTTCTGATGAAATTTATAGCAATCAGGCTACAAGAAATTATGTTTCTGAATTAAAAGGTAAGTTATTATTAATTCATGGCGACATGGATGATAATGTTTATATGTATCACACTCTCAGACTTGCTCATGAGTTAATACAAAATAATAAAGATTTTGATATGTTGATTATACCTGAAATAGAACATTCTCCTGTAAATTCAGAAACATCATTAAAATCATGGAAATATTTCTGGAGAAAAAGATGGGATTATTTTGTACAGCACCTTTTAGGTGAGAACCCTCCTGTCAATTTTGAATTATAATAGTTTATATATTTATTGAGGTTTTATATGTCTTACAGAGAAAAACCTGTTTTAAGCCAGGACGAAGCTTTACAGTTACATAATGAAGCACTTGTTGTTGATTCTCAGATTCCTACTATAACCATAGGTGGTTTATTTACAGACAATATGAGAAAAAGAATGGATGAATGCTTTAAGGAAGGTATGACAAAAGCTGAGGCATCAGCCACATTATCAGGAATGATCCCAGGTGAGATTCAAAACAGCACTGATGCAAAAGCACAATATATTGAACTTTGGGAAAAGTCAGGGGTTAATATTGCAAGTGGAACTTATGCTGGTCCAGCAGCTGGTATAGATGCCGCATATGATAGTTCAGTAAAAAGAATGTCAGATGCAATATCAATTATAAATTCAATACCAGAAAAACTCATGCTTGTAACAACTTCAGACCATATTAAAGAAGCACATGATACTGGTAAAGGGGGTATAATTTTTGATTTTCAGGATACATTGTCATTTGGAACTGATTTAAATAAAGTTGATTTTTTCTATAACCTTGGTTTAAGAGTGGTACAACTTACCTATAATTTAAGGAATCTTGTGGGTGACGGATGTACTGAGATACATAAAAGTGGACTGTCTTATTTTGGCAGAGAACTTGTAAATAAATTAAATGAAAAAAATATGATTGTCGATGTTAGTCATTGCTCAGAACAGGTAGGATGGGATGCTATGGACATATCTTCAAGTCCTGTTGTAGTAACTCATTCAACAAGTGCTGCTATCGTAAAACATGACAGAGGTAAGGGCGATAAATTCGCAAGAGCAATAGCAGATAATGGTGGATTTTTTGGAGTTGTGGTTATCCCTGGTTTTATTCAGGAAACACCCACAGCAACTTTAGATGACTGGGCTTTGCATATTGAACACCTTGTAGATGTAATGGGGATTGATCATGTGTGTATTGGTACGGATAAATTAGGTCCTGGTCCTGGAACAGAAACATTATTTGAATATCCTAAAGAGATGCCAGGAATGAGACCTGGACATTTTAATTGGAGTGGTTTTAGGGAAGAACACAGAGTAAATGATAATGGACTTGGATTGCCATATCCTCAGTACGATGATTATAAAACAATTGGCTATGAACAATTTACTGACTGGCCTAATCTCACTTTGAAATTAGCTGAAAGAGGTTTTAACGAAGAAGAACTCAGAAAAATATTAGGATTAAATTATTCAAGAGTATTCAAAGAAGTTATAGGCTGACCTTCTGAAATGACTTTTAATTTTATTATTGCAGTATGCATTTTTCTTGCACCTTTTGCTTATTCTCCTGGGCCAGGTGTAATGTTTTTTGCTGTTAATACAGCAAGATCAGGCTTTAAAAAAATTCTTCCTGCGATTTTAGGTTACCATATTGGGATAGTGACATTCACTTTCTGCTATGGAATTGGATTTGATTTTATTGTCTCTAGATATGATTTTATATTAACTATTCTTAGATATCTGGGTAGCTTATATATTATATATATAGCTTATAAAATTTTGAAATCAGGATTTGGGTCTGATAATAAACAGGAATCAGGGATTACTTTTTTTCATGGGATGATTTTTATTTTTCTTAATCCTAAGGCTCAAATTGTAATAACTTTAATGTATACGAAATTTAATGATGTATTAGATATGAATACGTCGCTTTATATTTTAATTCTTACATTAATTTTTTCCGTTAATAATTTTATATCAGTAGTTTTGTATAGCCTGTTTGGAAATTCATTGAGAATGTTAAGTGGTAGTAAATCAGGTAAATATAGAGATATGTTTTTTGCTATTTCATTAATATTAGTAGCAATATGGATGTTAATAAGTAAATAAAATTATTTATTTCTTACTAAGATGATCGCTGTAATATGAAGCCCATTTTATAATTGATTGTATAACTGGATTTAGTGATTTCCCAATATCTGTAAGTGAATATTCAACTTTTGGCGGTATTTCAGAATATGTTTTTCTTTTAACTATATTATTATTTTCAAGTTCTTTTAATTGTTTTGAAAGCATCTGCTGAGTGATAGGTAGTAAAGATTTTTTCAATTCACCAAATCTTAATGTATTTTCCCCAAGATGATAAATAATATCTATCTTCCATTTCCCACCTATAATTCCCATAACATCATACACACTGCAATTTTCATTTGTTAGTTCGTATTTTTTATTAGTCATAAATTTGTGACTTAGTTTTTAATTACAATCTAAGTATATTAATCAATTTATTGTTTGTATGTAAATACTAGTACGTCTATTTATACTACTTGACAGTATTATTTTCATACTTATATTATATTTCATACCTAAAAAATAATAAGTAAAAAAATTAATAAGAGGATTGTATGACAGATTTTATATATGTGGTTGTTGCAAGCATTGCAGCTGGAATTTTATCTTTGTCTGTAGCGGTATTATTAGTACAAAAAGCATCATGGTCTCAGTATTTAATAAAGTTTGGTACTCCATTTGCCGCGGGTGTTTTGCTAATTGCCTCTTTTAGAGATTTAATACCACATGGAATAGATGAAAAAGGATCTGTAGTTTTAAATGCAACTCTGATAGCAATTTTAATCTTTTTTTTAATTGAGAAAGGTTTTCAAAATTTTCATCATCATCATGAAGAAGATCTTCAAAATCAAAGAAATAATTCTCAAGGATGGCTTTTTCTTGTAGGTGATCTTTTTCATAATATAGTCGATGGTATTGCCTTAGGATCTGCATTTTTAATTAACCCAGGTACAGGTTTAATAGCGACAATAGCGATTATTGCTCATGATATTCCTCTTGAATTGGGCGAATTTGGTTTACAGCTAAAAAGTGGATTCACAAGAAGACAAGTAATTGTAAGAAATTTACTTGCATCTTCAACAATGATTATTGGAGCGATATTTGCTTTTCAACTTGGTTCAGTAATAGATTTACCATTAGGTTATATTTATGGTGCGATTGGAGGATTTTTCATTTATATTGCTTTAAGTGATATAGTTCCGACTATACATTCTTCTGAAAAGACTAGATATGGATTACAGACAGGTTTTTTATTGATAGGTTTGATTTTTGGAACCTTCGTTTCAAGTTTTGCACATCAATATATTGATGTAGGTCATGCAGGACATGCACATGATGAAGATGGCCACGATGAAGATGCCCATGACGATCACGACAAAGATGACCTTGATGAAGATGGCCACGATGAAGATGACCATGACGATCACGACGATGAATAAAAAGTTGTTACGAACATCCTCAAAATAGTAGTCAAGTACCTTTTAAGTAGTAACAGCTAAATAAAAAGCTAGTTTAATTTTAAACTAGCTTTTTATTTTTGATTCAATTCTTGATATAATTTGTATTCTTTATATTTTTAAACATATATTATTAATGAAGTGGTATTAGGATTTAAAATGGATCAAATAGAAATTAAGAATGGATTAATAGTTGATGGAATTGGGGGGAGTCCATATGTTGGGAATATATATTTGAAAGATGGGAAAATTGTAGCAATAACTCATGGGGAGAGTTTAAATGCAGATATTTCTATTGATGCTTCCGGAAAAATAGTTACACCTGGATTTATTGATATACATACACATAGTGATCTTTCATTTTTACTTGATTCAACTGCACAAAGTAAAATCAGGCAGGGCGTTACAATGGAATTAATAGGTAATTGTGGGATGAGTCCTTGCGCTCCTTTAACTGGAGAATCAAAAGAATTATTAATGCAACGATTATCTATTTATGAAAATAATGAGGGATTAGCAGATAAAATTAACTGGACAGATTATGCTGGATATATTGAAGCATCAAGAAAATCAGGAGCTACTTTAAATGTTGCTTTTCAAATAGGGCATGGTACTTTACGATCAGCAGTTATTGGACAGGAAGACAGACCTCCAACATCAGATGAGTTAAATGAAATGAAAAGACTTACTGGTGAAGCACTTGATGCTGGAGCACTTGGTTTTTCAACTGGCTTATTTTATGCACCAGGATATTATGCAAGAGCAGATGAAGTTATTGCTATCGCTGAAGAAGCGGGTAAAAGAAATAAACTTTATTCAACACATCAAAGAGATGAGGGTACAATTTCTGTAGGTTTGTTTACATCTTTAAATGAAGCTATTGAAACTGGGAGAAGGGCAGAATGCAAGGTACAGATATCTCATGTTAAATGTGATTTTCAAAAAGTTTGGGGTAAAGCAGACAAAGTTCTTGAACTTATCGAAAATGCTGTAGATGAAGGTTTGGATGTTGCTGGTGATCAGTATCCTTATCCAAGATCAAGTACCGGAATTACTGGAGCTTTATTCCCAAGATGGTCATTATCTGGCGGAAGAGAGGAAACTCTTAAGATTATGTCTAATGAAGATTCTCGCCCCGGATTAATTGATGGAATTAATGAAATTATAGATCAGGGAATAGGTCCTGAAGCAGTTTTAATCGCAAGATATGTTCCGGATGAATCTTTAGAAGGAAAAAATCTAGCAGAAATTTCTGATTTGATGAAAATGCCGCCTGCTGAAACAGTTTTAAGTATGTACGAGCAAGGTGATGCGATGGTTATTGAATATAGTATGGATGAAGATGATGTTGATAAATTTGCAAAACATCCTTTGATTGCAGTTGCCTCAGATGGGTCTTCAGTTTCAACAGAGGGAATCTTGTCAGTTGGTAAACCCCATCCAAGAAGTTATGGAACAAATCCGAGATTTTTACAAAAATTTGTAAATGAAAAAAAACTTATATCTATACAGGAGGCTGTTAGGAAAATGACATCTATGCCAGCTCAAAGACTTGGGCTTACTAACCGAGGACGTCTAACACCAGGTTATGCTGCTGATGTAGTTATTATTGATCTTCCTAATGTTAAAGAGAAAGCAACTTTTGTTGACCCACATCAATATTCAAAAGGTATAACACATGTCATAGTTAATGGGGAAATTGTGATTAAAGATGAAGAGTTTACAGGTAAAACCCCAGGAAAAATGATCACTGATTTTAATTCTTAAACATAGGGAGAAAATATGAATGATATAGAAATAAAAAATGCAACTATACTTGATGGATTAGGTAATGAACCTTATAAAGGTAATCTTTATGTTAAAAATGGGAAAATAGTAGCTATTACCCATGAAGAAACATATGATGCTAGCGTCTCTTTGGATGCTTCTGGGAAAATTGTTACGCCCGGATTTATAGATTTACATACACACAGTGATATATCGTTTCTTTTAGATTCTACTGCTCAAAGTAAAGTAAGACAGGGAGTAACTTTAGAGCTTATAGGAAATTGTGGATTGAGTATATGCGCCCCTTTGATAGGTGATGCAAGAGATATGTTTGATACCTGGGTTTCAGATCACACTGATTCTTATAATCCTACTTGGACAGATTACGCAGGCTATATTGAAGCTTCGAAAAAAGCTAAATCTACATTGAATATTGCTTTTCAAATTGGTCATGCATCTCTTAGATTGGCTGTAATGGGGCAGGATGACAGATCTCCTACTGCTGATGAATTAACGGAAATGAAAAGGCTTGCCGGAGAATCATTAGATGCTGGAGCTTTAGGTTTTTCAACAGGTTTATTTTATGCACCGGGATATTACGCAAGAACAGATGAAGTTATTGCCATTGCTGAGGAAGCAGGGAAACGTAACAAATTATATTCAACTCACCAAAGAGATGAAGGTAGTAGAACGGTTGGTCTTTTTGTTTCACTCAATGAAGCTATTGAAATTGGTAGAAGAGCCGAATGCAGAGTTCAGATATCTCATGTTAAATGTGCTTCACCTCAGGTTTGGGGTAAAGCGGGACAGTATATGGAACTGTTAGAACAGACGGTTAAAGAAGGTGTTGATGTAGCTGGAGATCAATACCCTTATCCTGCTTCTAGTACATTTATTACTGGAGCATTGTTTCCCAGATGGGCATTGGCTGGCGGCAGGGAAGCAACATTAAAATATATGGCTGATGAAGACGATAGAGGAAGGATCATTGATGAAATGAATGAAACATTTAACCAGGGGAGGGGAGCAGATGGAACGATTATAGCAAGATATGTTCCTGACGAATCACTTGAAGGTAAAAATCTTGAGGAAATAGCAGATTCTATGGGAACCACTCCAGCTGAAGCAGCACTTAGGATATATGAGAAGAGTGAAGCGATGGTAGTTAGTTATGGAATGACTGATGAAGATGTTGAAACATTTGCAGCCCACCCATTAATTGCAGTGGCATCAGATGGAGAATCTTTATCAACTGAAGGTGTTTTATCTGCAGGGAAACCTCATCCTAGAAGTTATGGAACAAATCCGAGATTTTTACAAAAATTTGTAAATGAAAAAAAACTTGTATCTATACAGGAAGCAGTAAGAAAAATGACATCTATGCCAGCTCAAAGATTGGGGCTTACAAACAGAGGAAGACTTACCCCGGGATATGCTGCTGATATAGTCATTATGGATCTTTTAAATGTTAAAGAAAATGCAACTTTTGTTAATCCTCATCAGTACCCTTCAGGGGTGACTCATGTTATAGTAAATGGAGAAATTGTCATAAAAGATGAGAATTTTACAGGGAAAACATCTGGAGAAATGATTACTAATTTTAATTCTTAAATACGGGATATGAAATGGATAAGATAGAAATAAAAAATGCAACAATTATAGATGGACTAGGTGGGGATCCTTATATTGGAAATCTTTATTTAAATGATGGGAAAATTACTGCTATCACTCATGGCGAGAGTTTAGATGCAGATAAATCTATTGACGCAACTGGTAAAACTGTGACTCCTGGATTTATAGATTTACATACTCACAGCGATCTTTCTTTTTTATTAGATTCTACTGCTCAAAGTAAAGTAAGACAGGGTGTCACAATGGAATTAATTGGAAATTGTGGAATGAGTACTTGCGCCCCATTAATTGGTGAATCAAAAGAATTATTAATGCAAAGATTATCGACCTATGAAAATGGTGGAGGATTAACAGATAAAATTAACTGGACTGATTATGCAGGATATATTGAAGCTTCGAGAAAATCTGGAGCAACGTTGAACGTAGCTTTTCAGATTGGTCATGCAACACTTAGATCAGCTGTGATTGGACAGGAAGACAGACCCCCGACAGCAGATGAGTTAAATGAAATGAAAAGATTGGCTGGAGAATCTCTTGATGCTGGAGCACTTGGTTTTTCAACAGGGTTGTTTTATGCACCAGGATATTATGCAAGAACAGATGAAGTTATTGCCATTGCAGAGGAAGCAGGGAAACGTAACAAATTATATTCAACTCACCAAAGAGATGAAGGAGCTAGCTCAGTTGGATTATTTGTATCTTTGAATGAAGCTATTGAAATCGGTAGAAGAGCCGAATGTAAAGTTCAGATATCTCATGTTAAATGTGATACTAATCAGGTATGGGGAAAAGCCGATAAATATCTAGCACTTTTAGAAAGTACAGTAGATGAAGGTCTAGATGTAAGAGGTGATCAATATCCTTATCCAAGATCAAGTACTTCTATTACAGGTGCGATTTTCCCAAGATGGTCATTGTCTGGAGGAAGAGAAGAAACTCTAAAAATTATGGCTAATGAAGATTCACGTGGTGAATTAATTGATGGAATTAATGTAATTATTGATAAAGGCAGAACTACTGATGGAATTATGATAGCAAGATATGTCCCTGACGAATCTTTTGAAGGAAAAAACATTACTGAAATATCTGAATCAATGGGAACCACTCCTGCAGAAGCTGTTTTAAGGATATATCAGGAAGGTGAAGCTATGGTTGTAATGCAGAGTATGGATCAAAAAGATGTAGACAAATTTGCCCAGCATCCATTGGTAGCAGTAGCATCTGATGGTTCTTCAATGTCTACCGAAGGTGTACTTTCTGCCGGCAAACCACATCCTAGAAGTTATGGGACAAACCCAACTTTTATACAAACTTTTGTCAATGAAAAGAAAATAGTATCTCTTCAGGAAGCAATCAGAAAAATGACATCACTTCCTGCAAGTAGATTAGGGCTTACAAATAGAGGTAGGTTAGTCCCTGGTTATGCTGCGGATGTAGTAATTATGCAAGCTGATAAAGTGAAAGCAAATGCTACATTTTTAGACCCTCATCAATATCCATCGGGGATAACTCATGTGATAGTGAATGGGGAAATTGTCATTAAAGATGAAGAATTTACTGGTAAAACACCAGGAACAATGATTACAGATTTTAGTTCTTAATTATATTTTTTAAATGAAATAGATTTATATCTTAATAGAATTAGTGCATATATTATTTTTATTGAACCTCCAAATATAAGAGATAAATTAATTCCAAATATTGATGATACATATCCGGCTACTCCCGGACTAAATGTATGGGCACCTGTTCTCCCAAGATTTGACACACTAGCCATTTGTGTTTGATTTTCTTCACTTACAATATTCATCATAAATGCTTGCCTTGTAGGAATGTCTAAATCATTAAATGCTTCTTTTATTAGATATAATATTGAAGCTATTATCCAGTTCGTAGATAAAGCTGCTATTACAATAATGCTATTTGCAATTAACTGACTTAATATCATAGTGTTTAAAATTCCAATTGTTTTTGCTATTTTGGGTGCAAGCATTAATGAAATTCCATTTAGAATTTGAGCCACGATAAATATTATTGATAATATTCCTTCATTTAATGAAAAACTTTTTATTAACCAAAAAGAAATAAAACTTCTGGCTATGAATCCTCCTCCAAAAGAATCAATTGCAAATAAACTTGTAATAATAAAAATTAACTTTGAATCACTACCTGAAGTTGGAATAATTTTAGTTTTTTCATGATTTACGGATTCGATTTCTTTGTTTACAAAAATGTATGTGAATGCTTGTATTGCGTTTATAAAAGTGTAAATAGCTAATAAGAGAAAGTAGATAGATTTAGTTTGTAGAGATGTTATTGATCTTAATAACGGAATTATTATTAGTATAGAAGTTCCAATGATTTTCGAAATCATTGGTAAAAAATTATATACGCTGTAAGCATATGTTTGATTTTTTGTTTTTACAAGTTTAGATATTATAGGAATTTCTATAGATGATATTCCTGTTCTATCACCTCCAGTAATGCTCCCAATTGAGAAAATAGCTGCAATTAAAATCATGTAGTAATTATCTGTATACATTAATAATACTCCACTTATAGTTGCGCTTAACGACATAATAATTAGAGAAATTTTTCTACTTATTATATTTTTTAAAAAATATACAAATAAATTTGATAGTGCTCCGCTTAATGTAAAGCATGATAATGCTATTCCAAATTTTAGATTAGATAATCCTATGTAATATAGGTAAATACCTAGAAATACTCCCAGAAAACCAAGATTATAACCTCTCAGTGTTGTAGCTATAAGAATAGTAACTAAGTTTTTGTTTTTGTATAAAGATTGTTTTTTATTTATTGATTTCTCTTTAATGAATGTACTATTGATTAAGCAAGCCAATCGATAAAAGGCAATAAAGTTTAATATTATTTATGTAATCATCTAATAAAACTCTTTCATCTGGTTGTGTATTATACTTTCCTCCTGATCCCATAACAAAGCCTGGTATTTTAAGTTTATTTACTATATGACCTGCATCTGTTCCATAAAGTGAATAAGGAAGGATTTGTCCAATCATTGCATTAGAATTTTTAATTAATTTATTACTTTTATTTATCAAATTAATTGTATTTTCGGATAAATTTGTTTTAATTGGAGGCATAATTGGGTTATTAGATTGAATTGTAAATTTGATATCTGCCTTTTTATAAAGGTTATTATATTTTGAAGTTATTTGTTCTATTTGGTAATTTATATTTGTTATATCGTCAAAATTTGTAAATCTAACTGATCCGTAGATAATAGCATTATCAGAAACCTGTGGAGGTCTGTCATCAGAAAAGTTTTCTCCTAAACCTGATCTTACCGACCCTATGTGAATAATATTTAATTTTTTTTCATCGTTATCTTTAATATTTGTGGTGATATCTAAGTTTGTTATATCATTTACTATTTTATTCAATATTATTGTGGCATCTGTAGCCTCATCTCTTTTACTTAAATGCCTTGTTTCTCCAATGATATTGATTATAAATGAATATGTCCCGGCATGGATTGTCATAAAGTTTAAATCAGTTGGTTCCCCATTAATAAAAAAATCACCTTTTAATCCATTATCTAATAATGCTTTTGTTCCAACTCCTCCCTGAAGTTCACCCAATACTGAAGTGAATATTATTTTGCCTTTGTCTAATCCAATTTTTGTTAATATTTTTGCGCAATAAAACATTGCGGCCATAGAAGCTTTCATGTTAGATACTCCTAGCCCATATATATAGTTATCATTTATTTCTCCGCCAAATGGATCAGTAGTCCAACCGCTTCCAATATGATTCGTATCTAGGTGTCCATTAAATATTATAGTTTTATGATTATCAGAAAAATTAAGATTTGATATAAGATTAAACCGATTGTCATTTGTATTATGAATTTTATTAATTGTTCCCAATTCAGAATATTTTGATTCCCAGTATTCGATGATATTATTTTCATTTTTTGAATTTGTTCTGCTGTCTATTTGAATGATAGATTTAAGAATATCTATGGCTTCATTTTCGTCTAAGCAGGATTCTATTTTCTTGAAGTAGTTATTTAATATTTTGTTGTCCATAAATTTAATTATAACGATGTATACTTAATTTTAAACAAATTATTTATATTCTTTTGGAGGATATATGCCTTGGATAAAAATGATTAGTGAAAATGAAGCAGAAGGGGAATTGGCTGAAATTTATAGTCAATTAATCGAGCCTTGGGGTGGAGTGGATAATATAATGAAAATTCATAGTTTAAGTATTGATTCTCTTAAAGCTCATATGCTTTTGTATAAAACTGTGATGTATGGAAAATCTCCCATAAAAAGAGCTCATAGAGAAATGATTGCAGTAGTAACTTCAGCTGCAAACAAATGCGAATACTGAGTTGTTCATCACGGAAAAGGGCTTTTCCGATTAACAAAAAATCAAGAACTGGTTGATCAGTTAAAAAACGATTATAAAAAAGCTAATATAACTAATAAAGAAAAAGCAATGTTGGATTATTCATATAAATTAACTTTATTTCCCTGGGATATGAAAAAATCTGATGTTGAGAATTTAACAAAAGTAGGTTTTCCAGATAAAGAGATATTGGATATTAATCAAATTGTATCCTATTACGCTTACGTAAACAGATTGTCTGATGGTTTAGGTGTCGAATTAGAGAATATTTAAAGTCTAGATTTTTTCCAGAAGTTGTCAGGTATATTTGTTAAGTGATTCAAATTGTTTTCTGATAACATTTTTTTTGATTCTTCTTCGGTTTTTTCTAGTATATCTAGTTCATTTACCTTCAATACATTCCTGTCCATCATTACTATTTCCCCATTTACTATAACTGTATTTACATCAGCAGCATTTGCATAATGTGCTAATCTTGTTACTGGCATATTCATAGGTAATAAATGAGGTTTAAACATATCAATTAATATTATGTCTGCAACTTTGCCAGTTTCTATCGATCCTAACTCGGATCCTAAACCTAATGCTTCAGCTGCATCTATTGTTACCATTTCTAATACTTTTCCCGGAGGTAATATTGTAGTGTCTTCAAAATGTCTACGATGGTAATGCATGCATTGGCTCATATGTCTAAACATATCAAATCCTCTATCAGGAGCAGCCCCATCAGAACCTATAACTACTCTTATACCGTCATCAAGTAACTCAGGGACAGGGCATCTTCCCATAATTGAGTAATTCGAACTGGGATTATGAACAATAGTAGGTTTATGTTTTTTTATTGATTTTAAATCGTCATTTGAAAGAGTGATTGAGTGTGATAACAATGCCCATTCACCTAGTGCATTGAATTTATCAGATATTGATATTGAGCCTTCTTTATGTCCGTCTTGCGTGAAAATTAAATTGTTTTGAGATCTTAAATCCATAACTTTGTCATACATATAAGCTACTGATTTACTTAAATTTTCATCATCCATTTCTTCAGGGAAGAATTTAGGAGCTGATACGCAAAATGATACTCTGTTATTTTGAACGGATTTTATATTACTTACCAACTCTGCTGTCACTTCTAATTGATTATCAAGGCTAGATTCAACAGGTGTGTTATTTTCTTTATCGTAGAACATAGTGGGATAAGGAGGCCTGTTTGGCCCAACTGCAACTATCCCTTTTATTCCGTTTTCTCCAAATGATTTAGCATAACTTACTGCATAATCAGGTTTATCTGATCTTAGTAAATCAGTGCCTCCACCAAATAGAATTAAAGAAGATGTAACTCCTGCCTTGATTTTTTCTAATGCAGATAAGCTAGCATCAGTTTCCCAGAAACTCAGGCTTGATCCGGTTGAGTAGATTTTTAAACAAGCATCTACCCAGTCATTTGATTTACCTACGCCTAAAGATTTAACCATTGTGTGTCCTGCATGTGTGTGACAATCGATTAACCCAGGTAATATCACTTTTCTATTTGCATCAATAATACAGGTATCATTGTTAACTTTTATTTCATCTTTGGAAACTTGGGCAATTTTATTGTCTTTGATTAAAACGCTGCCAGATTCTATAATTTCTCTGTCTGGGTTCATTGTAATAATCGTGCCATTTTTTATTAGGATTTGATTCATATTGCTATCACTTTAAATATTTATATAATTTGGTATTTTGGTTTATATTAAAATATCATTATAATTGATTTAATTAATAGTTACATTTCAGATTATCTGATGTAAAACTAGTAAAATATATCAACATAAATATATTAGATATTATTTAGGAGTATTTTAGTGAATGAATCAGAAGTTTTATTAGACTTGAAAGATAAAGTTGCAATACTGACTTTGAATAGGCCAAAAGTACTAAATGCGTTAAGCAGATCTTTGCAATTAACATTAGAGAAATATATTTTACAATTGGAAAATGATGATAAAGTAAATTGTATAATTATTACAGGGGCAGGAGAGAAAGCATTTAGCGCTG
This sequence comes from uncultured Dehalococcoidia bacterium, assembly GCA_964436345.1. Taxonomy (GTDB): domain Bacteria; phylum Chloroflexota; class Dehalococcoidia; order Lucifugimonadales. The sequence continues at coordinate 22,140 of CAYTCC010000011.1, forward strand.
GAGGAGATATACATGAAATGGATAAGCTTTCAAAATTGAACAAACCATCTCCAGATCATCCTACTGCAAAATGGTATACATGGAGATTGATGAATTGTGCTAAACCGTTAATAGGTGCTATTAACGGGCTAGCATTTGGAGGAGGAGCATTAATGGCCTCCAGCTTTGATATTAGGATTGGGACAAATAATACATCATTTAAATTTTTAGCAGCCACTTATGGTAGATTGAATTCATCATGGACTTTGCCATCACAAATTGGTTGGCCAAAAGCAAAAGAATTATTATTTACTGGTCGTCAAGTTATGGCTCAAGAAGCTGTTGAAATTGGACTCTTAAATCATTTAGTTCCATCAGATAAACTTATGGAAAAAACATTAGAGATAGCAGAAATGATTAGCTACAATGACCCCAGGATGGTCCAGGGATTGAAAAAATTAGTTTCAGAGAATATTGGGCATACATTAAAAGAACAATACAATCATGAAATGAGAGCTGTTCAAGATTGGTTAAAACCTATATCTGTGCAAGATAGTTTTAAAACATTTTTAGATAAAAAAGGGAGGGAATAATGTCACCAGAAAAAAAATACCCGTTAGAAGGTTTAAGAGTATTAGATTTGGGGCGTTATCAGGCCGGACCAAGGTGTGCCTTAATGTTTGCAAGAATGGGAGCTGAAGTAATTAAAATTGAATCTTTAACAGGTGATGAAAGCAGAAAAAATGCACCTGTAGTTCGAGGGCAAAGCGCATATTGGGTTCAATATAATAGTGGTAAAAAAAGCTTGTCAATTAATTTAAGAACTGATGAAGGAAAGCATGTTTTAAAAGAATTAGTTATACATTCTGATATCTTTTTGCAGAATTTTAGACCTGGCACAATAGATAAAATGGGATTTGGTTATGAGGTCTTAAAAGCTTTGAATAAACAAATTATTATGATTAATGTTTCTGCATATGGTCAAACAGGTAGTTATAAAGACAGAGTAGGGTTTGATCCTTTAGGACAGGCACTAGGTGGAATGATGTCATTAAATGGATTTCCAGATGGACCACCTATAAGAAATTTTTTCCCATTGATTGATCGAATCACTGCATTGCATGGCACTATTGGAGCACTAGCTGCATTATATGAAAGAGCATTTTCAGGAGAAGGTCAGGCCATTGATGTTTCTTTAGGAGATACAGGATTTACAGTTAATGAAATTCCTATCAGTGCTTTTTTGGGAGATGGGATCATTCAAGATAAAACTGGTAATGGTATGGGTATGGATAATGCTTATCAGACATCTGATGGATGGGTGTTAATGGCCGCTACAAATAGAAAGATGTGGGAAAGATGTTGTGAGGCTTTAGGTTGGGATGATTGGGTTAATGATTCAAAATTTGTAGGTCGAAATGATAGAAGTAAAAATTATAAAATGATTGAAGATCGTTTGATTCCTTGGTTTAAAAGTAAAACAACAGAAGAAGCAGTAGAATATTTAAATAAATTTAGTGTTCCTATTGCTCCAATCAACGATGTTGTCGGTGCGAGTATTAATCCATTAATTAAAGAAAGAGAAATGATGGTGGAAGTGCCTGACAAGATTGCAGGTAAAATTCATGTTACTGGGAAATCAATAAAGTTTAGTAGAACTCCTATGACAATTGGATCAGCACCTACTATAGGGCAACATACTAAAGAAATTTTATCTGATGTCCTTGGTTATGAAGATGATTATATCAATCAATTAGTATCAGATGAAATTATTCGTTGTGATTAATTATGGAATCAAAATATATAAGTCAGACAAGAAAACGAATTACAAAATCTGGAGTTACTTATTTAGATTCTAATAAAGCTTATGATTGCGTCATATTATTTGCCCCAATGTTTGGCAATGGCGAAGTTTATGCAATAAATCTGCAAGGAAAAATAGTTCACCAATGGAACCTTCCTTGGGCACCTGGTTTGTATGGATATTTATTACCTAATGGCAACTTGTTTTACATGGGTAAGTCCAAAGAAAAATCTGATGTGGATTTCCCTTTATGGGAAAGATTTAAAGGTGGAGTAATAGCTGAATTTGACAAAAATTCAGAATTAATATTTAAATATGAGGATGTTTATCAACATCATGATGCCAGAAGAACGAATAATGGAGGTGTAATATATTTAGCTGTAGAGGAAGTAAATCAAAATTTAGCAGCTAAAGTTCAAGGTGGAATAATCCCCGAAGATTATTCAGGTAAAATGTGGTCAGATATATTAATAGAAATTGATGAAAATAATAATAGAATTTGGGAATGGCATTCTACTGAACATCTTGATATTAATAAACATAAAATAACGTTTAATGATCCACGAGATGAGTGGAGCCATGGCAATACTGTTGTCCCTATAGAAAATGAGAAAGTTTTGGTTAGTTTTAGAAATATTTCTACAGTTGCATTAATAAATAAAAAAACTGGTAAGTTTATATGGGAAATAGGACCTGAAATAATTGCACAACAACATGATCCTCATATCTTATCTAATGGTAATGTACTTATATTTGATAATGGGGTACATAGATTTGATGAACCTATGCCTTATTCTAGAATTATAGAAATAGACCCTATAAGTAAAGATATCATTTGGGAATATTCTGATAAACCGAAATTCAATTTTTTTAGTCCATATATCTCAGGAGTATTAAAATTACCTAATGGTAATGTGATGATCACAGAAGGTAATTTTGGTAGAATTTTTCAGGTTGATGTAAATGGAAATATTGTTTGGGAGTATATAAGCCCTTATTATGAAGAAGATCATCTTGGTGTAGAAAGTAATGGTATTTTTAGAGTATCTGCATATGATAATAATTTTATAGATAAAATTTTATGAAAATTACAGTTAAATTGTTTGGCCCTCACAAAGAGAAATTAAATAAAGACAGTATTTTACTGAGTCTTTCTGATAATTCAAATATTTCCGATTTGATTTGCAATTTGAATCAAAATGAACCTGGATTTAAAGATATTGTTAAATCGTATGCACTAGCAGTAAATTTGATTTATCAGGATGAAAATTTTAAATTAAATGATGGAGATGAAGTTGCGATCATACCTCCTGTAAGTGGTGGTTGATAATGATTGTTATTACCGAAAATATTATCAATATACAAGAATATCTTAATGAATCAAATGAATCGTCATCAGGTTCATTATTAATATTTTGTGGAACTACCAGAGATAACAATTTGGGTAAATCAGTAGATTATCTTGAATATGAATCTTATCTTGATATGGCAAAATTGAAATTAAAAGAAATAGCAGATTTTTCAATTTCAAAATGGGATTTAAATAATTTAAAAATTGTACATCGAATAGGAAAAGTAGAAATATCTGAAATAAGCTTACTTATAATTGCATCTTCTCCGCATAGAAATGAAAGCTTTAGAGCAATCGAATATATAGTTTCAGAATTAAAAAAATCAGTACCAATATGGAAAAAAGAATATTATTCAGATGGTGAAAACTGGATAGGAAGCGCAGATAAGCCAAATTAGCTTTACTTAATTAAAGCTTAAACTTACTTTGAATTGTATACACAATTTGATAATATCTTTATTCAAGTGTTAAGGAGGGTTGGCTGAGTGGTCTAAAGCACACGGTTGCTAACTGTGCGAATTCGAATAGGATTCCAAGGGTTCGAATCCCTTACCCTCCGCCATTATAATTTTGGAGAATATATTGATAGATAAATTTTCAATATGGACTATTGGATGCCAGATGAATGTTGCTGATTCTGAGAGATTAAGCTCTGCACTAGGAAGTGTAGGATTTGAGGAATCTGAAGATATTAAGAATTCAAGTATTTCAATCGTTAACAGTTGCGTTGTTAGGCAAAGCTCAGAAGATAAAGTGACTGCTAAAGTAGATCAATTAACAATTGAAAAGCATAAAAATCAAGAAAAGATCGTTGTACTTATGGGTTGTATGGTAGGTCCAAAAACAAATAATTTGGAAGCAAGATTTCCTGATGTAGATTTGTTTTTACAACCTCAGAATTACGAACCTTTAATTCAGTTATTATATGAAAAAAAAGGGATAGATAAAGAAGGATGCTTATCTACTTTAGATGTTAAACCAAGAATTTCAAGCTTTGTTCCTGTAAGTCATGGATGCGATAAATTTTGTGCTTTCTGTATTATTCCTTACAGAAGGGGACGGGAAGTTAGTAGGGAAATTCCTATTATTTCTGAAGAGGTAAAAAAGTTAGCTGATAATGGGGTTAAAGAAATTACTTTATTAGGGCAAAATGTGGATTCTTATGGATATGATTTACAAGGTGATCTGACCTTAGCTAATTTATTTGAATCTTTACATGATATTGACGGT
>CAYTCC010000012.1:0-25843 GCA_964436345.1 uncultured Dehalococcoidia bacterium
TGACTTGATCTATAACTTCTATTTGAGAATTTAATATTTCATTTGGATTATGTTCTACCCATCCATTATCAGGATATATTTGAGTTAATTCTTTTTGAGCAATTCCAGATATTTTTCCATTTTGATCAATCAATAAAGCACGGATACTTGTTGTGCCTTGATCAAGGGATAGGATAAATTTATTCATAATTATTTACTTTTTGTAATTTTGATATATTATGATCTTGTTATTATATGATAATAGTAAATTATATAGATTATAAATTGTTATATATTTAATTGAACGGAGGCTAAAGATGGAAGCATTTTTCGAATTAAGAATTTATACAATTTTTCCAGGCAAAATGAAAGAATGGCTGAATTTAATGGAAGGAACTATTATTCCCTTTCAGATATCTAAGGGGATGGTAATTCATGGAAGCTTTGTAGATGACGATGATGATGAAACCTATATATGGATTAGGCGTTTTAGTAGTTTGAAATCCAAGGAAAAATTGTATAAAAATGTATATGAAAGTAAAGAATGGTTGAATGAAATGGTTGATAAAGTTGGTGCATTGATCGATAGGGATCGCACTGTAGTAAGAAATTTGAAATCAACAGAATTATCAGTAGTGAAATAATATTAGGAAAACTTTGTGAGGTAAAAAATGAATGAATATATACCTAGTACTTCAAAATGGGTAGCAGATCAAGTCGAATTATATGAAGGCAGTGGTGGTACAGAAGGAACTACACTGAGAGGACTTCCAGTTATTATAGTAACTAATATTGGATGGAAAACAGGAGCAATAAGAAAAACACCTTTGATGAAAGTAACTGATGGAAAAGGATATATTTTAATAGCATCTCAGGGTGGAGCTCCAAATCACCCTCTTTGGTACCATAATATTAAAGCTGATTCAAAAGTTGAAATTCGCGATGGTGTAAATGTTTATTCTATGCTGGCAAAAGAAATAAATGATATTAAGGAAAGAGCAAGGCTTTGGAAACTTGCTGTTGAAGCATTTCCGCCTTATCAGGAATATCAAGAAAAAACAGAACGAACTATACCAGTCTTTTTAGCCGAATAATTTATATTGAATAAATATAAGGAGAGTTTATGTCGATGAAAAGGATTTTGATAATTATTTCATGTTTAATTTTACTTATATCTTGTTCTACTGATTCTGTGCAGAAATTTGATTATGAAAAATTAGAAGAACAATTGCATAAATTAGAGGAACAGAATCAAACTTTGGCTGATGCTATAAAATATAATCGTGAATATGTCATAGAGTTGGAAGCAGAATATACATTTAATATATCTGAAAATAAAAGAAAAATATTAGAATTGGAAAAAAAGATTTCTGAATTAAAGTAATTATATAAATCACGAGGATTAATATGAGTAAATGGTATAAAGGTAATATTCATACACACACAAATGAATCAGATGGAGATTCTGATCCGAAAACAGTTGTTAATTTTTTTGTTGAAGCGAATTATGATTTTTTAGTTTTATCAGATCATAATCATATTACTGTTTTAGATTACGGAAATAATCATCCGGATATTTTGATGATTCCAGGAGAAGAAGTAACAGTAAGAGAACCATTTAATATTCATATGGGAGCTATTGGAATAAATTCTTATGTAGAACCTGTATATGGAAATGATTCAGTTGATACTATAAAAGCTAATACTAATGCTATTCATGCTGCTGGAGGCATAGCTGTACTAAATCATCCAAATTATAGATGGGCAGTAAATCATGAAATGATTAACAAGGTTAAAGAATTAAAATTTTTTGAAGTTTTCAATGGAGATAAAGCAACTAATAATCTTGGGGGTGAAGATGTGAAAGGCATGGAAGAAATGTGGGATTTTTTATTATCTAATGGGAAATTAATATATGGGGTTGCTACTGATGATTCACATCATTATAAAAATTTTAGTAGTCTTTTATCCAACCCAGGTAGAGGATGGATTATGGTTAAATCTGAAATAAGAGATCAGGATAATATATTAGATAATTTTGCAAAAGGTAATTTTTATTCTTCAACAGGGGTATTTATTTCAGATATTTTAATTAATAAAAAAGAAATAAGCTTAGACATCGATACAAATCCAATAGAAATATCTTCGGTACCAATTCTTTTTTCAGCATATAAATATAAGACGCAATTTATTGGCCAATATGGAATAGTTCTTCATGAAACATGGGACTTAAATCCAACGTATAAAATTAAGGGTCAGGAAAAGTATGTAAGGGTTGTAATTACAGGTTCATCTGGACATAAAGCTTGGACACAGCCAATTTTTATCAGTTAATTATTTGATTTATTAATCGTTTTTATTTTGTCTAGGGTTTCTCCACCAGGTCTCATATTGCCTTGTTCAGGATTTTGATGTACTTGAGAATCAATTATGCCACTAAAAAAATAATTATAAGAACAGTTATTGATCTAAAGATATATTGTGTGTTTTTCATGTTAATCATAATTATTAATACATCATGATTGTTTATTATTAAGGAATTATAAAGACCAATAAATAATTGTTAAACCCTATAATTTAGTTGATAATATAGGAATAAAGTATATTCAAACAGGTACCAAAATTTGGAAATTTTACTGATAAGCGTTTTTTCCTTAGGTTATTTTTTTATAGCATTCGAGCATAATTTCAAGATTGATAAAGCTGCTACTGCTCTTATAACAGGAGTATTGACCTGGACTATATTGGTTTCTTTTTCAGATTATAAAATCATTGATAAAGAATTGGCTCATCATTTGGTTGATATTGGTGAAATCGTATTCTTTTTATTGGGAGCGATGACTATAGTGGAATTAGTCGACTCTCATCAAGGCTTTAAATTAATAACTGATAAAATTAAAACTACTAACGCTGTAAAATTGTTATGGATATTATCTACAATAACTTTTTTCTTTTCTGCAGTATTAGATAATTTGACAACAGCTATAGTTATGGCTGCATTGTTACAAAAATTAATTAAATCAAGAGAGCAATTATTATTCTTTGCAGGAATCATGATATTGGCTGCAAATGCAGGAGGCGCATGGTCTCCAATTGGAGATATAACTACCATAATGCTTTGGGTAGGAGGGCAGATATCATTGAATATTATTCCTGCTATCATTATCCCAAGTGTGGTTTGTATTGTAATGCCATTAATTTATATTTCTTTTAAATATAGAGGGAAAAATATTGAGAGACCAACAAATGTAAAGGAAGAGAAAACTTACGATGTAATTCCTTACGAAAGAAATATTATTTTTACTCTTGGTGTATTAGGTTTGTTATTTGTACCAGTATTTAAAACAATTACTCATTTACCACCTTATATGGGCATGTTATTAAGTTTAGGGATTTTATGGATAGTCACAGAAATTATACATAAGGGTAAAGATCAGGTTAATAAACATTCATTAACAGTGCCTGGGGCTCTTTCAAAAATTGAAGCGTCCACTGTATTTTTCTTTTTAGGAATTTTACTTGCAGTGGGAAGTTTGCAATCAGGTGGTATTTTAAATAGTTTAGCTACTATTCTTGATGATGTGATAGGTAATATATATCTGATTAATATTTTTATAGGATTTTTGTCGGCGATTTTAGACAACGTTCCTCTTGTTGCAGGAGCTATGGGTATGTATGAAATTACATCTATTGGTGATTATGCAATGGATGGGATATTTTGGGAATTTTTAGCTTATTGTGCAGGAACTGGTGGTAGTTTATTAGTTATTGGATCAGCTGCTGGAGTTGCTGTTATGGGTATTTTGAGAATTAATTTCATATGGTATTTGCGAAAGATAAGCTTCCTTGCGCTTATTGGTTATTTGTCTGGAGCAGCAGTGTATATTTTGCTGTGAAATCATGAAAGTTATTTTAGTTGATGCAATAAATACTTTGATAATTTCCGGCAAAGGTATTTATGATCCTTTATTTAATATTTTAGAAACATATTTAAATAGAAAAATAGTGTTGACTGGAGCTAATGATGAAGAATTTATACAACATGGGTTAGACAAGATCCCTTATGAAGTTTTTACGTTAAAGCATAATCCGGAAAAATCAAATCCAGATTATTATAAAATTCTATTGGAACAATTTGATTTGCTACCAGAAAATTTAATTTATATAGAACACAACTTGGAAGCGGTACGTTCAGCTGAATCTCTAAAAATTAAAGTGTTTCATTATAATAAAGATTTAAAGGATATTAATAAATTAAATCAGTTTATCAAAATTAACATTTAATATTAAATTAAATGTTAATTAGTTTTTTGTTTGTATATAATATTTGCGATAATTTAATTTAATATTATATTTTGTTTTTATTTAAAAATTTATTATTATAATTAATAATTATTGTATTCGCTTTTGTTCTAACTTCTTTTGTTGATCAAAATAGTGTTTCTTATGGATCATTAAGTTTGTTTTTGTTATGTACAATAATTATATTTTCATTTCAATGGATAGTTTTTATCCCTTCATATTTTTTATCCACTGAACATTTTTTCGATTTGACTGGATCTGTTACTTTTATAACAGTGTCAATATTAGCCTTTTTAATGAATGATACTAAAAATTTGAGACATTTAATTGTATTAATTTTAGTAATCATTTGGGCTTTAAGATTAGGCACTTTTTTATTTTTGAGAATAAAGGAAACAGATTCAGATAGTAGATTTGTAACTATAAAAAAGGATTTCTCTGTCTTTTTGTTAACATGGAATTTGCAAGGTTTGTGGGTTTTATTTACATTGTTTGGAGCCTTAACTATCCTTACATCAAATAATAATAATAATTTAGGAGTTTTAGATATAATTGGGGTTTTAATTTGGATGATTGGATTTATTATAGAAGTAGTTTCTGACAAACAAAAAAGTGAATTTAGAAACAATAAATCTTATTTGGGTAAATTTATTCAATCGGGGTTATGGAGATATTCCAGGCATCCAAATTATTGTGGTGAAATTTTGCTTTGGATAGGAATAGCTTTAATTGGTATTTCAGTTTATTCTGGGTTTGGGTGGTTAGGATTAGCTTCTCCATTCTTTGTGTTTGTTATGCTGAATTATATTTCAGGTGTGAGACTTTTGGAAAAACAGGCTGATGAAAGATGGAGCGAAGATAACGAGTATCAATTGTATAAATCAAAAACTCCTGTATTATTTCCTTATAAATTTATTAAAGATTGAGGTTGTTATGGTTAAGTTGTTTGATCCAATTAATATTAGAGGTGAATTAATTAAAAATAGGGCATGGGTTAGCCCGATGTGTACATATTCATCTGATGAAGGCAAGGCTACTGATTGGCATTTGGTACACCTTGGATCTAGAGCGATTGGGGGAGCAGGATTAGTTATGGTTGAAGCTTCAGCTGTAACACCTAAAGGTAGGATTAGCCCTTGGGATTTGGGTATTTGGGATGATGAACATATAAATCCTTTAAAAAACATAACTGAATTTATCAAAAGCTGTGGTGCTACTCCTGCGATACAACTTGCTCATGCCGGAAGGAAATCCTCAACTGACCGACCATGGGCAGGAGGGAAAAGTGTTGGTATAGATAATGGAGGTTGGAATCCTAAAGCCCCTAGTAGTATTAAGTATAGTAATGATTCTTTGCTACCAGAAGAATTATCTATAGATGAAATTAAAATTGTTATTTCTGATTTTATAGATGCGGCAAAAAGATCTATTGAAGCAGGATTTACTGCTATTGAATTACATTTTGCACATGGTTATTTAGTACATCAATTTTTATCGCCATTATCAAATATTCGAGAAGATGAATATGGCGGTTCTTTTGATTCGAGAATTTTACTAGCTTTAGAAATTGCTTCTTCTGTAAGAAAAGAAATTGGAAATGAAATTCCTTTATTTGCACGCTTGTCTGTCACGGAATATTTTACCAAAGGATGGGATGTTGGAGATTCAATAAACTTATCAATAGAATTAAAAAAATGTGGAATAGATTTAATTGATTGTTCTTCTGGCGGTAATTATTCAGATCAAAAAATAGATCTTAAACCAGGCTATCAGGTTCATTTAGCTGAATCAGTTAAGAAAGAAGCTGGAATTTTAACTGGGGCTGTTGGATTAATTACTGATTCTATTCAGGCTCAAGATATATTAGATAGTGAAAAGGCAGATGTTATATTTATGGCAAGAGAATATTTAAGAAATCCATATTGGGCATTAAATGCTGAAAAAAATAAAAGTTCATGGCCGCTTCAATATCAAAGATCTATAGACTAATATGTAATGAATTATTAATTACATTAAAATGAATAAATTAATATTAAGAGCTTATTCTGTACATATTTATACTACTCTAGGTATTGTATGTGGATTTTTTGCTCTTTCAGCAGTATATGAAGAAAATTTAAAAGATGCATTTTTTTATCTGGGATTATCTCTATTTATAGATGGAACTGATGGGTTTTTAGCGAGAAGATTTAAAGTAAGCGAATATGCTCCAAGAATTAACGGAGTGATTTTAGATGCAATTGTTGATTATTTCAATTATGTTATATTACCTGTAATAATAATTATAAAATTTCAGTTTTTACCACCTGGCATTTCTTATACTATTTGTATTTTGATTTTAGTAGCCTCATGTTATACCTTTGCAAATGTTAAACAAAAAACAAAAGACAATTATTTTAATGGGTTCCCAGCTCTATGGAATTTATTGATTTTGTATTTTTATATTCTTCAAACTGAACAAATTATAAATTTATTTGCTTTGATTTTATCTTTGATTTGTACTTTTCTTCCAATAAAATATGTACATCCATTAAGAGTTGCAAATTATAAACTCTTAGCTATTTCTTTATTCTTTGTTTGGGGAATGACATCTGTAATATTAATTTATATGAATTCTAGAGAATTTTTATACCAAACTGTTTTTTGGATATGGATTATTTCAAATGCTTTAATTTTTTTGGTTTCTTTAAAAAGAACATTTAAATTTTGAAATAGAATATTCTTTTATAAATCAATACTATCTATCAAGCTTTCTATACTTTGATTTGAAGGAAATTTTGAGTGAAATTTACTCTTTGAGTTTAATTTTTCCTCATTTGAAAACCAACTATAAAATTCAGAAAGTTTGTGATATTTATTGCCATTTTTATTTGTATAGTATTTTTCTATTTCAATATCAATATCATATAAAAGATCTGCAATTTTTTTAGTTGTATTAAATTGATCAGTTTTTGTAGGATTAAAATAATTGTATTCTTTGTAGTTATTAGGGTTTGGTATTTTTAGTCTGTCTGCCCATTCTTTATGTTCCCATTTTTTATGTACTTTTTTACAAGCTTTATTTTCATGAGTTTTCCATTTTAGAATTTTTGTAAGGTTTAGAAATTCCCATAGTAGTATATCTTTGTCTTCAGCAATTGTTTTTTCAATCAGTAGATTTCTATATTTCATACAAATTATTTAATATTATATGTTGTAATCTTAATAGATTATTAAATACTATATATATATGAAAGTAGGTAATTTTTTATTTCATCAGAGCAATTCCTCTGAAACTGATTATAAGATAATTGATGAATGTTTAGAAATTGGAGTTTTATCTGAGGAGCTTGGTTTCCATTCTGTATGGTTGGGAGAGCATCATTTTGATGGTACTGTAGCGTATACTGATCCGTTGATTTTTGCAGCAGCATTAATTGCTAAAACAAAAACTATTAAAATAGGATTTGGGGCTTTGCAGGGAGCTTTTTATCATCCTGTAAAATTAGCTGAACAAATATCTTTATTAGATAACTTAAGTAAAGGCAGATTGATAGTTGGTGTTGGAAGAGGTAGTGCATTTAATTATTTCGAATACAGAGGATTTGGAGTAGATCCAGAAGAAGCTCAAGATAGATTATTAGAATTAGAAAATAATTTGGCTGGGATATGGAATGGTAACATAAAAAAATTCAATGGAAAAATATGGAATTTCGATATTCCTGAATTACGACCAAAAATATACACATCAAATGGTCCTGATGTAATCAGAGCTTGCGCATCTTTAAATACTGTTAATGAGATGGCAAAAAATGGTAGACCAATTATGCTTGTTGCACATACATATGAAAATACTGAAAAGATTTTGACAAGCTATAAAGCTACACTTAGAGAGCATAATTATGATGATAATTTTATAAATAATAATTTGGAGCATTCATGGATTTGGCGAAATATTGTCGTTGCAGAAACTGATAATCAAGCAGAATCTATTGCAACAGAAGCTTTTATAAATATGCAAACACATATTTCAGGATCTAGAAACAATTTGAATACCCCGGATGAAAATAAATCTATAAAACAAGCTTTGGATGACCCCAGGAATACATTGAAACATGCTGTTATCTACGGATCTCCTGCAACTGTTTTAAAAGAAATTCTTAAACTGAAAAAACTTGAAATAGGAGGGTTGATTTCTAATTTCAGATTAGGAGATATGTCTATTAAAGATCATAAAAATAGTATAGAATTTTTCTCAAAGGAAATTCTGCCTCATCTATAATTAAATTATAAGGAGTATCTTATGGAAAAATTAGTTGGGTTATTTGAAAGTTTCGGAAAAAAAATTGGTTTATGGGATTTATCTGAATTAGGTTTAGAGGTTATCCCTTTAACGTTATTAGGCTTGTTTGGCGGTCTCATGACAATTATATTAGTTTTCGTATTATTATCCGGAACGCATATTTCATTTTAGAAGGACAAATTATTTATGAAAGTTTATATAATAAGCGATATTGTAGTTCATGATCAACAAAAGTATGAAGAATATATGAAATTAGTCCCTGATACTATAAAGAAATACGAAGGTAAATATTTAGTTAGAGGTGGAGAAATAATAACACAAAGCGGGGATTGTATTCCAAAAGGAAGATGTGTAGTGTTAGAATTTTCTTCTATTGATGCTCTTAATAAGTGGAATACCTCATCTGAATATCAACCTGTAAAAAAAATTAGAGAAAGTTGTTCAACTTCTCAGTCATTTATTGTGAGTTCAGGAGATTTACCTTTTTAAAATGAATGTTTCTGAAGCAATAGCTCAAATATTAAAGAAAGAAAATATTGATTGGATTTCTTGTTTTCCAAATAACCCCCTGATTGAAGATTTATCTAAAATTGGGATCAAACCAATTATGTTTAGACATGAAAGAGGGGCTATGATGGCTGCTGATGGGTATAGCCGAACAAGTGATAGGGAAAAAATAGGTGTTTTTACTATGCAAAGTCAGGCAGGAGCTGAGAATAGTATGGGAGGTATAAGCCAAGCATATGCTGATAATATTCCTGTTTTAATACTTCCTGGAGCCCCACCATTGAAACAAATTTCAGTAAGACCCAATTTTAATGCTACTGCTAATTATAAAGGTATTGTAAAAAACGCAGAATGTATTACACAACCTGATCAAATCATCGATGTAATGAGAAGAGCTTTTCATAGTATAAGGAATGGGCGTCCGGGACCTGTAGTTGTAGAAATCCCAGCGGACATTTCAGCATCAGAAATTAATATTAATATTGATGATTACAAATCCCCAGTGAAGGCATATCATACTCCCTCTATATCAGATATCAAATTAGCAGTTTCTAATCTTCTTAAAGCAAAAAACCCAATGATAATTGCAGGGCAGGGAGTACTTTTTTCTAGATCTTCTGATCAGTTGAAAATTTTGGCAGAGTTAACAAAAATACCGGTTTATACTACTATGCCAGGGAAATCGGCTATAAATGAAGATCATCCCCTTGCTTTAGGAGCAGGAGTTCAAACAACAACTCTTCAGGCAAGAACATGGCTTGATAAGGCTGATGTTATTTTAGCTTTAGGAACAAGTATGACAATAACTCCTTATGGTCAAAATATTGATCAGAGTTCTAAATTTATAATTCATAACTCTGATAATTACGAAGATATTAATAAAGATTTTTTTGCAGATGTTATTTTAACTGGAGACACTAAATTAACAATTGAGTTATTAATAGATGAAATTAAGAGTGTATTAGGAGAAGAAGGTAGAGAAGATTCTAATAATAATATTAATAAAATTTCTGATTTAAAAAACAAATGGCTTAGTGAATGGTCCTCTCATTTAAATTCTGATGAATTGCCAATTAACCCTTATAGAGTAATTAATGAGATAAATAATTCTGTTGATCTTGAAAATTCTATTGTAACTCATGATGCAGGTGCTCCAAGAGACCAGATTGTTCCTTTTTTCAAAGCGACCATTCCTCATAGTTATATAGGTTGGGGTAAAACTACGCATTTAGGTTTTAGCATCCCTCTAATGATTGGCGCAAAAAAAGCTAATCCAGAAAAGTTTTGTTTGAATTTAATGGGTGATGGGGCCTTTGGAATGTCAGGATTGGATATAGAAACAGCTGTAAGATCTAAATTACCTATTACTACAATAATATTAAATAATGGAGGTATGGCTACATATCCTGGAGGATTTCCAAATGCAAGAGAGAAATTTGGAGTTTCATTTATGAAAGGTAATTATGCCAAGATTGCTGAAGGTATGGGTGCTATAGGTATAGAAGTGAAAGAGGTAAATGAAATTTCAAAGGCTATAACAAAAGCTCAAATAGAAAACAGTAAAGGTAACACTGTTTTGATAGATATTCATACTGGTTATGATGACAAAAGATCGAAATGGTAGACTGAAAAGATTTTCAAACTTTATCCTACGATTATTTGGAGTTAATGGCGTAATATGTGTTGCTACAACTATACTTGGATTACTTACAGACAGAAGAATGTTGGGTACTTTTAATATTGCATATATTGAAGAATTAAATAAATTTTTATGGAATATTCAATTTTTTAGTTTTTGGATACTAGCTTTGGGAATCGTATTTGGAGGAATTATAGGACTTTCACTTACATTATTTAAATCTGAATCTAAGTGAAATAGTATACTGCAGCAGAATATATTATAAGAATTAATCCAAGTGTAATTGAAATATACAAACTTATTTTTTTGAAAATTTCATTAATTTTGATTTTGAAATTACTTATAAGGTTTTCTTCATTTTCCATTTAATATATTTACCATTCGATCATAACTTTGCCACATTCACCATTTTCAAACATTTCATATGCTTGTGCAATTTCTTTCAAGGTAAATTTGTGAGTAATAATTTGTTCGATTGGTACATTGTTATCAATTATATGCTTTGCAGCATTTTCAAGCTCAGTAATTCCAAAAGTCCATGAGCCTTTTACTGTTAATTGTTTATGGATAATTTGATTACTAATTTTTATTATTGTATCTTTTCCTGAGTCTTCGCCTACAAAACATAATTTTCCCCAGTTTGATGTAGAATCTAATGCAAGATTTCTTACGGCAGGAATACCAGTTACTTCCATTGTATATTCAGCTCCTAGAGAGGATGTTATATCTAGAATATTCTCAAGAGTATCGTTTTGGTTTGAATTGATAGTATATTTTGCGCCAATATCTTTAGCTAATTGTAGTCGGTAAGGATTTACATCTATAGCTATCACATTAATTTTATTTGCGGCTGCAAATGCTGTTGCACTTAATCCTACTGGTCCTTGCCCAAAGATTGCCAAAGTAGCTTCTTTTGGTATATTTAATTTTTCTAATGCCTGATATGCAGTTCCAGTTCCACATGCTGTGGCAGCACCAACTGTAAAGGAAAGATCATCTGGCATAGGAACACAGGTATAATCAGGTACTTTCATATAGTCTTGATGCCCTCCATTATAAGTTGTTCCAAAAACTTTTGTTCCATTAAGACACATTTGTGTATATCCTACATTACACATTTTACATTTTCTGCATCCTGAGTAATGATGGATCATGACTCTATCTCCAATAGATAGATTTTTTACATTTGATCCTAATTCTGATATTACTCCACAAGGTTCATGCCCTCCTACAAATTTACTTTGTTTTTCAGCTCTGTATTTTGGGAAATCACTACCACATAAGCCTGAAGCTTTCATTTCTATAATTACTTCATTTTCTGAAGCAGAATAAGGATTTAAATCATTTATTTTTATTTTGCTGTGACCATTAAAATATGCGCCTTTCATATCTAATTCCTTTTATACTAATAATCCTGTTTATCAAGCCAGTTTTGTAATTTTTTTCCCATAGCTTTACCAAGGCTTGAGTTGGATTGTGTCGGCCCATCATAATGGTTTGCTGAATTTATAAAATCTTTTATTGCTTTTGGGCCAGCATCGTTTAATAATACTGTCATAAATTCCTCAGTGTCATTTTTTCTCATTGGTTGCCATTCAACATAATAAGGTGTAGCTCTTATTTTTTTCGCAAGCATTTCTCTTTCATCAAGATAATGATCTAGAACCATTTTTATCGTAGAAGGATCTGTCCAGTCTGATTTGTAGATGACATTTCCATATCTATTTACTATATAAGTCATATTTGGGAGCCTTCCATATGCATGATGTATATCTCCATTAAGGGAATCCACTAACATAGTTCTGTTGATATATTTTTTAGTCATCAATTTTGCATGTCCAAGTTTTTGTTCAAAAGATGTTAAATGAGGTATTTTTTCTCCTGGGTGAGCTTCTCTTGTGTAGATAAAAACAAAATTGAATTTGTCTCCAAATTCTTTAACCAATTTATTAAAACCTGGCGCCGCCAGAGCACATTCTGATCAGGTTATTGAACCAAATTCTATGATTGTTGTTTTCTCTTTCCAGTATGTAGATAATTGTTCCATTTTTTTTGTGAGTAAATTATAAACTTTGCTATCAGGGGCTTTAGTACCCGCATTTGCAATATTTGGAAAATCTATAAATGCTTGCATATCAAAATCTAGAGGGAAAGTATCGTAATTATATGAATTCATATTATCTCCGTGTAATTTTTATATTGCTAAATATACAGTAAGTTATTTTTAATTGTCAAAGTTAGAATAATTAATTTCTTTTAATAATACGAATTTTTTATGAACCATCTACATATATGGCTTTAATACAAGGAAATTATAAAAATTTTGTTAGGCTCTTTCTTAGTTTTTGTTTTCTCATCTCAGCAACCTGATTTTTCAGATTTGAAACCTCACTGTTATTACTTTGCCCACATGCAAAAGAAAAAGTAATAATAAATATTTAGGTTAAGAAAGTGAAAAATCTAAATAATTTTATATTCGGATTAGTTTTTTGTGTGAAATAAAAGTTATAACTCCAATTATTATACAAAATGCTCCACAAAATAACATTCCATACGTTATGTCTAGAACATCTGTGATTCTACCAGCAATTATAGATGCTATTGAAGCCATTCCCATATCTAACATAGTCATACTTATCATTCTTCCTCTGTACTTTTCTTCAGTAATATCTACTATTGTGCTAGATATACATGTTCTAAATACTGATTGAGATCCTCCAATAAAAATTGCAATTAAAAAAGCTATTAAAAGAATATTTGTATAACCCATGATGATTACACCAAAGCCATATAGCAGAGTAGTTCCTAATAATAATTTACCTTTAATTTTCAAATTTCCAGAGGATGCTAATAATGATGCACTTATCAAAGCTCCTATAGAAGAAATTGATTGAATTCCACCAAAAGCATCAGCACCTAAATTTAATTTAACATCCACATAGACTGGTAATAAACTGATATAACTAAATCCGAATGCTAATGGCCCCAAAGCAAGTATTACTAACCATAAAACAGTACGATTTTCTGAAAACATATATTTGATTCCATCAGTAAAATCATTCAAAGGTGAGTTTTTATGTATCTCAGAAGGATTTCCTTTATCATTAATTTTAAATGTTGTGAAAATTACAAATAAGTATGCTATGCCAGACAGAAGATATGCTGGTGCAACGTTATCGTTTGATATTGCTATAATATAACCTACAGCAGCAGGTCCGATTAATCTCGTAACTCCCATAGCCATAGAATTTAAAGACATTGCATTCAACATATGTTCTTTTCCAACCATTTGAGGGATAAATGATGTTCTTAAAGGTTGATTGATTGCCATTCCTAATCCCAAGCAGAAAGCTGTGGTATAAATGTGCCATAACTCTATTATTCCAGTAGAAAGTAATATCAACATAACGATATAAATAGATAATGACCAGAATTGAATTATCATTAATGTTTTTCTTTTTGGGAATCTGTCTGCTATTACACCTCCAAAAAGGCCTAATGAAACAAATGGAATTGCTCGAAACAAATTTACAATACCAATAGCTTGCTATCATTTCTGACCACATTGCAAAACCTTGCCCTCCCTGGCCTAACCAAAGGTATTTGAAATCAGGACTTAAATTCACTGAGGTGAGAGGATTTGAAAATCTAGCTTTAGATTTTGAGTTATTTGATGGTTTGGGATTATTTTTCACTATCAAATAGAATACATTTAAACTAGTAAAATATCAAATCGGAATTTTATTAGTGTATAATTATTTGAAAATTGAAAGTACCCATGAATAATAGCGATAATAATTATATATTTTTACCAGAATGGTTTCCGACAAAATTTACAGATGCTGAAAAAAAACTAACTTGGATATGGGAAAGTGGACATAATCCAGTACCTACAACTCCTTTGTCAACTGGGATAGGAAACTTAACTACATCAGAAGGCTCTAATGATGCTAACAAATACCTCAACCGTGAACAAAGATCTGTTAGTAAAGTAATCAATGGTTATACCTATTATGCAAATAATTTAATATCCATAGAAAATCTTGATGAAGACAATAAGCATAATTTGAAAGTTAATAATCGGGTTGGTAGATTAGATCAAGACTGGAAAACTAAATATTTACCAGAAATTATAAATAATCTTGATGAAATGAGAAAAAACATAGATATTATTTCTGATTTAAAATCTGGATTAAATACTTTAGATAATATAATGAAATTACATAAAAGACATTGGTATATTCATTTTCTTGTAGTTTTACCTCTTCATGATGCTACAGATAAATTTTATAAATTTTTAAAAAATTTTATTGAAGATTTTAAACTTTCTGATCTTTACAATTTGTTTAATGGTATAGATAACAAAAGTATAGAAATTGATAAATATTTATATGAATTAGTTCATAAATATAAAGAGGTTTTAGATTCAATTAACTCTGCTGACTTTCTTGATTTAATTAATAATACTGAACTTAAATCTGATAATTCCAGTAAATTTTTAAGTGAATTTTCGGAATTTATTAATTTATATGGATATAGATCTGTTGGCTTTGATTTAAAAGATTCTATATGGATTGAAGATCCACAAATTGTTTTAGATATTTTAAAACGATATCCAATGAGTATAAATAAATCAAAGGGTAATGATTATTCTGCCGAATTACGACAACAAACTTTAAACAAAATTTTATCAAATTTACCCAATGAGAAAGAAGTAGAAGGATTTCATAAATTATATAATTCACTTAATGAGATATGGTATTTAAAAGAAGATCATTCCTTTTATATAGATCAAGCCAGTACATCCATTTTAAGTTTAGCAATAAAAAAGATAGGTAAATTAATGTATGAAGCTGATTTGATAGATGAAGTGGAAGATATATTTTATTTAAAAATTAGTGAGTTAAATTTATTTAGAAAAAAAGGAATAGATGTTGATTTTAAACATCAAATCTTATTACGTAAAAAAGAAAGAGATAAATATAAAAATATTACCCCACCTAAATATTTAGGCACTATTGATACTAATCAATCTGAGTCTATGACTATAAATACATTGGAAAAAATTAAAATATTCAAAGGTGTTTCTGCTTCATTGGGGAAATCAATAGGCTCGGCTAAAATTATTAAATCATTTGAGGATTCAGCAAAATTAAAAGAAGGAGATATTATGGTCTGTATAAGTACTAACCCTTCTTGGACTCCGTTATTTGGGATAGTATCAGCGATTATATCTGAAACCGGAGGGACTTTATCTCATACAGCGGTCGTAGCAAGAGAATATAATATACCTACAATTTTAGAAGTTGAAAATTCGACAGATCTAATAAGTGATAATGATCTGATAGAAGTTGATGCAGATAAGGGGATAATTACAATAATTAGTTAGATATTTAATTCTTCCATTAAATACTCAGCAATTTTAAGCGAAGATGTTGCTCCAGGTGATGGGGCACTGAGGACATGTAAGGAATTAGAACTATGAACGATACTGAAATCTTGTAGTAATTTACCATTTTTATCAATAGCTTGTGCTCTAACTCCTGCTCCAGGGTTTGTTAAGTGTTTGCTTTCTATTTTAGGTATAAGTTTTTGAAGAGATTGGACAAATTTCAATTTGTTTAATGATCTATATTGTTCACTTAAACCTGTTTTCCAATTATTTTTTACCATTTTCCAGAAGCCTAAATAAGTGAATGATTCCAATAGATCTACAGGATTGATGTCAAATTTTTTATATCCTTCCCTAGAATAAGCCATTACTGCATTTGGGCCAGCTTCTACTTCATCATTAATTCTTTTAGTAAAATGTACTCCTAGGAATGGTAAATTTGGGTCAGGAACAGGATATATTAATCCATTTACCATTTTTTTTGCAGCATCAGTTAATGTGAAATATTCCCCTCTAAAGGGAACAATTCTTACATCTGTTTCAAGTTTCATCATCTGGGCAATTCTGTCTGCATGTAACCCAGCGCAATTTATTAAATATTTAGCAGAATAATCTTCATTATTAGTTTCTAGAGTTAAAGCAGATGAACTTGAGTGAATGTTGAGAAGTTTTGAGTTTTTATAAATTTGACCGTCTTTTGATTGGAAGATTTTTGCATAAGCTTCGGTAATTTTTACATAATCTACTATTCCAGTATTAGGGCTCCATACCCCTTTAACTCCTTTCACATATGGTTCAAGTGCATTTATTTTTGATTCGTCAACTAATTGCAGTCCATCCACTCCATTGTTTTTTCCTCTTTCATAAAGATTGCCTAAGCTATTAATTTCTGATTTGTCAGAGGCAACAATTAATTTTCCACATAATTCATATTCAATATTGTTTTCATCACAAAATTTTCTTAATAATAATGATCCAGGCCAACAAAATTTAGCTTTTTGAGAATCTGATTGATAGTAAATTCCAGCATGTATTACACCACTATTATTTCCGGTTTGATGTTTTGCTAAAGTACTTTCTTTTTCTAATACTACTATAGATTTTTTAGGATATTTGTTTTGAGCATACATTGCGGTAGCAAGCCCAATTATCCCTCCTCCTATTATTGCTATATCAAAATCTTTCATAATAAATAGAATCTTTTATTAGAAATATTATAAAATAATTAAAATATATTTATATAAGGATAATTATGGAAATTTTATGTTATTCAGATTCTTATCTTAAAGAATGTAAATCAAAAGTAATAGAAGTAAATGATCATGGAGTAGTTTTAGATCAGACAGTATTTTATCCGGGAGGAGGAGGACAGCCGTCAGATAATGGGAAATTAATATTGGAGAATAATGAATATTTAGTCAAAGGTCTAAAGAGGATTGATGGGAAAATTATACATTTAATAGAAGGAGCAAAACCAGAAATTAATTCCGAAGTTAATTCGATAATTGATTGGGATAAAAGATACAAACTTATGAGAACTCATACTGCTTTGCATATTTTATGTGGTGTTATATGGAGGGATTATTCAGCTTCAGTTACTGGTGGGGATATGAAGCCTTTATCAGGTAGAATGGATTTTGAATTAGAAGAAATGTCTGCTGATTTTTCAAAAGAAGTAGAAGAAAAAATAAATACAGAAGTTTCTGAAGAACGAAATATAAAAATTTATCAATTGCCAAGAGAAGATGCTTTTCAAATACCAGATTTAATTCGTACAAAAATTAATTTATTACCAAAGGGTATTGAGTTTGTAAGAATAGTAAATATACAAGGATTAGATTTACAAGCTGATGGAGGTACTCATGTTCACAATACCTCAGAGGTAGGTTACATTAAAATGATTGGGCACGAGAGTAAAGGTAAAAGTAATAAAAGACTTCGAATTGAAGTTGAATAATATTAAACTTTTGCTATTTTTACCGCACATACTTTGTATTCGGGTATTTTTGATTCAGGATCTACTGCAGGATTTGTTAGAAAATTAGCTGCATGATCTTGTAATTTTACAAATGGTACAAAAATTTCACCATTTGCCATTTTGTCTGTAAATGCCGCTCTAGCTTCGAGTCTTCCTCTTTTTGATTCAACTGAAATCCAGTCTCCATCATCTATCCCAAATTTACTACCATCCTGTGGATTTAGAGATACCTCCAATTCAGAAAATTTTGATAATAAATATTCTGATCTTTTTGTGATTGTCCCTCCATGCCAGTGATAAAGAATTCTTCCTGTGATTAAAGTTAATGGATATTTGCTATTAGGGATTTCATCTGCTCTTGGACCTTGTTCGTATCCATAGAATTTTGCTTTGGCTCCTCTTGGGAAATCTTTTTCATATAAAAATCTGGTTCCAGGATGAGATACATCTGGGCATGGCCATTGAATTCCTCCTTCAACATCTAGCCTGTTATAGTTGATACCGCTGAGACTTGGGGTTAACATGGCCATTTCATCCCATATTTCTGAAGGGTTTTTATAATTAAACTGATTATTTATATCTAAAGATAATTTATTAATTATTTTATTGGCTATTTCTTGGAGTATTTTCCAATCAGCTTTTGAATTACCGACTGGATTTATTGCTTTCCTGACTCTTTGAACTCTTCTTTCACTATTTGTAAAAGTGCCATCTTTTTCAGCAAAACTTGCAGCTGGCAAAACTACATCTGCAATTTGTGCGGTTTCATGTAAAAACAAATCTTGAACAACAAGAAATTCTAATTGTTTAAACACATCTTCAGCATGATGTAGATCAGGTTCACTTAAAAGAGGATTTTCTCCTGTAATGTACATTGATTTAACTACACCTTCTTCAATTTTTTTAACCATGTCAGTAACTACATAACCATGTTTTTCTGGGAGGGTATCAGTATTCCATGCTGTTTTGAATTTATTTATCGTGATTTTATCTATAACTTGATATCCTGAAAAAGAATTTGGAAGACATCCTGAATCTCCACATCCTTGAACATTATTTTGTCCTCTCAATGGTGAAATACCAGAACCAGGTTTTCCTAGTTGCCCAGTTAATAAAGAGAGATTTAAAAGAGAATGAGCATTGGCTGTACCATTAGTGTGCTGTGTAATGCCCATACCCCAAATAAGGCAAGATCCTCCAAATTTTGGCCTGGCATAATATCTTGCAGCTTGTTTAATATCTTCGGCTTTTACCCCTGTAATAGTTTCTACTTTTTTTGCGGGATATTGATCTATTATTTTTTTCCATTTTTCAAAATCTTCTGTTCTGTTTTTTATGAAAGTTTCATCTTCTAAATTCTCATCTAAAATAGTTTTAGCTATGCCATTTAAAAGAGCCACGTCAGTACCAGGTTTTGGCCTTAACCATAGATCAGCATAATCACACATTTCAATTCTTCTGGGATTGATAATGATTAATTTAGCACCTTTTTCCACAACTGCTCTTCTCATTCTTGATGCGGCAACAGGATGATTGGAGTTGGCATCTGAACCTGCGATAATCAGGCATCCTGATTCTTCATAGTCAATATATGAGTTACTCGTTGCTCCACTTCCTAAAGATTTTAACATTGCTTCGACAGAAGGGGAGTGACACAATCTTGTACAATGATCTATATTGTTGCTTTGCATAACCAATCTAGAGAATTTTTGTTGTATATATCCATCTTCATTTGTAGCCTTTGCTGAACATAAAGTTGCAAATGAATTACCTATGTATTTTGATAGTTTTTCTGATATTAATTCAATTGCTTCTTCCCATGTGGATTCTTCAAATATTCCGTTCTTTTTTATAAGCGGAGTTTTAATTCTGTCTTTATGTTGAACAAATTTATATCCAAATCTTCCTTTTACACAAAGCATTCCCAAACTAGATTTATTATCAGGATCATCTAAAACATTTACCATGTTATTTTCATTATCTACTTGTATTTTTATTCCACATCCTACTCCGCAATAAGGGCAGGTAGTATTTACGTTTTTTACGATGTTTTTTGGTTCAGGTTTCTTTTTGATAGCGCCTGTTGGGCAGACTGAAAGGCATTGTCCGCAGGTTGTACATACAGATTCTGCCAAAGGTTGGTCATTGAAAGTACCTATCCTGGTATTTTGACCTGCGCCAAGCATATCAATAGCTCCAATAAATTGAGCTCCTTCTTGGCATCCAGTTGTACATCTGCCACACAATATACAATCTTCCATGGCTATATCAAATACAGTATTACTGGTATCAGTTTTTTCTCTTTTTCTTGGTTGGAATTTATTGTGATCAGCATTATAAAAATTTATTGCTTGTGATAAATCTTTATAATCTTTGTTAGCCCCATTTTTATTAACCATGCCAGCAGTTAAAGATAATACATTATTTCTTATTTTGTTTAGTTTTGGATCTGATGTTTTAATATTCATTCCTTCATTAATAGGAGTTGAGCATGAGGCTGGAAATCCTCTAACACCTTCAATTTGTACAATACATGTTCTACAAGCACCAAGCGCTTTCATATCACTGTCTTTACATAATTGCGAAATATATTGTTTACTATGGTTTATAGCATCTAAGACAGTAAAGTCTTTAGGTACTGAAATTTCTTGTCCATCGATTTTAATTTTAATATTATTCATAAAATGAATTATTACCTTTTGTGAAAATATTTTAAATAACTTATTACAGGATTTCCTGCTGCTTGCCCTAGCCCACATAATGATGCGGAGTTTATAGTTTCTGCCATTAAAGAAAGCTCTTCTAACTTGTTTTGGTCATTAGGATTCTCTTTTATGTTTTCTAACAATTCAGTCATACGAGGAGTTCCTTCTCTGCAAGGAGTGCATTTTCCACATGATTCTGTTGCATTATATTTAGAAAGATAAATAGCCACATCTATTGGATCTGTTTTGCTATTAAATCCTATAAATCCACCAGCTCCTAACATTATTCCATATTCATTTAAAAAGCCTCCTAATAACTTTGTGTCAAATTCAGATTGAGGTAATATCCCACTAGATGGCCCTCCTATCCCAAGAAAATTTATTGGATTTTTCTTGTCTTCAATTTCAGTCTTTTTAATTACATCATTTATTGATATTCCCATTGGTATTTCTAGTATTCCATATTTATCAAAATGTCCGCTTATGCTTAATAGTTTCGTTCCTGGGAAATCTGGATCTCCTATATTTTTGAATTCGGATGGCGAATTATTCATTATATATGGAAGGTTACATAATGTTTCAGCATTATTAATTACTGTGGGGACTCCAAAGACTCCTTTTTCTGTAGGGAAGGGTGGTTTTAACCTTGGTTCTCTCCTATCTCCTTCCATAGTATTAATTAAAGTCGTCTCTTCCCCGCATACGTAACCTCCTGCACCTGATTCTAGTTTTATATTGAGTTTGTATGAAGAATTTAAAATTGTTTTATTAGGTTTTATGATGCCGTTATTTTCCATATTCTGAAGAGCTTTTTTAATTGTTTTAAAACTTTTTTCTGCTTCTCCGTTTATATAGAAAGTTAGGTAATTACTTTGGCTTGCATATGCTGCAATTAATGCTCCTTCTATTAATCTGTAAGGCATATTTTCCATTATAAATCTGTCTTTAAATACACCAGGTTCTCCTTCTTCACAATTTACAATTAAATATTTTTGGATTGATTTGTATGAAGACGCCATTTTCCATTTCGTAGCAGCAGGGAAATATGCACCTCCTCTGCCGCGGAGTTTCGAATCTTCGATAATATCAATTATTTTTTCAGTAGAATGATTAAGGGTAGTTTTAATTGCATTAAATTTGTAGATTTTATTATATGTTTCAAATTTAGTATTTTTAATCTCATTTATTCCTTCTAAAACAATGTTTTTATTTAGTATTGAATTAGAACTTATTATAGGTGTTTGATCTGAAATTAAAGGAATCAGAGTAGGTGTTTTTAAAGAATAATACTTGTGATTTTGATATCCTATCGGTGCATTAAAGCATTTAAATTTACAGTCAGTTGTTTCAAGTTTTATTTCAATGTTTTTTGTGTTGATAACGCATGAAATACCATCACATCTTTTAAGATCATTTTCAATTTGAGTTTTTATTTCCGGATAACTTGTTATAGCTCCAAATATTTCACTTTTAGCTACTTTTAAATACTTTGATAATAGTAGCATGTCAGCCTGAGATACAAAGCCTTGAGTTTTTTGAATTAGATGTAATGCTTGTAATAACGAACTTTTTTCAGGAGGAAAGTTTTTTGACAATAATTCCTTTGTGTTTTCATATTGTGTTTTTGCTTGCATATTCTTTTGTATTAAGATTCAGTTCGTTAAGTTTTGATATAGGTATATTACCATTTTTATCCCATCCTCTGAAATGGTAATAATTATCTATCATTGAATTTAAGTAAGAATGGGACATGATTTGATTTTTGGAATTTAACAACCTCTCTGGAAGATTATCATCTGATCTAATCCAACCATTTTTAATATTGAATAATTTTTTAATATTATTTATTCTTTCTCCAACTTTTTTAAGATTTTCTGAATTATATTTAACTCCGGTAATTAATGAATATATTTCTGATGTTTCATCATAAAAATTATTGAAAGATTTTCTTAGAAATTTACACCATATCATTGAATCAAGAATTGCTGAATAATCTTCGCTAGTTTTTGTTTTTGAAGCAATAATAGTAGGGTCATTAAAAATTTCCTTGTTATTGAAATCTATATCATAAGCGCTTGCTCTGTTATGACAGGCACCTTTTGTACTAACTGATAATGCCAATGATAAAGCCGGCAAATTTCTTGGATCATATGACGGGATTTCTAATCCTTTAACATGCATAGCGTAATTTGCTGAATCTTGTCCTATGGATTCAGAAGCAAGTTTAGTTCCGTCAGCTAGCAAATCACCTATAGAATCTCTGTATGCAATTTTTTTAATAAGATCTAATAATGAATTTTCTGAATTTATTTTTATTGAAGAATTTAAGTGTCCTTTTTCAGACGCCTCAATCGCCCATCCGATAGTTACTCCTGTACTAATAGTATCCATGCCAAGCTCATCACATAAATTGGCTGCTCTTATTATCCAGTTTGGATTACTTACTCCAATATTAGAACCCAAACTTGCAGTAGTTTGAAATTCTAACCTAGATTCAGTTTGATTATCATCATCATTTGTTATAAAGATTTTTTCGCATCCAATTGTGCAATTCGCACAATGTGCTTTTTTTGAATAATGATTTTTTAATAGATTTTCACCTTCAATATTTTTTGCTTCTTTAAATACTGATTGTTTAAAATTATTAGTTGGCAACATTCCTAATCTGTTAAGTATGGACATGTTTATTGTAGTCCCTGTTGTTCTGTATTTTTCTGTTGAGTCACTTAAACTTTTTAATGATAATTCTTTTCTTATTACATTTAATTCAGATTGATTAGCTATATTAATTTCTTGAGTTCCGTGAATGGCTATTGCTTTTATTAACTTTGAGCCCATTACTGCTCCTACACCAGTTCGGGCTGCCATTCTTCCACTATCGTTTTTTATTCCGGCAAATCTAACTAAATTTTCACCTGCAGGCCCAATGCATGCGAAAGAAAAATCATTACCAAGATTTTGATTTAGTATTCTTTCAGTTTCATTGGTGGTTTTCCCCCATATTTTGGTGGCATCAATAAATTCTATAGATGAATTTTGGATTTTTATTATTTTGTTTGATTTACTTTTGCCAATAATTACAAGTGCGTCAAAACCTGTTTTTTTTAATTTGTCTGCAAAATGACTTGATGACATAGAATCTCCAATAAAGTTTGTTAAAGGAGATTTTGTAGTTATTGCAAATTTACTTGTTGTTGTAAGTTTAGTTCCTGTTAATAGACTTGAAGAAAATATTAAAGGGTTATCTGGGCTAAATGAGTCTGAATTAAATGAGGAATATTTGTATAGCAAATATGAACTTAAGCCGGTCCCTCCAATAAAATTAGTTAAAATATTTTCAGGTAAAGGGTGTATTTCATATGAATAATTGTTTAAATTAATTAACAGATACTTGTTGTTATATCCATTCATATTTAACCACCTGCCTGACTACTAAATATTAGAATACAATCATTGTTTTTTAGGTTTAATTCATTTTCTGAAGGATTTTTAATTCCGTTAATTCCTATATTATAGCTTTTCTTGAGATTGGATTTATTTTCTTCTATTATTTCCCCAATTAATTTCGGATATTTTATTGCTATCAGGTAAATAAGTTCTTCTTTTGTAATTGCTTTATTAACAGTTATTTCAAAGGAATTAAAACCTAAAATCATCCTTGCTCTTCCAAAAAATTCTATTTTAATTTTTATTTGAATCATATTTATTTAATTAGTTTTTTTGCTTTTGTTAAATCCATTTCATTATTAATATTAAAGAAACTTTTAGTACAAGGCTCTGTAGCATAAATTTCGTTTTCGGAAATAATTTTAGTTTTACACATATTAAATATATTAGAAATTTTTAAGTTATTATCATCTAAATTTTTTTTGATGATTTCAATGCAGGATTTACTGTATATAGCATGAGTAGAATGTTTAAACCCCTCAGTTTCAGGAATAATAATATCATCTGAGGATTTGATTTTACTGATCATTAAAGAAATTATTGATGGAGAAATAAATGGCATATCACAAGCTACTACAATCGCTTTTTCGTTATTTGCATTCGATAGTCCGGTATAAATACCTCCAAGCGAACCTGAATTATTGTATTCATCAGTTGCAAAATTTGCATTTTTTAAAAATGATAATTCTACTTGTCTTTGTTTATTATTTACTATTATTATTATTTCATTTACAAATGGTTTTATGGAATCATATACAATAGATAAAAGTGGTTTGTTATTAAAATTTTCAACAGCTTTGTTTCTGCCTAATCTTCTGCTCAAGCCGCCGGCTAAAATTATCCCTGATAAATTTTTAGTGATCATAATTTTATTTGCTTACCTGTGTTTTTTGTAATATATCCACCAATATTGTTTATTGCTTTTTTAAATTCTAATGAATTTATTATATTCAACATTAACTCTACATATTTTTCTTTTAAAATATTTTTTGGAATTACAATATCAAAATTTTCTTCTTTCAAAGGTATAAAATCTAAGTTATAAGATTTTGCTGCAGACATTATGCCCAAACCAACATTTGAATTACCAGAATATATAGCATATGAAACTGCTAAATGAGAATTTTTTTCATTTTCATACCCTGTAATATTTAATGGATTTATTTTTTCTTTATTAAGCATATAATCTAACAATATTCTTGTCCCTGATCCTTTTTGTCTGTTTACAAAATTTAAGTTTTTATTATTTAAATCTTGTAAATCCTTTATTTTTTCAGGATTCCCTTTTGCTACTATGATGCCTTGTATTCGATTTACTAAATTTATTACTTCGACTTCTTGATTGTTGATAAATTTATTTATATACGATGTATTGTAAGTATTTGTTTCAGGGTCAAAAATATGTGTTCCTGATATATGACATAAATTTTGATCAATTGATAATAAGCCACCCAAACTGCCAATAGGGTTAATTGACATATCATATTCGTTTCCTTCTTTAAGTAGAAATGATTTTAATAAATCTAAAACAATATCATGGCTTCCACTACAAATAATTGTGTTATCTATTTTATTGATATCAGTTAATAGATTTATATCTATATATTGTTTT
>CAYTCC010000013.1:0-24830 GCA_964436345.1 uncultured Dehalococcoidia bacterium
TCATCTTTAGGTATACCCGTACCATTATCAACAATTTCTAAAATCAAATTCTTTTTACCTATTGATGAATTAAAGGTAATTTGTCCTCCATCATCAGTAGCAAGTATAGAATTATTTAAAATATTAGTAACAATTTGAGTAAATCTTTGGGGATCATAATTTATTGTTATATTAGAATTAATATTATTAATAATATTAATATTTTTACTTTTTGATCTTAATTTAAAATTATTGATTATCTCAGAAATTTTATTATTAAGAACAAAATCTGAAATATTTAAACTAAGCATTCCAGATTCTGCTAAAGATAAAGTACTTAAATCATCAATAATTTTTGATAATGTGTTTACTTGGTAATCGAGAATTTGTAATGTTTCATTGTCTGGTTTTATTATTCCGTCTGACCACCCTTCTATATATCCTTTTAAATTAGTCATTGGAGTTCTTAATTCATGAGCAATATCAGCTATCATAATTTTACGTTGTTCATCTAACTTTTGTAATTCAGAGGCCATATAATTAAATGCTGTCACAATCTCACTCAGTTCTCCCGAACCTGATTGATCAATTCTTTTTGTGAAATCACCTTTACTTAGATATTTGGATGTATTAACAATATTAGTTATTGGATTTAATGTTTTCCGCGAAATTATCCATATAATAACTATGGAAGCCATAATTGAAAGAATTCCAATAATAGCAATTGATTTAACTACCTGATTTACAATATTGGATATAGGTGGATCGGTTTGAATCAATTGATCTTCTTGAGTATCAGATGCAGAAATTGCTTGTATAGAGACTAATTGAGGTTGATTAACTTCAACAACCATACCTCCCAATGATGTCGGTATAACTTTAAATATTGGATTTCGTCTACTATCTTTAATACTTAGGCCTTTAGAGGTATCAAATACTTCCATATTATTCTCATCATATAATTTGATATTAGCGCCAGATATTTTAGAATAATCAATTAATTTTCTTTGAACATCTCTTAAATTCATTGTTTGCCCTTTAGTTATTGAGTCTAATAATCTTTGAATTCTTTCAGCTTTTAATTGATTATATTCATTTTGAATATTCTCAGATTCAATTTTAGCTACATGTTGTAAATAAACACCCAAAGATAATAAAGTACCAACTAAAACCACAGAAAAAGATACAGTAATTTTGAAAACTAAACTATTAAATAATTTTAAGAAATTATTCTTCATCTATTAGCCTATATCCTAAACCATATACAGATTCAATATACTCATGATGATTGTCATCAATTCGAAGTTTTTTACGTAAATTTGCAATGTGAGTGTCTATAGTTCTGTCAAAACCATCAAAATCCATTCCAAAACAAGTGTCTATAATTTCTTGCCGTGAATAAATTTTCCCTGGATAAGAACAAAGGTTTTTAAGTATTTCAAATTCTTTTGGTGTCAGATCTACTTTTTTATCATTTAATTTGGCCATTTGCAAATCTATATCAATATTCAAATTTTTAATCTGTATATATTTTCTTTCAGCAAATAAATTTTGTTTATCTATTCTTCTAAAAACAGCTTTAACTCTTGAAACTAATTCTCTGGGACTAAATGGTTTTGTAATATAATCATCAGCCCCAAGATCTAATCCTTTAATAATGTCCGATTCAGTTATTCTTGCAGTAAGCATAATGACAGGAGTATTAAATTCTAATCTGTATTCCTTAATAAATTCTAGACCGGATAATTTAGGTAACATTAAATCTAATACAATTAAATCATATGAGTTTTCATAAGCATTTTCTAAACCATCTTCACCGTTATAAATTACTTCTACATTCCATTTTTCATTTAAGAAATATGTAGAAACTAATAGAGCTACACTTTTGTCGTCTTCAACTATAAGTATATTTTTTGCCATATCATTATTATCTGTAAAAATAATTAAGAAAGTATTAAGTTTGTTCCTCAATAAATAATTTTATTCTCTTCATACCTTCATCGACATCATCACTACTTAAAGCCCCATAAGCTAAACGTATATATGACTTCCATTTAGTTCCAAATATCGAACCAGGTAAAACTAAAACAGATTTCGTATTAATTAAATTTTCTGTAAAATCCCAAGAATTCATGTTGTTTTTCAATTCTACAAATGCATAAAAAGCTCCGTTGGTATGAACCCAATTTAATTGTGGGATATTGATTAAATTAGATATTAAAATTTCTTTTGAAGATTTAACTGAATTCACATTTGTTTCTATTGCTAATTTTTCATACTTAATCAAATTAAGTAAAATTTGTTGAGAAAGTGAAGATGCACAAATAGATATTGTGTCTTGAATTTTACATAAATCATCTATGTAATTAGATTTAGTTGAAATATAACCTATTCTTAAACCTGTGATTCCAAAAGTTTTAGAAAAACTACCTGTAATTATTATGTTTTCAAAATTTTTTAATAGTGATAAATAATTCGTGTCGTTATTTGAATGTATATATTCATAATAAGTAATATCGAATATGACTTTTATTTCTTTCAAACTACAAAGTTTCAATAATTCTTCAAGGGCATTATTTGCATATACAGCTCCAGTCGGGTTATTTGGAGAATTAATTATTATAGCTTTTGTTTTATTGGTAATAGAATCGACGATATTATCTATATTTAACTGAAATCCTGATTCCGGATCTGAGTTGATTTCAATAGGATTTGCTCCAATCATTTTTATTGCCATAATATAATTAAAATATACAGGACTTATAACTAATACTTCATCATTCTTATTTAACAACAAAAAAAGTGATTTAAAAATAGCACTGTTAGCGCCTGGTGTAATAATTAGATTTTCATCTGGATTTACATTGAAATTTAATTTTTTAGAAAGAGATTCAGCCAGATAATTTCTTAATTTAATATCACCTCTAATATCTGTATATTTAAAAGAATTAGAATGATCAAACATTTTGAAATCAATATTTGCATATTCATTAGGAGTGTATCTTGGGATGCCATGACCAAAAGAGATTTTTTTATTATTAATATCAGCTTTATCCAACAAATGATTAAAATAATCAATTGGAGGCGATTCAACTTTACTTAAATTTGAGTTCATTTTATTTTTTCATTTCGAAATTTAATTTATCAATTGCATCATTATCCAGATTGAAATATTTTGCTTCTGGGTGATGGAAAACTATAGCACTTACAGAACCTTCTGGGTCCATCATATATTCTTCAGTTAGGTCTACATTAATATTTTTAGTCGGATTTAAAAGATCCCATAATATTTTTTGATCTTCAAGTCTTGGGCAGGCAGGATATCCAAATGAATATCTCTTTCCAATATATTTAGCTTTAAATATATCTTGATTCGTTATATAAGGGGAATCTTTTATACCCCACATTTCTCTTATTTTTATATGTATAAATTCTGCAGATGCTTCCGCTGTTTCTAATGCTAAAGATTGTATGATGTGAGATATAAGAAACTCTCCTTTATTTTGATATTTATCAGCTAATTCACGTATATCTGGGCCATATGTAGATACAAACATACATACATAGTCATCTTGATCTGATGTAAGTGGATGAACATAATCACTTAAACTAAGCATATCTTTGTCCGTTTGTCTGCCAAAAGTAAATCTTGATATTTCGTTTTTAGAGTTTGAATCATAAATGATCAAATCATTATTCTCAGATTTTGTTTTAAAAAATTTATACACAACTTTAGCTTCAATATTTTCATTGTCTTTTAATATTTCTTTAACTTTATTTACACTTTCAAATAAAGCAACAGCTTTTTTAACATTCATTTTTAGATCATTTGTAAAATTTCCTCTATATCCTAAATGTCTGTTATATAGCATTGCAGGGTTAATTAAATCCCAAACATCTTCTATGGGTAAAACAATATTATGAATTTTTAAATCTGGGGGTTGAGGAATATTATCTAATTGTTTAATAGAATTTTTTATCAAAGTGGATTTATCAGCAATTACTTTAGTTATACGAGGAATCATATTAGATTTAAAATGTTTGATTTTTTTATCAACATCAATTAATAATTCTTCTTTACTTTTGGTATTATTTAAATCATTTATGATATCTAATCCTGACATAGCATCTTTAGCATAAATAACTAAATTATTGTAATTAGGGAATATATTAAGATAAGTAAATTTTTCTGTTAATGCTGCTCCTCCAACCAAAATTGGGATGTCTATTTGTTCATTAGTTAGATCTGAGACTGTATCAACCATCATTTGAGCTGATTTAACTAATAATCCTGATAAACCAATATAATTAGGATTATATTTATTGTAAGCATCAATTAATTCTTGAGAATTAACTTTAATACCTAAATTAATAACCTTATAACCATTATTTGTAAGAATAATATCCACTAAATTTTTACCTATATCATGAACATCGCCTTTAACAGTAGCTAACATTATAGTACCTTTAGAGGTAATATCAGCTTTTTCCATATATTGTTCTAAATAAGATACAGCTGATTTCATAATTTCTGCAGATTGTAAAACTTCAGCTACTATCAATTCATTTTTGCCAAACAAATCTGAAACAATATCCATTCCATTCATTAATGGACCATTAATAATATCTAAAGGTGCAATTTTTTTTAGTCCTTTATCTAAATTTGATTCTAATTTATTTTTCGATCCATTAATAACTGATTCTTTAAGGAATTGATCCCATGCAATATTTTCCTTTACTGTTTTATTTACAGGAGTAGATCTAAAATATTCAACAAATTTATCTAATGCTTTTTTAGAATTATTAAAAATTAGTTCATTAGAGAGTGTTATTTCTTCATCTGACAAAGCATTAAATCTTTTTAAATTTTGAGTATTAACGATTGCATAATCAAGACCAGCATTTAAACAATGATTTAACATAACAGAATTTAAAACTTCCCTACCATTGGTTGGCAATCCAAAAGATACATTTGAAATACCTAATATAATTTTAGCCGTTGGTAATTCTTTTTTTATTAATTTAATACCCTCTATGGTTTCTTCTGCTGATTCCAAATAATTGACATCACCTGTACCTATAGGGAAAGTAAGGGGATCGAATATAATATCATTAGGGTTTAATTCATAATCATTTGTTAAAAGGTCAAATGATCTTTTAGCAATTTCTAATTTTCTTTCTCGTGTTATTGCCTGAGCTTGATTTTTGTCTTCATCTATACATCCAACAATAAGGGAAGCACCAAATGATTTTATGATCGGTGAAATATCATTAAATTTTCCCTCACCATCTTCCAGATTTACGCTATTAATAATGATTTTACCAGGGCATAATTTTATTGCTTCTTTAATGACTTCAATATCAGTTGAATCTATCATTATTGGAGATTTAATTTTTGAAGTTAATTTTTCTAAAAATTGTTTTATATCATCTATTTCATCTCTGTCAGGATTTTGTAAACAAACATCTATTACATTAGCTCCAGAATTAATTTGTAATTTCCCAATCTCCGAAGCTTGGTCAAAGTCATTGTTTTCTATAAGTCTTTTGAATCTTTTTGAGCCTAATACATTAGTTCTTTCGCCAACTAATATCGGCTTAGTTGACTCATCAACATACAAAGACTCTAAGCCAGTAACAAAATGTTTCAAATTCGATTTTTTATTATTGGAATCATAAACAGTGTCATGATTTTGAACTAATGTTTTTAGTTTAGAAATGTGTTCAGGAACGGTACCACAGCAACCACCTATAACATTTACCCATCCATTTTTTATATATTCTTCTATGGTTTTTGAAAATTCTGATGGTGATTCATTATAATTGCCATATTCGTCAGGTAAGCCAGCATTTGGAACTACAGAAATAGGGTGTGAAGATATTTGACTCAATATTCTTAAATGTTCTCTCATAAATTTAGGCCCAGTAGCACAATTCATTCCAATCCATAGTAAATCGTTATGCTTAATTGTTAAATAGAATGATTCAATATCTTGCCCACCTAATGTGGTACCCATATTTTCAATAGTGCATTGAATAGCAAAAGGGATATCATTTTTATTTAAATCAGATTTTGCTAGGGCAATGCCTTTAATTGCAGCTTTTACATTCAAAATATCTTGAGAAGTTTCTATTAATAGAAAATCTGAGCCGCCTGAGATTAAACCTCTTGCTTGAATTCTGTAATTATCAACTAAAAGATCAAATGTGATTTCCGATGATTTTATTTGATTTAAACTCAAAAGTTTTGTTGTAGGTCCCATACTCCCAGCAACCAAAATTGAATTATCAGAATCGTTTATACTGGATTTTGCTATTTTAGCTGCTTTAAAATTTATTTCTTCAGCTAAATCAGATAATTTATATTCATCTAAAACAATAGGAGTTGCGCCAAAAGTATTTGTTTGAATTATATTGGCTCCAACATCTATAAAAGATCTATGAATATCTTTGATATATGTTGGATTAATAATATTTAAATATTCATTGCATCCATCTAAATCCTCTCCTCCAAAATCTAAAGAGGAAAGATTGAGATTTTGGATAGAAGTGCCCATAGCACCATCTATTAATAATATGTTTTCAAAATTAATCAAAATATAAAAAAATCCTTCACTTTTTATAAAATGAAGGACAATAAATTATTTAATAACCTCTTTGTTCAATATGAACCTCGTCTAAAGCACCTTAAAAGGTTAAAAGGTTGCTGAGTATAATACTACTCTCCTTCACGATAAAGTATATTTTATCATAAAATTAGATTATTAATATATGAATAACTACATTCGTACTTTCAAAAACATTAAACATAAAGAAGAAATTAGTATTAAAATACCTGAATAAATTATAGTATATTGCATTCCAATATTATCAGCTATAGCTCCTCCAATAACAGGGGAAATGAGTCCTAAAGACATAGCTCCCCACATAAGTGCAACTATAGTGGATTTCATATCCTCTGATTCTTTTTTATTAGTCTTTGCAAGATCTAAGCCTAGGGATACAAAAATTGTTTGAAGAGAAAATTCAAATATTCCCATAAGTAACAATACAATTGGAATTACAGGTATAGACAACAATTTTATATCGTTTATAAAAGGTATAGTTAAACACATAAATCCAAGAAACAATAAACTTGGAATTAGTAGCGTAAGTGGGTTGGATTTATCAACTATAATTCCCAACAGTGGTTGAGTGATGGTTCCGCTCGCTCTCATTAATGATTTATATATGGCTATTCGATTAACAGAATATTTCCAATTTTCCAAGAAAAACACTGGTAAGAAAGTATCTAAAGCTGATTCTCCCATCCCTCTTATTGCAGCCGCAATAATTAGTATAATTAATAATTTATTAGTAAAAATTATTTGTAGCCCAGAGTAATAATCTTTTAAATTAACCTTTTTGGAAATATCATTTCTCAAAAAGTAATTTATAGCACTACCACCCAGGATTCCTACAAAAATTGGAATGAATGATGACACGCGCATTGCATGTTCCCATCCAATCAATAACGTAGAAATCAATAAAGATCCAAAAATAAGTGGTCCAAATGTTTCTCCTAAACTACCGCCAGAACCATGTAATGACAAAGCAAAAGCTTGTTTTTCAGGGAATTTTTTAGCTAAAGTTGCTAATGCTGGAGCATGATACATAGATGGACCAATACCACTAATTAACATTGATATTGTTAATAATAAAATGGTATCAGAATAACTCAGCATCATATATGAAATTCCAGAAATAAATAAAGAAATGCCTAAAAGGGTACCTGATCTTCTTGCATATTTGTCACCCAAAAATCCGGAAAAGAATGTAGTAGTCATACTTGTAATTCTACCTGCTAAATTTACACTACCATATGTAGTTGCACTTAAATTTAAAGATTGTTTGATGTTTGGTAATAAAGTTACATTTAGAGCTGAAACATAAATATGTTTAATTGTATGCCCAAATAAAATTAATGTCGCGAGGGCCCATCTATCTTTGTTTTGAGAAGTTGATATTTTTTTTGAAGTCAATTAAATACATAAAATAGATAATTGTCATAATATATAAAAGAAAAAGCGTAATAGCAATGACTTATATTAGTAATGAGGTTAATTGTTGTAAAGAAGTAATTGTTTTAATACTTTTAGGAATTTTCTTACCGGTAATATTTTTTCTATTTAACCATACACCTAGCATTCCAGCCTCTGAAGATCCAATAGCGTCAAAATCTAATCGATCACCTATATACACACACTTTTCTAAAGGGATATTAATTTTATCTGACATAGTTTGATAAATTTTAGGATCTGGTTTTTTAATATTGATATCAGCAGATACCAATATCTCAGAAAAATATTTATCTAAGCCCGTTTTGGTTAACTTTAATCTCTGGAATTTACTATCACCATTTGAAATTACACATAATTTGTATTTATTTATATTAAATAAACATTCAAGTACATCAGGGTAAGCTCTCCACGACGTTTCATATATGTCAAATAATGTATTAGTTAATTGAGTGGAGTCAACAATGATTTTCCAATTAGCCAAAACATTTTCTAATATAATTTTTTGCTGATCATATTGATTTATTTTATTTGAATCAGGTCTGTTATAAAATTCATTTTTTTCTTTATACCAATAGTCAAATACTTCTTTTGTAGCTGGGCGTGTAGAGTTATTCCAAGGAATAATATCTAAAAGTTTATCCAATGAATGATATTGAGAATAATCATAATCAATTAAAGTCCCATCAATATCAAAAATAATAACTTCATAATTCATTAATTTACCGTTGAAATTTATCTAATAAAATCATAAATAATTTTAGCACATTCTTCTGGTTTTTCTTGTGGAATAAAATGTGTTACATCATTTATTAACAGATCTTCACCATTTGAAAACATTTCACTTAATTTGGGATCAGTAACTGAACTAGAAAACAAATCTTTATTATCGTTAGAAGTTTTTCCTCCTGCACGGATTACCAAAACTTTTTGTTTAAATTTATTAATTATCTCAAATATTCCATATTGTGAACTTCCAGACATCATTCTGGCTTCTGCCCATGGAGGACAACTTAACTTGAAAATATTTTCATTTTCATCTTTATTTAATCCAAATTCACAATAATCTTTTAAAACTTGTTTATCCCATAATTTGAATGGTAATCTTGAAGAAAAATTTTTATACATTTCATCAAAAGAGTCCCATAAGTTTCGTCTTTTACTTATAGGATGTATAAAATCTTTTTTTCTTTTAAGATTTTGTTCATATTTATTTTTTGTAAATACAGATGGATCAAATAATATTAATCCAGCAAATTTATTACTAAGTTTATTCGTCGCATGTGTGATCGCATATCCGCCCAACGAATGACCAATTCCTATAATATTATTTAAATTCAAGTCAACAATTAATGTTTCTAATTCAAATGCGAATTTATTCCATTCATAATCATGATCAGGATTATCACTTAACCCATGACCAGACAAATCAATAGCAATACAATTATAATCAGGTAATTTTGTAATTATTTGATTCCAAATCATTCCATGAAATCCTGAAGCATGAACAAATAAAAGAGTATACTTTGAATTTTTTTCAATATTCCATTTTGAATACGAAATCTTATAGTTATTATGATTTATATAGTTAGTCAATATTTATTTACTTTTTAAAATAATTTTTCACAACACTAACAAATCTATCAATATCATTGTCATTAATCCATAAATGCGGAGTAACTCTAACAGTGTTAGTGCCTCTAACACTCACATGTATATTATTATCTGTTAAATATTCTGTAAAATCTGATGGTATACGATCATTAAATCTGATGCCAAGATAATGCCCTGCCCTATATTTATCATCAATTGTTGAAATACCTACATCTGAAAGATTTTCTATAATCTTATTATTAACATCTGAGGTATATTGATATATTTCACCTACTCCCCAATTCAATAACTGTTCAAGAGCTTTAATCAGTGGGGGTAATAAATGAAAATTACCTTTATGCCCATAATCAAACCTCCTTGCACCAGGTAAAAATTCACTTGGGTAATTAATTAAACTTGTGGGGTTATCTGATCCTTCTTTATGCCCCCACCAATACTCCAATGGGTCTCCATCGTGATATTTGGGATCTATATAACACAGACCTAAATTATATGGTCCTAAAAGCCATTTATATCCCGAAACAACTAAAAAATCAGGTTTGATGTTTTCTATATCTAACGGTAAAGCTCCGACTGATTGTGTACCATCAATAAGTAGAGAAATATCGGAATTTGATATATTTTTTGAAATTTTTTCCAAATCGATGTACCCACCATCAGTCCAATGATTATTCGGTAATGAAATAATTTTTACATTATCATCAATTGTATTTAATATATTGGATGTCCAGTCATCATCTTCGGGTCTAGGCACCACTGACAAAGTTGCATTAGTTTTAATAGCAAGTTGCTCCCATATGTAATAATTAGAAGGAAATTGTTCTGATAAAACCATTATTGAATCGTTGGAATTAAGATTTAGATTTTTAGCTGCAGTTGCAAATCCATAACTGGCTGAAGGTATTAAAGCTATATTATTTTGATCTGTATTAATTAATTGAGCAAATAATTGTCTAGCAATATCTGCCTCATTAAAAAAATCCTGCATATGAATATTCCAAGGTTGTGCTTTTAAATTTGTTCCATATGCTGCAGCATTAACTGATTCATTAAGAAGGCATCCAAAATATGCAGTATTAAAATATGCTTGATCTTTAGGTATATTAAATAAATGTCTTTGAGATTCCATAATTAAAATAATATTTTATTTATCTATTTAGGTAACATATTCTATTACATGAATATTGCTGATGTAAATCATCTAGAATATAATTCATTAGCACCAATTAGATAGCACAAACAATAAAGGTTAAAATAATAATGGAAATTTTAGTAACTAATGATGATGGGATCAATTCCCCTGCTATTAATAGATTAGCAGAAGTATTAAAACAATATGGAAATGTTACAGTTGTGGCTCCCGACAGAGATCAGTCTGGTAAAGGTCCAAGCGTAACTTTAAGAGATGTACTTAGGTACAACCAAGTCAATATTAATGTTGATAAGGTTAATGCTTATGCAGTTGAAGGAACTCCATCAGATTGTGTGATTTTAGCAAATAAAGAAATCAACCCAAAAGGTTTTGATTATATTTTCTCAGGAATTAATTATGGTGCAAATATGGGGTCAGATCTTCTAATATCTGGTACTGCTGGTGCTGCTATTCATGGATATTTAAGTGGTACACTTTCAGTGGCATTATCGATTGCATCACTTGATGCTGTAAGAACAGATATTACATCTTCTATTAACTATTCATCAAAAATATGTGAATTTCTAATAAAAAATAATATTCAAGAACCTCAACTATTAAATGTTAATTTCCCCAATTTACCATCTGATCAAATTAAAGGTACTAAAAGTACTTATATCGGTCCGAGAGTTGAAGATGAAATATTATTGAAAGAATCGAGGGCAAGGGGAGATTATTATTGGCTTCGATTAGATTTAAAAGATAACATCGAATTCCCGAAAGATACTGATATGAAAGCAATTCAGGATGGTTATATTTCAATTTCCCAAGTTGATATAAACCTTAATCCTGGAGGATCAGACAATACAGATAATAATAAATATATTGTTAATCAATTAACTGAATATCTAAATAAATAATATTAAGAAAATTTATATAATTCATACCATTTTTTAAGTTTTTGAAATTGTATATTATTCAAATTCGCACCCCATCTATTCGATTTAACAATTTCCATACTTTCAAATAAATCTAACCCTGTAGTAATTAAATATGTGATGATAATTAGCGAACTTCGACCAACACCTTCCTTGCAATGAATTAATATATTATTATCTGCAGAAATATTAGATTTTATATATTTGATTGCTGTATCAATTTGCTCTAATTCAGGGGCAAAATAATTATCAACTGGAATATTAAAATATTTAATACCTATCGATTCAAATAAAGATTGATCAAATATATTTTCACTCCTCATATCAATTACACATTTTACGTTTAATTTTTGAATAGTAAAAATATCATTTGAAGTATATTCACCAGAGATAAGTATATTTTCTGTTATGTTTGAATAATCAAAAGATGATTTTCCAAAATTTGTAATCCATTTATAAAAAACTATAGGGAATCTTCTGCTAGCCATTACTTATTATCCGTTCCATTTTATAAAATTAAATATCCACCATCACAAGGTAAATCAACTCCTGTTATAAATGATGCTTTATCTGAAGCTAAAAAACAAATTGTCTCAGCTACTTCTTCTGGAGTTCCAAATCTTTTCATAGGATGTTTATCTTTTAATTTAGTACCTAACAATTCGTCATCTAAGATATTTTTAGTAAGGTCGGTATATAT
The DNA here is from genome assembly GCA_964436345.1 of uncultured Dehalococcoidia bacterium. Classification (GTDB taxonomy): domain Bacteria; phylum Chloroflexota; class Dehalococcoidia; order Lucifugimonadales. The sequence continues at coordinate 12,421 of CAYTCC010000013.1, forward strand.
AAATGCAGGCGAAACACAATTCACTCGTATGTTTTTATCACCAACAAAAGATGCTAAGTTTTTTGTATATTGAACTATGCCACCCTTTGATACAGGATATGGACTTGTCAAAGAATTTAAATAATCTGGGTATACCACCTGCCCCATAATAGAAGATAAATTAACTATTGATCCCTGATTTTGTTTAATCATTACTTTAACAACTTCTCTTGATACTAGGTACGTACCATTTAAATTAACTTCTAAAACTTTTTTCCATAATTCATATTCACTCACTTCTCTATCAAAAGCATTCCGTGCAGTTACACCTGCACTATTAATTAAAATATCAATCGTATGAAATTTTTCAGATATTACTTGAATTGCATTTGAAATCTGATCTTCAGCTGTAACGTCAATCTCATAATAGAATAAATTATCTTTATTTTCTTTTAGATCTAAATATTTTAAATCTAAAACTATAACTTTAGCCCCTTGTTCTAAAAGAAGCTGAACTGTTGCTTTTCCAATTCCTGAAGAACCTCCAGTAACTATAGCTGTTTTACCACTGAAATCCATTTGTTACTTTTACCAAATTTAATTATTATATAATTCTATCTTAATCAATAATGTTTTACTAATATAAATTCGTATCATAGATAAAAGTGAATACCAACTTATTAGCACTAATCCTTACATTTGCATCCGGATTAATACATGTGTCATGGAATGCAGTTTATAAATCTAGCGGACGACCTGAACAATTGTTTGTTGGCTCCAGGATATTTAATTCTCTATTTTTTTTACCTTTCTTTCTATTTTTCTACAAACCACTTAATAGTCAGGATTTAATATATTTATCAGGCACTATAATAACTCATTTTTTTTATTTCTATTTTTTAATAGCAATGTATAAAAATGAAGAATTTTCTAAAGTTTATCCACTTTCAAGAGGATTGGGGAATTTATTAACTCCAATTTTTGGAATTTCTTTAATTAAAGAAATTCTATCTAAATTATCAATAATTGGAATATTAATTAATTTATCAGGATTAATATTATTAAATATAAATAATTTTTCAAATTTAAAATCCAATATATTTCGTTACAATAAAATTTTAAGTAACAAAGGAGTTAATTATTCTATTTTAACTGGATTAATGATAACGTCTTACTCACTTATAGATAAATTGGGAGTTATAAATATAAATCCATTTGTATACATGTATCTATATACAAATTTTGGCGTTTTCCCCTTATTCAATCTAATATTTTTTTTAAAAAAACAAAATGTTTATAAAGGATTATTAAGTAAACAAAAAGTCAAACAATATGCAATGGTAGGTATAGGTGATACATCTTCATATATATTAATTTTATATACTCTAACTTTCGTAGAAGTAAGTTCTATAGCACCAATGAGAAATATAGGTATTGTTATTAGTTTTATAATTGGATATCTATTTCTAAATGAAAGATTGCAATTCAATAGAATAACCGGATGCCTGTTAATATTTATAGGAATAATAATCACAGGAATAGGTATTAAATAATTGATAAAGTAATTAAAATAGTTATTAACAATATAAATATATTATGATATTAAAATTTTATACAGCAACCTGGTGCGGCTATTGCCATAATCTAAAAGGATTCTTAGATAAAAGCAATATATCGTACGAAGCTATTGATATAGATGAAAAGCCAGAAGCACTTGAAGATTTATACAAATTCCAAAAAGGTGGCCGAACAATACCAATGATTGTTTATCCAGACCAAGATCATCAGGTAAATCCTAAACCTAATGATATATTGAAGAAAATAGAATCTTTAGGTTAAAAGCTCAAATCTAATTTTATAGGACAATGATCTGAACCCATAACATCGCTTAATATACTTGAGCTTTTTACATTATTTACGAGATTATCTGATACAAAAAAATAATCTATCCTCCATCCTACATTTCTATCTCTGGCTCTAGTTCGCATGTTCCACCAAGTATAATTATCCGGATTTTTATCAAATATTCTAAATGTATCAACAAAATTATTTTCTATTAATTTATCTATCCATTGTCTTTCAATTGGTAGAAATCCCGAAACATTCGAATTTTCTTTTGGCCTAGCCAGATCAATTTCCTTATGAGCTGTATTAACATCACCACATATTACTATTTTATGACCATCATTTTTTAATTTAATTATTTGATCAATAAAAGAATCATAAAACTCTAATTTATACTGTAATCTTTCATCTGATCTTTGTCCATTTGGGAAATAAACATTGAATAAAATAAAATCTTTAAAATTAACAATTATGGTCCTACCTTCATTATCATAATATTTGTCTCCAAATCCTGAAGAAAATTGCTCAGGTTTATATTTTGAATATACAGCAACTCCGCTATAACCTTTTCTTTCAGCTGAATGAAAATATGAAATATAATCAGCAATATTTACGAGATCAGATGGTAATTGATCAATGTTTGCTTTTGTTTCTTGAGCACAAAATATATCAGGGTTTTCTTTTAATAACCAATCTTTAAAACCTTTTTTATAAGAAGCACGAATACCATTAACATTCCAACTGATTAGGCTATAATTCATTTTTCCTCTTTTTATACTAACAAATACAACAATTTCAAATTTGAAATTGAATTTCTATGAGCATTAATCTTATATTTGAAAATAAAATTCAAAACTTGTCATTCAAAATATTATAGCTTAAAATCAATTAATATAAGTTATCAGTAAATTAATTTATTGGAGAAATAAATGAGTGACATAATAGATATCAAAGATGAGTATAAAAAGAATGCTTATATAAACACTGCAAAATATGAAGAAATGTATAAACAATCAATAGACGACCCTGAAAATTTCTGGGCTGAACAAGCCGAAAAAGTTGATTGGACTAAAAAATGGGATAAAGTTATGGATTATGACTTTAATACAGCCGATATAAAATGGTACTTAGGGGGAAAATTAAACGTCACTTATAATTGCATCGATAGACACCTAGAAGAAAAAGGAGATCAAAAAGCAATAATTTGGGAATCCGATGATCCAAATCTTGACAAATCCTATACTTACAAAGAATTACATAAAGAAATCTCAAGATTTGCCAATGTATTAAAAAAACATGATGTGAAAAAAGGTGACGTAGTTATTATATATATGCCAATGATTCCTGAATTATCTATAGCTGTCCTCGCTTGCGCCAGAATTGGAGCAATCCATTCCGTTGTATTCGGGGGATTTAGTTCAGATTCACTTAAAAGTAGAATCTTAGACTGTAAACCAAAGCTTCTAATATGTGCTGACAGAGGAGTAAGAGGAGGAAAATCTGTTCCTTCAAAATCTAATGCTGATACTGCTATGGAAAATACTAATGTTGAAAAATGTATTGTTGTCAGACGAACAGGTGAAGATACAGATATGATGCCAGGAAGAGATTTTTGGTGGGATGATGAAACTAATGACAGTTCAATTTCTGATATATGCCCAGCTGAAGAAATGGATGCAGAAGATCCTCTATTCATTTTGTATACCTCTGGATCGACAGGACAACCCAAAGGTGTAATGCATACAACTGGTGGGTACATTGTTTATACAACTCTGACTTTCAAATATGTTTTTGATTATAAGGACGGAGATATCTTTTGGTGTACAGCAGATATAGGATGGATAACTGGTCATTCTTATATTATTTATGGGCCTTTATCTAACGGAGCAACAAGTATTATGTTCGAAGGGGTACCTCAATATCCAGATTGGGGAAGGTTTTGGGATGTGGTAGACAAACATAAAGTTAACATATTTTATACTGCACCCACTGCTATAAGGGCTATTGCAAGAATGGGTGACCATCATGTTGCCAAAAGAAAACTTAATTCTTTAAAATTATTAGGAACTGTAGGAGAACCAATAAATCCTGAAGCCTGGCTTTGGTACTACAATGTGATTGGTAAATCAAAATTACCCATCGTAGATACTTGGTGGCAAACTGAAACTGGTGGAATTCTTATATCTCCCCTACCTGGAGCTACAAAATTAAAACCTGGATCCGCTACAAAACCTTTATTTGGAATTGAACCTTTATTAGTTGATAACGAAGGTAAAGAACTGAAAGGTGCAACTAGTGGTAATTTATGCATAAAATCCTCTTGGCCTGGGCAAATGAGAGGTGTGTACGGAGATCCTGAAAGATTTTACAATACTTACTTTACTACATATAAAGGTTATTACTTTACAGGAGATGGCTGTAGAAGAGATGAAGATGGTTATTACTGGATTACAGGCAGGGTTGATGATGTAATAAACGTCTCCGGTCATAGATTAGGAACAGCAGAAATTGAATCCGCTTTAGTTTTACACAAGGATGTAGCAGAATCAGCTGTGGTAGGATTTCCTCATGATATAAAAGGACAAGGTATATATGCATTTGTTACCTTAAATCAAGATGTAGAACCAACAGATGAATTAAAAAAGGCATTAGTTAAACAGGTAAGAACACAGATTGGACCCATTGCTAATTTAGACAATGTTCAATGGGCACCTGCTCTTCCAAAAACTAGAAGTGGGAAAATTATGCGAAGAATTTTAAGAAAAATTGCTGAAAAAGATTTAGATAGTATTGGTGATATATCTACACTAGCTGAACCAGAAGTAGTGGATGATTTAGTAAAAAACGCTACCAAATAAATTAATTATATATAGCTTATATCAGAAGATAAATTTATATAGCCATTTTTAGTAACTAAAATATCATCTTCTATCCTTACTCCAGTTCCTGACAAAACTTGATTTTTATCAGAATAATTAGATCTATTTGAAAAATACAAACCTGGTTCAACAGTAAAAATCATACCAGGCTCTAAGCTTATATCTTTTTGGTTTAAAGTATATGGAGAAGTATCATGTACATCTAATCCCAGCCAATGACTAGTTCCATGCATATAAAATTCTTTATATAAACCCTTCTCAATAATTTCATCAGTAGATCCTTTTAGAATTTTAATATCATTTAATCCTTGTATTAACATTTTTAAAGCAGTTTTATGTATATCAGATAATGTCACACCTGGTTTTACCAAATTGATAGCATTTTGTTGTGCATCAAAAACAATATCGTAAACCATTTGTTTTAATGTATTTACAGTATTATTGACTGGATAAGTTCTAGTGATATCAGAAGCATAGTTTTCATATTCAGCTCCAGCGTCAATTAATATAAATTCATCATCATTTAAAGATGAATTGTTATTTATATAGTGTAAAACACAAGCATTTTTACCTGAAGCAACAATTGATGGATACGCATTATATCTAGATCCATTTTTTCTAAATTGATATTCTAATTCGGTTTGTATTTCATATTCGTTAATACCAGGTTTTAAAATATTCAAAATATGCTCAAAACCAATTTTCGAAATATTAATTGCATTTTTTATTAACTCACTTTCATTATCACTTTTATATAATCTCAGTTGTGAAATAAAAGGAATAGGATCTATAATATTGGTACTTTCAATCACATCACTTTTCCTCAGATTATAATTCCCCCTACTGCCAGTAACAGATCTTAAATTTGAATTAGAATATTTATTAATAATGGAATCTATATTGGAATTACTTCCATTTCGATAATATATATTACTAAATTCTGAAATAATTTCAGGAAGAATATTATTAATTTCATTTATAGGATAAGCTTTATCCGCCATGAAATTATTAATTGCACCTTCAATGCCAGCTCTCTCTCCTAACCAAATATGGTAATTCACATCATAAGGTTCAACAAATAATATGTATTCAATAGAAGAGGCAAAAGTCATAACCATAATAGCATTTGGTTCATTAAAACCTGTTAAATACCAAAAGTCAGAATTTTGACGGAAATCAAATTCAACATCATGATTCCTAATATAAGAAATATTTCCCGGTAAAACCAAAACTCCTTCATTTATAAATTCTGAAAGTTTTTGTCTTCTTATTTTATATTCTTTTTGATTAATCATATTTTTAATTGTCTATATCAGAATTATAATCTGATTTTTTTGAATTTGATCGAAATGAGATTCCCCATTCATTCATTAATTGTTTAGTTACATTATCATCTAATAAATTCAATTCAGCAAAAAAACCAATTAATGAATGAACATATATCGAATCATTATCAGCAACCCAATTTTTTTCAGTCTTCACAAAATATAAATTTCCATCTACATGTTTTGTGGATAATTCTAATAAATTCATATCTTTTGATATGTTTAAATCAAATTTTGTTTCTGCCATACATCTCCTTTTTGTTTAGGTTAATATAAATATTAGCAAAACTATTGCATCAAATATTATAAAAAATTAAAATTTTATATGTAATACTTTCAATACATTAATAATAATATGTCAAAATTAGTTTTAATAAGGCACGGTCAAAGTTTGTGGAATCTAGAAAACAAATTTGCTGGATGGAAAGATATAGACTTATCCAATACCGGGATAAAAGAAGCCATTAACGCAGGTAAATTAATTAATGAAAGTGGGATAGAGTTTGACATTGCTTATACCTCTGTCCTAAAAAGAGCAATTAAAACTTTATGGCATATTTTAGATGAAATTAATCAGCATTGGATTCCTGTATATAAAACTTTTGAATTAAACGAAAGACATTACGGCGGCTTAACAGGACTAAATAAAACTGAAACATCTAAAATACATGGTGATGAGAAAGTATTTCAGTGGCGAAGAAGTTTTAATATAAGACCTCCTAAATCTTCGGAAGAATTTCATGCTTCATTAATAAATGAAAGAAAATATTTTAACAAATCAGCAATACCTAAAACTGAATCTCTAAAAGATACAACTGTTCGTATTACTCCTTTCTTGAACAATATACTTATACCCAAATTAGAATCAAATAATAACATTATAATATCAGCACACGGAAATAGTATAAGGACAATGATTAAAGAAATTGAAAAAATAAGTGATGAAGAAATTTCAAATCTAGAAATACCTACAGGCAAACCAATATTAATACAGTATGCTTCAAAAACAAAAGAATTTAAAAAATTCACCTATTTAAATTAATCACAAAATATTTTTTAATTCCAGTAAATTGTTTATTTCATATTTGGGTTTTTCTGACACATTACGTGGATTTTGGTAACTAAATCTACCAGTTTTGATTCTTACTGAAAAGATATTCAATTGGTTAGCAGGAATAATATCATTATCAATTCTATCTCCAATCATAATACATTCTTCAGCAGATACTTTTAATATATCCATTACATAAAGAAAAATTCTTTTATCAGGTTTTTCCAAGCCTATAGAATCTGAAACTTCAAAATTATCGAAATACTTATTTATACCTGTATTTTTGAGTAGTTTTAAAGCATCCAATGTTTGATTTGCCACAACACCTAATTTGTAATCTTTACTTAATTGTTTTAAAACTCCAATTACTTCGTCAGATATTTCGGGAGCCTTTCTTATTAAATCTCTCTCTTTAGATCTAAGAAGAATATTGTTATATACAGATTTTTGAATATGTTCATTATTATTAGAAAAATTTTCACATAAAGATGAATAAATATTTTTATCAAAATTAGTTATTAATCTTTCAAGGCAATTTTCTATTTCATGGTCATTAATAGTAATATTATATTTAGAAAATTCTTCAATGAAATGCAATTTCAGCAATTTATCATTCAGAATTTCTGAATCAATAGGTCCACCAATATCAAAAAGTATAGCTTTGATTTTAGTTTTTAAATTAATCACTTTCTTAATCTTTATTTGTATTAACTGATCTTTTTCTTATAAAATAAAAAATTATTGATAAAATTAAAATTATAGGAATTAAATCTATAAAACCAACAAGTAAAGGATTATCTATAATACTCATTTTTTACACATTAAATAAATTTGCTTATTATATTATAAAATAAAAGGAAGTATCATATGCCAGAATTAGGAAAAATTTCAAAACCTTCTGTTGATAGATTTAAAAATAAAAAAAGATTAATTTATGTGCCGATATTTTTCGTACCTCCACAAATATCTGAAATAAAAGAAAATAATCCATTTAAAGATTATTGGGCTGAAATTGCTGATAATATCAATAAACTAGAATTATCATTAGGGAAAATAGATACAATTTTCCATGAAATGAACACAAAATCAAAAGAAGAAGGATTAAATATTATTGAAAATATAAATCCTCATGGAATTGATTTCATAAAGATATTGTATAATTCAGGTTCTAAGATTTCAGATTTTGAAAATGAGGAATTAATTACAGAATTAATGGATTGGCAACGTGCATTATCATCTGGAATAATTTCAGCAAAAGCAAGAGAAATAATATCAAGAGAATATAATGAAACAAACTCTGAAAGAAATAAAACTCTTTTAAATAAAATATCTAAAGAATTAAATGTGGGTTCAAATGGAATTTTATTTATGAGAGAAGATCATGGCCTTCAGTTTGATAATGAAACAGAAGTATTCTATGTATCATCAAATACTATAAGCAAAGTACACGAGTGGTTAAAAGTTGAAATTGAAAAACTAATGAATCCGACAAAAGATGAAAAATAAGTATATAAAAGTTTAGGGATTTTAAGTCAAATAATAAAGAATTATCAGTCTGATAAAAAAACAAGACCACCCCTTAGGGTGTACTCTAACATTAAAGTCTCAAAGGAATAAATCTTTCTCTTTTTAATTCATGTATATTTTCATTAAAACAAATATATTTGAAATGTACCCACATCTCTAACGATTCTTCCAAGTTTGGAACATCACTAATTATTGGACCAAATATTGCTTTTTCTTTCTTACCATCATTTAGCACAATTATAGGTACTCCGACATCATTACCACATAATTTGACAGCTTGATTAGTTGAATTTTCAATCATTTTATCCAAATCTTCATTATCCATATTTTCAAGAAATTTATTATTAATACTACATTCGGCCAAAATATTTTCTAAGTTGGAGTCAATAGGTTGTTTTTTTATATGGTAATTAATACCAATAGCTGTATACAAATTTGATACATTATCATTAGATAATTCATTTTGAACAGCTTGCAATATCCTTAAGACCCTTAAAGATTTGTGATGCTTCTCTCGCATTTCAGGAGATTTATTCGAAGATTTATTTTTTATGGCCAAAGAAAAAAGTTCCCAAGTTGTTGGGATTTTTAATTCTTCCTCAATTTTTTTAAACCATCTTGATGACTGCCAGGCCCAGGGGCATGTTATATCTGTGAAGAATCTTGCTTTCATATTAATACCTCTGATTATTTGAATTGACCTGGTTTAGGTTCTTTTAATGATAATAGTAATAAAATTGGAGATAATGTAATTATTGTAGCTATATAACATATAATAGCTAAACTAGAATAATTTGCAATAATAGGCCCTATCAAAGTAAATATAACAGAGAATGCACCAGATGACATATCATTGACACCTGTAACTCTACCTCTGATATTTACAGGGTTAACATCAGCTATCATTGAGGTACTTGCTATATTTGCACCCGACCATCCTAGCCCAATTAAAAACAAGCCTAAAGTAATTACATAAAAATTGGCGGTTAATGGAGTTATAAAACATCCTATTGCTAAAATAAACAAACCAATTATAGATACATACTTTCTTCCAATGATATCTGTGAAAATCCCAATGGGGCTTGAAAAAGCAAACATTCCTACAACATGTATAGCTACTGTAAGAGAAACTTCTAAATAATCATAACCTCTTTCAAGCATTATTAATGAAGTTAAAAACATAATCATTGCCATCATGCTTTGAGCAATGCTATAACCTATGAAAGCTGAGAAATTCACCTTATTTGATAATATTTTATTAAAATTAAATTTTGAAGAATTATTTGCTTGATTTGTAATCACATCAGATTTATATTTCTCTCCCCAATATTTATCAAGGTTTTTTGCTATTTGGATGGGATCAGGTTTTATTAAATAAATAAACAAAAAAACTGGTATTAAAAATAGTGGCATAAAGCCCCAAATTTTTGTCAATTCATCAAATGTAACAATATCTACTCTATTTACAAAAGTTATTAATAATGGTGATAAAAAAGCGCCAAATACTGAAAATGTTAATACTGTTCCAATTCCAGAAGCTCTAAGGTTAGCTGGGTACATATCAGCCGCAGCTACTCGTAATTGAGTATTTGCTCCAAAACCTAAACCTAATACTATAAAACCAATAAACATTACGAACGTTAAACTATAGTATGAAGAGATACTTAATATTAAACAGGCAATTATTCCTAATACCAAACTTAAATACATTCCGGTTTTACGTCCATAGTTATCTGTTATATAACCTGTTGGAAATGCAACAATAAATCTAGATCCACTGATTAACATGCCCGGCACACCAGCCAAGGCTCTAGATCCAGTCAAATAGGAGATCATAGAAGCCCCAGTAGTTACAGCCATTTGCATCGGAATTCCTTGAAAAGCCTGAGAAACAGCAAAGAATAACGTATTCTTTATTATTAATCTAGGTATAGCTGGTTTATTTGAAGATCTAAATAATTGCATTGAAGCAATCCTATATTTAATTATTTAGACGGTCAAGTGAACTTTAATAACTTTTTTTCTGTCCGCTATAACATGTTCAAATGCTGTTTCAATATCATTAAAGTTGTAATTACCTGTAATGATTCTAGATATATCGATTTGTGATTTTTTATATAAATCAATTGCAATATCAAAATCATGTTTTCCATCAATATAGTTATAACAAATTGGAAAAGTTAAAGATTGACCTTTTATATAAGGTTCTAAAAAGTTAAATTCAACAGGAACTCTAAACCCACCGACTACTCCAATTTGACCACCTTTTTTAGTAAGTTGTACAGCATCAGTAAGTGTGTTAATTTCAGCAGAATAAGCTCCAACTGTTTCAATTGAAACATCTACTCCTAATCCATTTGTATCAGAATATATTTTTTTCTCCACATCATCCTTGTAATCAAAAATAACATCAGCACCAAAATATTCTGCAATCTTTTTTTGATGATCATATTTGGTAGTGATATATATATTGTTAAAATTCAATAATTTTGCGACATATAGACACATTAAACCAATAGTTCCAGAACCAAGAATCAAAATATTCTCCCCTATTTTAGTATCTAATCTTCTAAATGCATGTACTGCAACAGCTAAAGGTTCTATTAATGCACCATCGCTAAAAGACATACTGTCTTCTAACATAAAACATCCTCTTATTCTACGTTTCAAATATTCAGCGTAAGAACCTCCTGATTCTTCATCTTTAGATAAACAATAGGTATATTTCCCGTTTAGACAATGTTTACACAGCCCACAAGCTCTACCGGCTGAAACAACATCAACAGCAACTCTTTTACCCAAATATTTTTCGTAAATTGGATTATTAACTTCAACAATTTCGCCAGATAATTCATGCCCAATAGGAAGGTTATCTGGTTCATTTTTACCATGAATAATACGTAAATCACTACCACATATACCTGCTGATTTAACTTTTATCAAAACTTCATCATCTAAAATTAAATTTGGTTTTGGTATTTCATTTAATTTTATCTTTTGTCCATTGAAAATTCCTGCTTTCATAATATTATCCTTTTAAATAAGATTTTGATCCGTCCACAACTAAATCTGATAAAGTTACTGAACTTAAAAAGTCTCTAGACATTGATTTCCCTTTATTTCTAATAATTTCTGTAGCTTTTTTCATTAAATCCTGAACATCTTTATGCTCAGGATTCCCTGGAAGGTTTATAGACTGTGCAAGATCATTCGGGCCAAATGTATATGCATCAATTCCATCAACACTTAAAATTTCATCTAAATTATTTATTGCAAATTCTGTTTCAATTTGAGCTTCGACAAAAATACTATCAGACGCAATATCTACATATTTAGATTTTCCGCCAAATTTCTCATCTAATATAGATAATGTATGATAGTAATTACCACGACCTCCTCCCCAACTTCTTTGACCTAGAGGATAAAATCTACAAGAATCAACCAATTTTTTTGCATCCTCAGCTGTTTCTATATGAGGTCCCATAATTCCTTTTATCCCTCTGTCTAAATAATTATTAATTACATAAGGTTCAATGCTAGGAACTCTGGCCAACACATATAAACCAACTCCTTCACCTACTCTGCACATATCATCTACAGATTGAGGATTAAAAGATCCATGTTCTCCATCCAATCTAATATAATCATATCCAGCTAAACCAAGCAATTCTACTACATCAGGAGATGGATAAACTAAAGTACATCCTTTTGCTATTTTGTTTTTCGATTTAAGATCTTTGATAAAATTTCTCATATAAACTCCTAATGTTTAAAATAAATATCCTTGTAAATCTTTAAATAAAT
>CAYTCC010000014.1:0-24491 GCA_964436345.1 uncultured Dehalococcoidia bacterium
ACAAAAATTATTAAATTGTTTTTTATATTTTATGAATTTAGATTTAATTCTTTTAAATTCATAAAATGCAATAACAGTAAAATGATCTGGCATCATATTTGTTTATATTAGTTCTTTACCATCTTCTTTAACAATATCTCCTCGTAGCATTACTGTATTTATATTATGTAGTGCTTTAATATCGTCATTTGGATTACCATCAATAACTATAATATCAGCTGATTTTCCTTTATCTATGGTACCTGTTTCATTATCTACATCTAAGCATTCTGCAGAAGTTTTAGTACAAGCAACAATTGCTTCCATGTTCCCCATACCAATTACATCTACCATTCTTTCAGGAGTATAAGCTATGTCTCCGAATCTGACATATAACATTCCACTATCAATTCCTGAAACAAATTTTACACCACGTTTCCTCATATCTTGCAATATAGTAGCTCTTTCACCAGGATTTCTGAACCCTGGTGCTTCTGGATCAAAATCAGGATCTCTGAATGTTCTCATATATCCGGTTGCGACTGTAGCATCTACATAAATTCCTTTTTCAGCAATTTGATCAGCTACATCTTCTTTATAATCAAACATTTTATCTGGATCTTCAGCAAGCCAGGTACAGTGTATTATATTATGCATTCCTGCTTTTACGCAGTTTACAACACCGACAGTTCCATGAGCATGTGAACATACTCTTCCTCCAAGTCTAATTGCATCATCAACAACAGCTTTTAATGTCTCTGCAGGGAATTGAGCAGCTCTCATGTTAGATCGAGGAGTGAAACCACCTCCGGTAGACATGATTTTTATCCATTCTGCTCCAAGTTTCATATTTGCCCTTGCTGCAGTTACTGCTTCATCTAATGTATCAGCTTCAGTTCCAAAATAATTACAATGTCCGGCAGTGGTTGTAACTACTTGTCCGGCTAACAGCATTCTTGGTCCAGGGATAATTCCTGCATTTACCGCATCTCTAATAGGAAAAGCTATATGATTTTTACTTCCAATGTCTCTCATTGTAGTAACACCACTCATCAGGGTTTTTCTTACAGCATCAGTAGCCCTTATAGCTAAAACTGTATCGGAGTCATTTAATGCAGCTTCGTAATTCCCAGGTTCAGGGCTTACATGCATATGTGTATGAACTTCAATTAAGCCCGGCATTATTGTTGTATTAGGATAGTCAAGTATTTCATATCCTTCTTTGGGTAAGTTATTAGCATCTGTTATATCTTTTATTTTTCCGTTTTCTATAATGACAGCAGAATTTTCTTTTGGCTTACCCCCATTTCCGTCTATCAGATATTTCCCTTTAATAATCTTATTCATAATATCTCCTATAATATTACAAAGATTATAACATTATTTCTTTGTAGTAAGTAAATTTATTTTATCCTTATTTTTAATATAGACTTATAAATTTTGGCAATTTATAATAATTCAGCCGGTATATTCTATTCATGGGATTTTCTTGAATATAAATGAAATAAATGAGCTTGCGCAAAGCATTCGGATAGACATATTAAATATGACTAGCAATGCAAATAGTGGTCATCCAGGAGGATCTTTGTCTTCTGCTGATATATTAGCTGTATTGTATGGGAATATATTGAAATATGATTCCAAAAATCCTAAATGGGAGGATAGAGATCGTTTTATACTAAGTAAAGCTCATGCATGCCCAGTTTTATATGCAGCTTTAGCTGAAAACGGATATTTTGATAAGTCAGAATTGTTAACTTTTAGAAAATTAGATTCTCGTTTACAAGGACATGCACACATTAAGACACCTGGTGTTGAAATGTCTGGAGGTTCATTAGGCCAGGGACTATCTTTTGGTGTTGGTGTTGCTTTATCTGCAAAATTAGATAAAAAAAATCATAAAACTTATGTATTGTTAGGTGATGGTGAATTAAATGAAGGTCAAATATGGGAAGCAATAATGACTGCTAAAAAATATGAATTAGGAAATTTGGTTGCAATAGTTGATAAAAATGGCATACAAAATGACAGATTTACTCATGAGGTAATGAATTTGAATCCATTACCGGAAAAATGGGAATCATTTGGATGGGAATGCTTTGAAGTTGACGGTCATGATACAGAATCACTTATTCAAGTATTTCAATCTGTAAATTTTGAAAATCACACACCCAAAGTTATTATAGCTGATACTATCAAAGGTAAAGGGGTAAGTTTTATGGAAAACAATCCGGATTTTCATGGAAAGGCAGCAAATCCTGAACAGTTAAAACAAGCAATCGCTGAAATTAATAACCAATAAATGGTATGAAAAATGGATACTGCCTCAACGCGTGAATATGCAGGAAAAAAAATATTAGAATTAGGTGCTACCAATCCTGATTTATGTGTTGTTGGTGCTGATTTAAATAAATCGACATTCACAAACTTGTTTGCAGAAAAATACCCTGATAGATTTTTTGATGTAGGAATTGCAGAACAAAATATGGTTAATATTGCTGCAGGGTTAGCAGCTTCTGGTAAAATTCCTATTGTAAGTACGTTTGCTGTTTTTGGATCTACTAGACCTATGGATCAGTTAAGGGTTGGTGTAGCTCAATCGAATTTGAATGTAAAAGTTATATTGACTCATGCAGGCCTTCTTACAGGAGAGGATGGTATTTCTGCTCAAAGTTTAGAAGATATTTCTTTATTTTTATCTCTTCATTCTTTTTCTGTTTTAGTCCCTTCTGATGCTTATGAAGCACAAGCTGCAGTTGAACTTGCTGTTAATACACCTGGCCCTTTTTATATCAGACTTTCTCGCCCTGCGACACCTGTTTTGAATAATAAAAATATTCAGTTACAACAAGGTGGTTCCAATGTTATGGTAAATGGATCAAATATTTCAATTTTTGCATGCGGATATATGGTTTATCATGCAATAGAGGCTGCTAAAATATTAAAAGAACAACATGGCATTAGTGCAAGAGTCGTTAATATATATTCTTTAAACCCAATAGATGAATCAATTATAATTAAGTGTGCTGAAGAATCTCAATTTATTTTAACTGTAGAGGAACATTTTAAGTACGGGGGGTTACATAGTTTGATATCCCAAATTGTTACACAAAATAATCCTGTTAAGGTGTTGAGTGTTTCAATGAATACTTATGCTGAATCAGGTACTTCAGATGAACTTATTAATAAATACGGATTAAATTTCAATAGTATTGTAGAAAAGGTGTTGGCTAATTTAAGTTGAGAATATAAAACTTAAATTAGCCAACACCTTTTAGTTTTTTACCATATGATTGGATTGTTTGTTATTATTCTTGGAATAGGTGTTGAAGATGTTTAATGGGAATTTTCTTCTTAATTTCTTCGCAATTATTATCAACACATTCTTTTAGAATAACTGTAACTTGAGGTGAGTAATTTTCGATAATAAATGTGTATTCAAGTTCATTTCCAGTTATTCCACTTTCTACATTGATCCATTCTATTGATGAGTTTGCAATTGTTTGGTGTGTTGCACAGGTTACTGTTAGTACCGTGGCATCTAATACACATCTAACTTGAAGTTTTTCACGCAAAGAAGTTAGCATGGTATCATCAGAATCAGAAGCAGGGGTAGATGCAGCAGGAGCAGGGGTAGATGCAGCAGGAGCAGGGGTATTTTTTTCTGTTGTATCTACATTATTATTAGAACTACATCCAATAATAAAAATTATCATAGTTAATGTTAAAAATATTTTCATTTGTGTATTTCACTTAATTATTAAAGCTTTATTATACTGTTTTTATCAAAATACTGTAAATAAAATTATATAAAAAATGTGTAAAGTTTAGTTTTGATTAATTTAAGTTAACAATAGATATCTCAGGCCGTACAACATTTACAATCTGCTACCATATGGTTAGGTTTTTTTTCTGTTAAGCTTGGAGGAGTTTCAGAGCAAGTACATTTTCTTTGATTTAAACATCTTGGTTGAAAAACACAACCTGGCGGGGGATTTATAGGACTGGGCACATCGCCTTCTAAAATTATTTCATCTCTTTCTATATCTGGATGAGATGGTAATGCTGCTGACATTAAAGCTTTAGTGTAATTATGTAATGGATTATCAAATAATTCAGTAGCATTAGCTTCTTCCATTAAATTCCCTAGATACATTACTCCCATTTTATCGCACATGTATCTTACGGTTGCTAAGTGGTGAGCTATTAATAAATAACTCAAGTTATATTCTTTTTGCAAATCAACCAATAAATTCATTATTTGTGCTCTTATAGATACATCTAATGCAGAAACAGGCTCATCCAATACAATTAATCTTGGATTTAAAGATAATGCTCTTGCTACACCTAATCTTTGTCTTTGGCCTCCGCTAAATTCGTGAGGATAGAGGTTCGACTGGTAAGCCTGTAACCCAACTTCAACTAACAATTCATCTACCCGATTTCTTATTTGTTTTTTTGTCATATCAGTATTAATTTCTAAGGGCTCTCCAATAATATCTCTTACTCGCATTCTTGGGTTCAAAGATGCCCATGGATCTTGAAATACAGCCTGGACTGAGGATTTATAGTTCTTTTTGTATTCAGGATCAGATTCTGAAGCTTTAAATACATCCTGGTCATTGAAAATAATAGATCCTTCAGTAGGTTCTTCTAGCATAAGTATCATTTTGGCTGTTGTAGTTTTTCCACATCCGGATTCACCGACCAATCCGTATGTTTCACCTTCTTCAATTTTAAGTGAAATATTATTTACAGCTGTTAAATCTTTTGATCCCGAGCCTAAGAAACCACCACCAACTTGGAATATTTTTTTTATATTTTTTAATTCTATTAAAGTTTTTGCCATTTTATTTTTTACTTGATTTACATGTACCAAGACAACATTTGCAACCGTCAACTAAATGCCCTGGTTTTATTTCCACCATTTCATATTTTTCATTTACACATACATCACAGCAAGGTGTTTCCTTTCTTGGTGAAAATCTACAGCCATCCGGAACATCCCATAAAGCTGGCGGTTGCCCGGGGATTGAATATAATCTATCAATATCTTCATCCATGCTTGGTACAGATCTAATGAGACCTTGTGTATAGGGATGTTTTGGATTATTGAAAATTTCTCTTACATCTCCGAGTTCAACAATTCTTCCAGCGTACATTACAGCGACTCTATCACACATTTTAGCTACTATTCCGAAATCATGGGTTATAAATAATATAGCCATGCCAAATTCATTTTGTAAGTCTTTAAGTAATCTTAGATATTGAGCTTGAATTGTTGCATCTAACGATGTTGTTGGTTCATCGGCTATTAAAACTGTTGGGCTACATGAAACTCCAATAGCGCCAACAACTCTTTGTCTCATTCCTCCGCTTAATTGATGCGGGTAGTCTTTCATTCTTTCTTCAGCTGCAGGAATATTAACTTTTTCTAACATATCTATAATGGAGTTGTATAATTTGGATCCTTTGAGTTTTTTATGAATACTTAAGGTTTCTCCAACTTGATCTGAGATTTTGAATACCGGGTTTAATGCGGTCATTGGATCCTGTAATACCATTGCAATCCTTGATCCTCTAACAGATTGCATTTCTCTGTCTGATTTATCTAATAGATTTTCACCTTCTAAATTTATTTCTCCACCGACTATAAATCCAGGAGGTGATGGTATTAGTTGCATTATTGACAATGAAGTAACTGATTTTCCAGAACCTGATTCTCCAACTACAGCTAAAGTTTCACCTTTTTTCAAATCAAAACTAACTCCATCCACGGCTTTAACTAAACCCCATTTAGTATAAAAATGAGTTTGTAAATCCTTTACAGATAAAACGGTTTCTGCGTTTAGTTTTTTATTAGAGGTTTGTTTTTTTGATTGTTTATTTGTCATATGATTAGAATAAGAATTACTGTTCATAAAAATATAATAAATTGAATATAAAAAATCAACAGATAATTAAAGTATATTTAGTATTTAAATATTCAGTTAATTTATCTACTTCATCCTATGTCTATCATTCGCAGGAATTTCTGGTGGATTTAGGGGCAGCTCTACTATTTTTCACGTTTAGTGACCCATCTGGGCTGATCGCAAATCTGTCCTAAAAATTCCATGATAGTATGTGCTCCCATGTATGAGGTGATACCTGTTCCTACATCTAACTGCGGGTTGACCTCAACCAAGTCGAATCCGATGATTTCAGCGTGCCTTGCTAACGTTGCTAGTGAGTCACGAAGATCAGTATATGACATGCCGTTGGGTTCTGCAGATACACATCCCGGAACTAACGGTAGGTCAAGTACATCGATGTCGATACTCACGTAGATTTGGGCATCCTTTGGAACTAGTTCGGTCATGCCATTGGGTCCCTTCTCTCCAAATTCTTTCATTCCTATAACACGATTACCGTCATTGATAGAATCGTCAATCCAAGCCTTGTTGTTACGTATACTGCGGATTCCAACTTGCGTAAGGCTTTCGACATGATCCATGTGGTGGATGTGACGGAAAGCGTGAGAGTTAGTGTATTGATACCCATGAACGAAAGGAGAATAGTCTATATGCGCGTCGAAATGGACGACGTGAAGAGGTTTATTGTATGCCCGGACGACTGGAAAAGTAATTGCATGGTCGCCTCCTAGTACCACTGGCATAGCACCTGCGTCTAACACCATCCGAGTCAAATTAGTGATATTCTCGAAAGTACCTTCAACATCTGCGGGCACAACATCAGCGTCACCCACATCTACAATTCGATCGTTATTAAGTTCATATTTTAGGAAAATTTTGTCGGTGTCGTGGTCGAAGTATCCATTATCACCAAATCGAAGAGAATGTTCTCTTATTGAGCGTGATCCTAATCGTGAGCCGGGCATGAAAGGAGAACCTTCATCTGTTGGCGCACCCATTACAGCGATATCGGCGTCTAATTGGTTCAAATCATGACAAACTGGGGCTCTTAGAAAGGAGACTAGTCCTGCAAACCCATGGCTTGGTTTGCCTCGATTGGTCGGATGTTGAGATTTATGTTGTGTCATTTATTGATTCCTTTCAGCTGATTATAATAAGAATTATTGTTCAGAAAAATATAATAAATTGAGTATGAAAAATCAACAGATAATTAAAGTATATTCAGCTAATTGATCTACTCCATCCTCCGTCTATGTTGATACAAGTTCCTGTTATAAATCCAGAGTTTTGTGAAGCAAGGAAAGCTACAAGATCACCCACAGGTTCTGGCCATCCGAATTTTCCTATAGGTAAATTTTCTTTAATAAATTGATCTACTATTTCTTTTTTGTTTTCATTTTGAAATTTTTCCCATCCACCTCCGGGATGAGCTACAGGTCCCGGTGCTACAGCATTAATTAAAATACCATGTTTTGCTAAATCTATTGCAGCATGTTTTGTTATGCTGTTTAATGCAGCTTTTGCGGTCATATAAGATAAGTTCCCCCCTAATTCACGTCCATATACTGATGAAATATTTATTATTCTGCCCCAATGATTGGATTTCATTTCGGGAATTACAAGCTGCATTAATTTTAGTGTTGGATCTATATTTAATTCAAAAGCATTATTTAAATCTTTGATTTCAGTCCCCTCTATTCCTTCTCTTTTTACTGAACCTCCTACATTGTTTACCAATATTTCTATTGTGCCTAATTTATTATTAATTTCATTAGTTACATTGTTTAGAGATGATATATTTGTTATATCTGCTTTAATTGCAATGGATTGAGGACTTAGTTCTTTCATTTCATTTAGAGTATTATCAAGAGTATTTTGATTTCTTCCGCATATCACTACTTTTACTCCTTCTCTGGCTAATGAAAGGGCACATGATTTCCCAATTCCTTTGCTACTGCCTGTTACTAAAGCTATTTTATTTTTAATTCCTAATTCCATTTTTCCCTCACAAAAATTTAATTAATTAAATTTCTAAATTCATTTTCATCGATAATTTTAATTTTCAGATCTGCTGCTTTTTTTAGTTTTGAGCCAGGATCTGAACCTGTAATTAAATAATCGATATTTTTACTGATATTATCACTTACCTTTCCTCCCAGGGATAATATTAAGTTTTTAATTTCTATTCTTGTAAATTTTTCTAATTTACCTGTTATAACAAAATTTAATTTTGTTATTTTTGAATCAATATTTGAAGATTCTATTTTTTTATAATTTAATCCTATATTTATTAATTTATCAATGAGAGTTCTGTTTTCTGTGTTATTAAAATATTCCATAATGCTTGTAGTTATTTGCGGTCCTATTTGAGGAATTTCTAACAGATGATCATAATCTAAGTTGTATAGATTTTTTATTGATTTAAATCTATTTAAAATCAAATCTGATATTTCATTTCCAATATGATTTATGCCTAATGCTACTAATAATTTTGTTGATGATTTGTTTTTACTATTTTCTATTGAATGGATTAAATTCTCAGCACTTTTTGCTCCAAATCCATCTAATTTTTGTAAATCTTTTTCTTTTAAGTAGTAGATATCAGCAAAATCTTTAATTATGTTATTGGATACTAATTTTTCTATTATTGAGGGCCCTAATCCTTCAATATCCATGGCATTTTTACTTACAAAATATTCTATTGACCTTTTAATTTTGGTGATACATTTATTATTAATGCAATAATACATAGCATCAGATTTATTTTTTATAATATTAGAATTGCAGCTTGGACATATTGTTGGGAAAATAAATTTTTTTTCTAATCCATTTCTTTTATTTTTAATTACTGATAAAACTTTAGGTATGACATCTCCGGCTCTTTCTATATAAACCCAATCACCTATTTTCAGATCCAATTTTTCAATATAACTTGGATTGTGTAAAGTGGCGTTGGTAATAGTAACTCCGTCTAATTCTATTGGTATAAGATTTGCTATTGGATTAATAGTACCTGTTCTGCCAATATTAATATCAATATTTTCCACTTGAGTTATTGCCTTATTGCTTGGATATTTAAAAGCAATTGCCCATTTTGGAGATCTTGTTAATTCGCCAATAATATTCTGAGATTCTATACTGTTAACTTTTACAACAAGGCCATCACACAAATAGTCTAATTCAGGTATTTTATTTTCAAAACTTTTATATATATTTATAGTGTCTTCTAGTGAATTAGATAAAATAGCATTATCATTTGTTTTGAATCCTAGTTTGGATAAAAATTTGAGTCTGCCAAATTGAGTTTCTGGTAATAATATTGAAGAATCATAATAGCCGATACTATATATAAAAGTATCGAGTTTACGAGATTTTGTGATCATTGAATCAAGCTGTCTTAATGATCCGGAGGCGCAATTTCTTGGATTTGAATATTTTGGAAGGTTATTTTTCTCTCTTTCTGCATTGAGAATTGAGAATTGAGATTTAGATATAAAAACTTCACCTCTGATTTCTATATTACCTGGAATGTTTTTATTTAAATTTAGAGGAATAGATCTAATTGTACGTGCATTGGGTGTAACATCCTCACCTTCTTTTCCATCTCCTCTAGTGGAAGCTGTTTTTAGTTTGCCGTTTTCATATACCAAAGAAATTGCAAGCCCATCTATTTTCAACTCAGATACCATTTCAAACTTTTGATTTTCTAGTATTTTGGAATTCCTATTATGCCAGGTGTAAAATTCTTCTTCGTTAAAGCAATCTGAAAGACTCATCATGGGCTGTAAGTGTTCGATTATTTTAAATTCAGTGGATGGTTCTGCCCCTATCCTATGAGTAGGTGAATCTATATCTTTATATTGAGGGTGTACATTTTCTAATTTGACCAATTCTCGAAAATAAGCATCATATTCGCTATCAGTTAATTCAGGATTTTGTTTAATGTAATATAAGTAGTTATTTTTATTTAATAACTTTTTTAAGTATTCTATTCTTTTTACAATGTCCATAATATTAAAAAAATTTATAGTAATTTAGTACTTATTTTATTATTCTATATTTCCTGTATATTTTAGATATCTATTAATGTTTAATTATAATAGATATTTAGCTTATTTTTATATAAATTATATAGTTCTAATCAAGATGAGTTTAACAACAGATATAAAAAATAAAATTTCAGTTTTAGACTTAGTTTCTGAGCATGCAGATTTAAAAAGACAAGGCAGGCTTTATAAAGCTCTATGTCCATTTCATAATGAAAACACTCCTTCATTTATTGTTGATCCTGAAAAAAATATATGGAGATGTTTTGGTGCTTGTTCAGTGGGTGGGGATATATTTTCTTTTTTAATGAAAAAAGAAAATATATCTTTTGTAGATTCATTAAAATATTTTAGTAAAAAATTAGGTATATCCGATTTATCGTTTAATTCGAGCAGAAGTAAAACTCTAGAAGAAATCAAGAAAATTAATAATTTATCTGTTGATTTTTTTAAGAATTGTTTATTTTCTGATAAAGGGTCTATGGCTAGAGATTATTTGAAAGGACGAGGTATAACAAAAGAATCAGCATTGAAATTTAATTTGGGTTATAACCCTAAAGGTAAAGAATTATATAATTATTTAATTAGTAATGAAATTGAATCTAAAAATATAATTGATTTCGGACTTGCTTCTGAAAATAGTAAAGGTGACATAATAGATTTTTTTTCAGAAAGATTAATTTTTCCTATTATTGAATTGCAGGATAATGTATTAGGATTTGGTGGAAGAATTTTATCAGATAAAAATCCTAAATATATTAATACTAAAAAAAATCTATTATTCGATAAGGGCTCTGTTTTATACGGATTAGATCAAGCTTCAGAAAATATTCGTGATGAAGATGAATGTGTTTTAGTTGAAGGTTATACAGATGTTATTACTGCCCATCAGTTTGGATTTAAGAACGTTATTGCTTCAATGGGAACTGCAATTACTATATATCAGGCAAATAAAATTTCTGATATTTCTAATAGCGTAGTTATAGCTTTGGATTCAGATCAAGCAGGAACTGAAGCAACTTTAAATTCTTTGGATAAAAGTTGGGGGGTTTTTAAATCAAATAATAAAGAATTGCCCGCCGGGATAACTAACAAAACAATAAAGAAAAATTTTATGCTTCGTATAGTTACATTACCTGAAAATTCTGATCCTGATGATTATATTAGAAATTCTTCAGAAAAATGGAAAGAAAGTATATTAAATGCAAGTCCAATAGTAGAATATTTAATAGAATCACTCTCGAAAAAATTTGATTCATCCACAGTTGAAGGAAAAGAACTTATTGAAGAAATTATAAGACCATTTATATCTAAAGAAAAAAACTCTTATATTCAGGATCAATATGTGTCAATTTTGAGTAAAGAATTAAATGTTTCTGAAGAACGAATTAAGGCTGGGTTTGATTCGAAAACAAAAAGATTTAATGATAATTCTAATAGATTGTCTCAATTTAAAGAAAATTCTTTTAATATTTTAAAACCTATTCCAGATGATAAGAATAGATTGAAAATTTTATCGGAATATTTAACAGGAATTGTTTTATCTAATAAGAATGTAAATAAAGACCTATTAAATGATTGGGATATTGAAATGATTGATGATACAATTTGTAAGCAGATTTTATTTAAGTGGCTTCAAGCAGATAATTCAGTTGAAAATGAAAATATAATTGAAGAGAATTTATATAATGAAATAAATAATTTTAAATCTGATAAATTAATATTTTTTGATAATGACAAGTTAAATAAAGTTATATCACAATGCAAGAATGATATCGAAAGGGAATATTTGATAGCAAAAAATGTGACATTAATGCTGGATTATCAAAAAAATATTGACGAAATAAATAAAATAGAAAATCGTATTAAGATTTTAGATAAAAGTAACATTAGAAAAATATATTAATATTATTCAAATTAGGTTTTTGTATGTCAAATAAAATGTGGAATAGTGATCAGGATTCTGTTTTAGTGGATTTTATTCAATCAGCTAAAAAAAATATGATGCAAAGAGAAGAATTTAGTGATGATCCAGAAGATTTAGCTAAAGACTTTATGAGTTTGAAAATTTCCAGGGAATCTGCAAACGACAATTCTGAAAATATTAATGATGAAATGGGTGATGCTTACAGGTTGAATAACGAAGGAGAATTAGTTTTACTTGATGATGTAGTTAATGATACTCCAGAGATAATTGATGACCCTGTCAGATTGTATTTACGTGAAATTGGAAGAGTGAGTTTGTTAAGTGCAAAAGATGAAAGAGAATTAGCACGTTCTATGGAAGAGGGGGAGTTTATTGAACAGACTGCTAAAAATCCAACATTGAATAATGATGCAGCTTTAACAGATACTTTTATAGCAAATATAGCTTTAGAAAAAATAATAGATAATTTTAAGATTTTTGAATTAACTTTAAAAAACATAGATTATAAAGTTCCCAGGGCAGGCTTGCATGTTAATCAAATTTTGAATTATTCAGAATTATTAGATAAAAGGCAATTAAAAAAATATAATAAATATGTTTTTGATATATTAGATGAAGAATTGATTAATTATTTAGCGGATTCAATGAATCTTGAGCCAACAGAAGTGGCTGAAAGATTAAGAACAACTTCAACTGCTATGAGATTGCTTCCCCCATTTTTTCATGAAACTTTAAATAAATATAAATCTAATAAAGAAATAAAGAAAGCATTAAAAAATGGAGAGATATTTAAAAAATTTAATAAATATAATTCGGAATTAGCTGATTTTTATTCTCAAAAGAGAATAATTTCCAATAACAGTAAAAAGCTTTTATCGGAAGCTAATTTAAGATTGGTTGTTAGTGTTGCTAAAAAATATATAGGAAGAGGAATGTCTTTATTAGATCTTATTCAAGAGGGGAATATAGGTTTAATAAGAGCTGTTGAGAAATTTGATTATAGAAAAGGATATAAATTTAGTACTTATGCTACATGGTGGATAAGGCAAGCAATAACAAGAGCAATTGCAGATCAAGCCCGAACGATAAGAATACCTGTTCATATGGTTGAAACAATTAATAAATTATTAAGAACAAGTAGGAAATTAGTACAGGAATTTGGGAGAGATCCTTCAAGCGAAGAAATTGCACAAGAAATGGAGGTAACTCCTGAGAAAGTACGTGAAATACTGAAAATATCACAGGAACCTGTATCACTTGAAACTCCGGTTGGAGAAGAAGATGACAGTGATTTAGGAGATTTTATTGAAGACAGAACTGCAATTGCACCAGCAGATGCGGCATCTCATCAATTACTAAAAGAACAGGTTGAAGACGTATTACATACTTTAAGTGAAAGAGAAGCAAAGGTTTTGCAATTACGTTTTGGATTAGAAGATGGAAGAAGTAGAACTTTGGAAGAAGTTGGTAAAGATTTTGGTGTAACAAGAGAAAGAATAAGGCAAATTGAAGCAAAAGCTTTACGAAAATTACGTCACCCAATGAGATCTAAAAAACTAAGAGACTTTTTGGATTAGAATTATCTTATTCTTATATTTCCCTGCCCAGTTAAAATCCATTTATAGCTACAAAGATTTTCAAGTCCCATAGGTCCTCTTGCGCCATATTTGTTAGTACTTATTGCAACTTCAGCTCCTAGTCCAAATTCCCCACCATCGTTAAATTGTGTACTTGCATTTACCATTACAGCTGCTGAATCAATTTTATTCACAAAAGTTTCAATACTTTTTTTTGATTCTCCAATAATTCCATCAGTGTGCCCGGATCCATGATCATATATGTGTGTCATTGCTTCTTCAATAGAATTTACACATTTTATTGATATAACAAGATCTAAGAATTCTTGCCCCCAATCATTTTTGGATGCTTTGAATACATTGTGGTAATTATAATTTTTTATTGCATTATAAGATTTGGAATCACATCTTATTTCTACATTTGATTCAGATAATTTTTTTATCACAGGGGGAAGAAAATCAGGTAAAATTTTTGAATGTATAAGTAATGTATCTAATGCATTACAAACACTTGGTTTGGAAACTTTAGAATTTAAAACTACAGATATACCTTTTTCAATATCTGCTGAAGGATCTATATATATATGAGTTACTCCTATCCCCCCAGTAATTGAAGGCATTTTAGCTTCTTTTTCAACCATTTTAACCAAACTTTCTCCACCTCTAGGTATCATTAGATCGATATAATCATTAAGTTGAAGAAATTCTTTTGTGATTTTTCTATCAGTTGATTCAATTAAATTAACAAAATTATCATCTGTACCAAATTCTTTTAGAGATTGCTTAATTATTGAAGTAAGGCATATATTGGTATTCATTGATTCTTTTCCACCTTTTAGAATTACTGCATTACCTGATTTTATACATAAACTTGAAATGTCTGTAGTTATATCTGGTCTGCTCTCATATATCACTCCTATAACCCCTAATGGCACAGTAATTTTTTTTAAATTCATTTCATTATCTAATATTTTATCTTCAATAATTTTACCTACAGGGTCATTCAAAGAAATTATGTTTTTTATCCCATTTAGCATGAGTTCGATTTTGTGTTCTGTTAAAGTTAGCCTGTCAATAAATGCAAAATCTTTTTTCATGTCTCTTGAATTTTTAACATCAATTTTATTTTTTTCTAATATATTTTTTTTATTTTTATTTATATTGGAATGAATGAGGTTTAGTAAATTATTTTTATCTTGTGTAGTAAAATTACTAAGTATTTGTGAAGCCTTGTGTGTTTTTTTTGTCAATGTAATTAAATCTTGTTTTTCCATAATATTTTTTTAATTATAAATTTACTAAATTATTTTTATGTATAATTTCTTCGGTGTGTATATACCCTAAATTATCAATTATGTCTTTAGATTGCTTTCCTTTAATTTTATTTATTTCTTTATTTGAGTAACTAGTAATTCCACATGCAATAAGTTGTTTTGATTTATCTAATATACACACTACTTCCCCAGCTTTAAAAGAACCAGATACAGATATTATCCCAGGAGGCAAGAGACTGGTATTATTATTTAAAATAGCACTTTTAGCTCCATCATCCACAGTTAAGGCTTTAGATCTAGACATGTTATTTAATAACCATCTTTTCTTTCTTTCTATTATTTTTAATTTTGCAGGAAAAAATGTTCCAATTTTTTCTCCATTTATAATTTTTAATATATTTTTAGGATTTTTTCCACTGGCAATGATAACATCAGTTCCAGATACGGATGCCATTTCAATAGCTTTTAATTTTGCATCCATTCCTCCGGTTCCAAGATTATTTATGCTAGGTCCTCCTAATGAATTAATGTCTTGAATACCAACATTTTTTATTTCTGATATAAGTTTAGCACTCTGTGGATACAAATTAGGATCAGTAGTAAATAAGCCTTCGATAGAGCTTAAAATTATTAGTAGGTTGGCATCAATCATATTACTCACAAATGATGAGAGAGTGTCGTTATCTCCAAATTTTTCACCTTCAAGTTCCTCAGTAGATACAACATCATTTTCGTTAATTATAGGAATAATTTTAAACTCAATTAATTTTTCAATTGTATTTTTTATGTTTAAATAAGTTGATTTATCTTCAGTGATTTCTTTTCGAGTTAATAATATTTGAGAAGTTTTTAAATCTAATTTATTAAATATTTCCTGATAAAGTTTCATAAGATACGGCTGTCCTAATGACGCAAGTACCTGTTTAACAGAAGTTTGTTTTTGATTTATATTATCAATAAGTTTTTTATCAATTAATTGGATACCAGCACCTACAGCACCTGATGATATAAGTACAATTTCATAATTAAATTTAATTAATTTTTCACATACTTCAGATAGATCTAAAATAAATTTAGAATTTAAATCCCCGTCTTTCTCAGTTATGAGCGAAGTTCCAATTTTAATTACTATTCTTTTATATTTCATTTGAATTATTGAACACTATAAAATGATAATTTTGTTTATTATTTAAAATCAGTGTATATTTTATATTATTAGCATACTAGGTATGTAGTGGAAGGATTTAATAGTTTAGAAATTAATAAAATTGAAGAATTATCTAGGAATTTAGCTTTTACTGCAGGTTCTTATATTTTAGATAATGTCAGTAAAGTTAATAAAAAGATGTATAAAGATGGTACTGATGGTAATAAAGAAGTAGTTACTAAAATTGATTTAGATATACATAAAAAATTATTGGGCATTATAAATAAATATTATCCTGATCATGAGGTATTATCTGAAGAAGATATTAATAATAGTAATAAAATTGATTATAAGAAACCCGTCTGGATTATTGATCCTTTAGATGGTACTACTAATTTTTCAAATGGACTCCCTATTTGTGGAAGTTCAATATCATTTGTATTAAATTATCAAACTGTAGCTTCAGCATTATTTATTCCTTCTATTGAAAAAATAGATGGTAAATGTATTTCTTGGTCTAAAGATAATGGAATATTAATAGATGGTATGAATTTTTTATTTAAAGAAAATTCTAATATTTCTTTTGTGCCAGGATATTTATATTCAAATACAAAGTTAATTAAAAAATATAAAAAATTAAATTTTTTATCTGAAGATTTTAGAAATTTGGGCAGCATAACTTACGAAGGAGCAATGGTTGTATTAGGTAATGGGAAATCCTTGTTATGTAATAATCCTAAAATTTGGGATGTTTCAGCATTAATAGGTATATTTTCTGAGCATAATAAGTCTATCTATATTACTGAGTCAGGAAAGAACAATAAAAAATGGAATAAATTAGAAAGTATGAATGATATTTATAATAATATAGATAAAAAATCTTATAAAATAGGGTTTGATATAATTTTTATAAATAAATAATATTTTTTATATTAATGGCCATGGAATATTATCACTTTGATTAATTGTTGGTAATTTTTTTGTTTTAAGTATTAGATCTAGTCTTTCAATAATTGCTTCAATTTCTTTTGTTGAGAGTAATTCTTTAAACAAATTTTGTATATTTTTATCATTAATAAATTTGAATTTTAATTGTGTAATTTCATATATAATTTTTTCAGAGATTGTTTTTTCCCAAACATCAAACATCACTGTTCTTACTTTGAAAATTTCATGAAAAGTAACCCCATGATCAATACTCCACAATTTGTTTTCATCGTCTAGAATGCAATGCCCTCCTTTTCTATCAGCATTATTTATCAGGAAGTCAAATATTGAGAATTTAAAAAAATCATTTGTTTTAATACTTAATAGATCAAAATAATTTAGACCTTTATTAACAATTATCTTTTGTATTGACCCATGTCCAAAAGGATTAATATCGACTACAAATGTTGGAGGTATATTTGGCCATCCTAGTAATAAGGAAAAAATATAACTTGCATACTCTCTTTTATAAAGACATCCTGTTGGGAAATCATACAATGGTCTTTCGCCTATTTCAGGTTTATAGATTGCATATTCTTTATTTGTGAATTCAAGAAGTAAATTACTATTTGTCCCTTTTTGTAAATTGTATATATTTTGTATTTTTTTATTTAACGTATTTAAAAATTGCTTTGATCCTGGATGATTATAAGCATCTTTATGAATAATATTTATATTCAGGTTTTGCTTGGAATTCATTTTAGTTTTTATTGTTTATAATGCCCATTTTTTCTTGGGCAATTTATACAAATATTAGGACTGAAATCTGATTTGTCATTTTCATTCATAGGGCGGTAGCATAATTTGCATAAAGGACGGCCTTTTGATGCTAATTCCAAACTTGATTTTGCAAAAAATAATGCTTGATTAAAATTTAAATTAATTTTTAATTTATTGTATATTTCAGTTTCAGTTTCTTCTCTGAAATATATAATAAATATTTTATTATTGTTATGAATTTCAATTTGTATATTGTTAGATTTTATTTCTTCATCGATATAATCTAAATCTTCTTTATTTTCTCCTACATCTGCTTTTGGAATATTGATGTTATATAAATTTTTTATAATGTATTCACTTACTGATATTAATTGTTCTTTTTCAACAAAAATTTTATATGATTTTTGAATTGTATATAATTCAATGCTGAATATACGATTACCTGGTTCTCCAGATGTCATTGGTTTAATATATTCAACTTTATTTAATTCATTATCGAAATTTACCATTGTACTTTATACTATATGTTTTATAATAATTCTTTCAATACAACTTTATAAAATAAGGAAAGATTTATGATAGAACAATTTAAAATTGGTTTTCTTGGGTTGGGGATAATGGGTGCTCCAATGGTAAAAAATTTAATTAATGCCGAATATGAAGTTTATGTATATGATCATAAACAAGAAGCTATGAAAAATTTAGATAAAAGTGGAGCTATTCCTATGGGAAGTCCTCTAGTTTTGGGAGATAAAGTAGATGTAGTTATTACCATGGTTCAGGATTCAGCAAATTCAGAAGAAGCAATAATTTCTGATAATGGTGTTTTAAATACTTTGAAAAAAGGAAGCACTGTTATTGATATGAGTTCAATTTCACCCTTGGTTTCACAGAAAATTTCAAAATTATGTGAGCAAAAAGGAGTTGATTTTTTAGATGCTCCTGTTAGTGGGGGCGAGCCAATGGCAATCAGTGGTGATTTAGCTATTATGGTTGGAGGTAAGAAAAATGTATTTAAAAAATTCGAATCTTTATTTGATGTTTTAGGAAAGAGTAAAGTTTATTGCGGACAGGCAGGAGCAGGGAATACTACTAAATTAGCAAATCAGATTATTGTTGCAGCAAATATAGAAGCTTTAAGCGAAGCTTTGGTTTTATCAAAAAAAGCTGGCTTAGATCCTAAAGTGGTATTAAATGCTATACAAGGAGGATTAGCAGGTAGTGCGGTTATGGATGCAAAAGGACCTATGATGGCTGATGGTAATTTTACTCCTGGATTTAGAATTCACTTACATCAAAAAGATTTGAATAATGCTTTAATGACAGCAAAAGAATTGGGGGTTTCGATACCAGTAACTGGATTAATTCAACAAATGATTACTTCTTTGGTAAATGAAGGAAAAGGTGAGTTGGATCATTCAGGAATTGCAACATTTATTGAGAATATATCCGGAATTAAAATTAGCGAAGATTAAGTTTTGTAATTTCCATATAAACAAAATTTTTATTATCTTTTTGTACTTCTCTAGTTATTTTGAAACCACATTTTATAAATGCTTGTTGAGCTCGGGTGTTCCATTTTAATGTATGTAAGTATATTTTGCTGAAATTTGTATTGTTAAATATAAATTTCAGCATTGTGTTTACAACATCCGTTCCATATCCTTTATTCCAATAATGTTTTTTACCTATCATTATTCCAAGTTCCATGGAATTATTGAAATAATCTAAGTTATAAAACATGCTGTTTCCTATATGTTCATTATTTACAAAGACAGAAAATCTTGCTGTGTTTTTTGAGTTTTTTATTATTTCTGATTTATATGCCCTAACAAAATCCTTGAAAGATAAATCTAAAGGATACGTAGCATCAAGTGTAGATAATTCTGCATCTGTTCTCCACATATAGTCATTTGCAAAATCATTTAATGATTTATTCTTTAAAATAATTTTTTCACCTTTGATTTCTTTTATTTCATCTAAAAGAATATTTGTATAAGTAAATGTATTATTATTCATATCTTTATACCAGTAGAGTAGCTTTTGTAACCAATTCTTTTTCATTAGTGTAATTTAGTAATTTAATTGCTTTATTAGAATCTACCCAGATTATTTTATCAAATTCTTTATCATGTTTTTCAAAACAACCACCAATAGCTTCCATAATATAAAAAGTCACTTTTTTATTTAATGTATTATTTTGGGTATCTGTAAATTTATAAAATATATCTGATAAAAATGTTTTCATTTTAACTTCTAATCCTGTTTCTTCTTCTACTTCTCTTATTGCTGTATTGTAAATAGATTCATTTAATTCTTGTGTTCCTTTGGGTAGATGCCATCGATTTGTTTTCTTTTTGTAACACAAAACAAAATATATTGTGTTATTGGTTTTTTTATACACAAGGCCACCTGCTGAAATTCGGTCGTAGATTTTTTTCATGGTATAAAATAAAATTGTTAAATATATGATATATATATTATCTCAGAAATATAGGATACTTTAAATTATGTTTAAAATTGTTAATAAAGGGAAAATTGCTATAATTAAAATACATGGAACTATAGGATCTACTATAAAGTATGATCAAATTTCATCTTTGATAATTAAAGCAGAAAAAAAGAAATCTGTTAAATCAGTGATTATTGATATCAATTCTCCAGGAGGAGGAGTTACCGATTCAGATTTGATTTATTCATCTTTAGTGTCTTTGAATAAAGCAAAACCGGTTATTGCGTATATTCAAGGATTGGGAGCTTCCGGAGGATATTTACTTGCTTGTGCATCAAAACATATTATAGCAACTGAAGCATCTATTGTTGGCTCAATAGGTGTAATATCAATCCGCCCAGTATTAGTTGATCTTTTAAATAATTTAGGTGTAAAAGTAGAAGTAAATAAGACAGGCGAATTTAAAGATTCAGGATCAATATGGAGAAAACAAACTAAAAATGATTCGAAATATTTACAGGAATTTATTGATGATTATTATGAAAGGTTTTTAAAAATTGTTTCTGTTAACAGGAATCAAGATTATAAAGAAATTAAAAAAATTGCTGATGGTAAAATTTACTGGGCTCCTAAAGCTAAAGAATTAGGATTAATTGATAGTATTGGTAATTTGAATTATGCAATTAAATTAGCTGCAAAGGAAGGAAATTGTCCAGAAAAAACTGTTATTTATAAACCTAAAGTTTCACTTCTTAATAAACTTTTTAAGAATGCGGCATCAAGTACATATGAAATTTTAGTGGATAAATTGTCTGCTGATAACATTAGATTAGTTTAATTTTAAAGCATTTAAAAGAATCACTGAACCGAATGCTTTCTTTTTTGTTGTTATTTTCTTGAATCCATTTTTTTGTAATAAGCTGTTTATTTCGTTTTCAGTTAAAAATGAATTTGATGATTTTGGTAAGTATAAATAAGCGGAAAAATTATTTGAAAACATTAATCCAAATAAAGGGGCAAAGATAAAAAATCCCAGCTTAAAGATAAATGATTTGAAATTACTATATGGTTTGATGATTTCTATAATATTTAATGTACCTTTATTATTTAAAACATAATTTATTTCTTGTAATGATTGTGCAATATTTTCAAAATTTCTTATACCATAAGCTATAGTTATATGATCAAAATATTTTTTTTTAAATGGTAAATAATGACTATCTCCTAAAATTAAGTTTGGTACAGTGTTTTTTGCTATTTTGAGCATACCGTAAGAGAAATCTAATCCTACTACTTGATTGTTAGATGGATTTTTCATTATTTCTTTTGTTAATGAACCTGTACCGCAAGCAATATCTAATATCTTGTTTGTTTTTTTTGAATTTATTTTGATTGATTCAATAATTTCTTGCTCCCATTTTTTATGATTCCCTAATGACATAATATAATTCATCAAATCATATTTTTTTGCAATTTTATTAAACATTAGCTGAATATTTTGTGATTTAATGTTTTTTTTCATTTGAAATATAAATTTAATTATTTTGATTAATTATTTTTGATATGTTGTTGATCAATTTAGAAGCGGTTGATCCGTGAATACCATATTTTTCTTTTGATATTTCTCCAGATTCAGATATTAGGGAAACAGCTAAAATTGTACTATGTTCTGAATTTAACCCCTGTGCTAAAAAGCTGTTAATCATTCCTGCCAAAACATCTCCTGTTCCACCTTTAGCTAATCCAGGATTCGGTCTATTTAAGATATATTTTTTATGTGGATTCCCTATAAATGTTAAAGGTCCTTTTAATACAATTGTAACATTCCAAAGCTTTGTGTAAGTTTCCAATATTTCAATAGGATTTTTATTTATTTTGCTTATACTAAGTCCTGTAAGTCTGGACATTTCTCTTACATGAGGAGTGATTATTGTATTTTTAGGTAATTTATATTTCCACCATTCATTTATTTTGGATAAGTTATTTAAACCGTCAGCATCGATGACAATTCCGTTTAAGTATTTGAAATGATTAGATATATTTTTTAGTAAAAAATCAACTGACGCTTGAGTTGTATTGTTTGATTCCATTCCACAACCAATTAACAATGAATTTATTCTTTTTTTATTTTCAAATAAATATTTGATGTTATCTTTTGATATAAATTCATTATTATTATTAATTGTATCTAAAGTTGCTTCTGGAATTTTACCTGCTATAACATCATAAATTGATAAAGGTATAGCTAAACTTAATAAACCAACTCCGGTATTTAAAGTTGCTGATGCAGCCATGAGTATTGAACCAGGATATTTTTTTGACCCTCCCACAATCAATGTTTCACCTGATAACCTTTTGTCACCATAGGGATCCTTTTTGGGGATTAAGTTAAAAGATGCCTGTGGATTTATAAGAAATTTATATTTATAATTTTTTGGATATTTTGTAATGCCTATATCTAGGTTAATCAATTTATTTGAATATTTATGCCCTTTTAAAGTTAAACAGCAGTCTTTTATTCCCGAAATACATAGAGTTTCATTAGCAATTATAGTATTAGTATTATTGTTTTTTTGTTCGTATATAGAAGATAGGCCTGATGGAACATCGATTGATATTATATATTTATCCAAATAATTTATATGTTTAATTAATTTTTTGATATTCCCTGTGATATTTCTATTTAAGCCGATACCAAATATTCCATCTATAATAATTTCAGCATCATTTATTAAAGTTTGAAGAGTGTTAAATTGATCGTTTAAGTAATAGATCTTAGGTGAAAATTTATTTAGGTCATAATTCCATGATTTATAATCTGAATCTTTAAATACTAATAGAATATTTATTTCATATTTGGATTTTAAAAGTTGTTTAAAAGCAATATATCCATCTTTTGCATTATTCCCTTTACCTAATATAAATAAAATTTTTTTTTCTTTAATAAAATTTTTCTTTATATATGTTGCTATTTCTTTTCCGGCATTATTTATTAAATCAGATTCTGATTTATCGCCATCCATTGCAATCTTTTCTATAGATTTCATTTCTTTGTAACTTACTATTTTTTCAAAATGATTATCAATTTTCATTTTATTCTGTAGACGCAACAGCTACAGCAAACGCTGTTGAACGTGAATGAGAGATTGATATTTCTATATCGATGATTTTTTTCTTTATTGCAACATTTTTTGCTTTGTTATAAAGATTAATAGTAGGTTTATGCCCTCTTTGTCGGTGAATTTCAATTTCTTTCCATCCAACTCCTCTGACACCAGTCCCTAATAATTTCATGACGGCTTCTTTTGCAGCAAATCTCCCCGCAAGAGAATTCACCTTTCCTCTGCAGAAATTTATTTCATGTTCTGTATATATTCTATTTAGGAAGCGTTGACCATAATTTTCTATTGTTTTAGATATTCTATCTATTTCAATTAAATCAGTACCTACTAAAACCAAAACTTGCCTTTAATGTAATTTGATTTTATTATAAAATCTCTTACAAAAATTGTATGTAGAGGAATGTGTTGAAAACAAAACTAATAGATGGGAAATTGATTTCATCAGATATCAGATTAGAAATTACCAAACATGTTTCCAAATTAAAAAATGAATATAATATAGTACCTAAATTATGTGTAATTTTAATAGGTGATGACCCTGCATCTCATGTTTATGTAAGAAATAAGCAAAAATCAGCTATATCTGCTGGTATGTATGCGGAAGATTATAAATTTAGTGACAATGATAATACAGAAAATATTATTAAATTAATTAAAAAATTAAATAATGATAAAACTGTAAATGGTATATTAGTTCAGTTACCTTTGCCTGAAAATTTTGATAAAGATGAAATTATAAATTCTATAGATCCTTTGAAAGATGTAGATGGTTTACATCCCCATAATGTAGGACTTTTAAGTTTAGGGCAACCAAGATTTATTCCAGCTACTCCATTTGGTATATCTGAATTGTTAAATAGAAATAATATTGAAGTAGAAGGATCAAATATGGTAATTATTGGCAGAAGTAATATTGTGGGAATACCATTAGCAAATTTATTTGTTCAGAAGAATAAAAATTTTAACGCAACTGTAACTGTTTGTCATTCTAGATCTAAGAATATTTCTGAATATACTTTAAATGCTGACATAATTATTGCTGCAATAGGCCAAGCTAATTATTTGCATTCTGATATGGTTAAACCAGGAGCAGCGATTATTGATGTCGGAATTAATAGAATTTCAGATGATACTAAAAAATCTGGTTTTAGATTAGTGGGAGATGTTGATTTTGAATCTATGATGGGCAAAGCAGGCGCAATAACACCTGTTCCCGGAGGTGTTGGCCCTATGACAATAGCTATGTTATTAAAAAACACATATAATGCCTCATTGTTACAAATGAAGCAATAAATAATTATCTTTTTTTGCTTGCATTAGGTTTTATACCACATTACTATTTTTA
>CAYTCC010000015.1:0-11638 GCA_964436345.1 uncultured Dehalococcoidia bacterium
GATGACAAACTTGCAAGCAGCTATTGGGTTAGCACAGGTCGAAAAATTAGATTTGATCGCTACAGATGTATTTCTTAGAAATTTTGTTCAGTCAGAATATATTTCAGCTATAGGATGTGAAGAGTTGGACGATATCAAGCAGCTTCAA
The DNA here is from genome assembly GCA_964436345.1 of uncultured Dehalococcoidia bacterium. Taxonomy (GTDB): domain Bacteria; phylum Chloroflexota; class Dehalococcoidia; order Lucifugimonadales. The sequence goes on from CAYTCC010000015.1 coordinate 149, forward strand.
AATTCTTCTACTTCTACTTCTTATGTGATTATGATGGATCCTCTTGATGGTTCATCTAATGTCGATGTTTCAGTTAGTATAGGTTCTATTTTTGGAGTTTGGGAAAACAGTTTTGATTATTCTGATTTCAAATCTTATAAAGGATCTAATCAAAAAATGGCTATGTATGCTATTTATGGCCCTAATACAGTTTTAGTCATTGGGTATGACTCTAAAGTTGTTTCATTTATTTTGGATTCTGAATCTAAATTTGTGTTGTTGGATCAAAACATTAAATTACCAAAAAATTCTCAGTATTATAGTGTTAATGAAAGTAATTATCGCAATTGGTCAAATGAGGTACAAAAATATATTGATAATTTGAGGGGTGATAAATCTTTGACACAAAGATATGTTGGTTCATTGGTTGCAGATTTTCATAGAAACCTTTTAAAAGGTGGAATTCATTTAAATCCTATGAATATTAATACTCGTAAGTCAAAGCTAAGGCTAATGTATGAAGCAAATCCATTGGCTTATATAATTAATATTGTAGGAGGAGAATCTTTTTCAAAAGGCATGGATACATTAGAGTTGGAACCAGAAGGAATACATCAAACAGTTTCATTAATTATTGGAAATGCAAATTTGGCAAAAAATGTAGAATAAAAGGATATATTATGGATAAAGATAAATTATCAAATATTGCTAAAAAATTAGTAGCTCCTTATAAGGGAATATTGGCAGCAGATGAAAGTAATCCTACTATTGAAAAGAGATTTGATTCTATTGATTTAGAATCGACTGAAAACAATAGAAGAGATTATAGGGAATTACTTTTTTCTACCAATGGTATTGAAGATTACATTAGTGGAATAATTCTATATGAAGAAACTTTGTATCAAAAAAGTTTTAAAGGGCAGTTGTTGTCTGAATTGTTGCAAAGCAAAGATGTGATTCCTGGAATAAAAGTTGATAAAAGTGCAAAAGATTTCATTGGATTTCCTGGAGAAAAGATTACTGAAGGATTAGATGGATTGTATGATCGGATGAAAAATTTTCATGATGATGGAGCTCGATTTAGTAAGTGGAGAGCTGTAATAACAATTGGTGATCAAATACCTTCTGCTCAATGCATAGAATTAAATGCTGTTTTACTGGCTAGATACGCTGTTACAAGTCAAGAAGCAGGATTGGTTCCCATAGTGGAGCCTGAGGTATTGATGGACGGAGATCATAGTATAAATTCTTGTTATGAAGTTACAAACAAGACATTAAATGAAGTTTTCAACCAATTAGATAAACATAAAGTTAATTTATCTGGAATATTGCTTAAACCAAATATGATTTTGTCAGGAAAAGAATCTCTAAATAGAGCTGATAAAAACAAGGTAGCAGAAATGACACTTAAATGTTTTAAAGACATAGTACCTGAAAATGTTCCAGGTATTATTTTCTTGTCTGGAGGGCAATCTGAAATTGAATCTATAGATAACCTTGATGCTATAAATAAATTGGCAAAACAAACAGGCGACATACCATGGGAGTTAAGTTTTTCTTATGGAAGAGGTTTGCAATCATCAACCTTGAATAAATGGAAGGGAAATTCAGATAATCTTTTAATTGCACAAAAAGAATTTATAAATAGATGCAAGATGGTTTCAGAAGCTAGAAATGGCGTATTATCTTAAATAAATGGACATACTGATAGCATCGCATAACCATGGAAAAATACTTGAGATTAAAAAGTATTTTGAACATTTTAGTTTAAATTTTTTTGATCTTAAATCACTTGGTATTCATGAAAGTGTTAGTGAACCATTTGATACTTTTCAACAAAATTCTTTCCATAAAGCTGATTATTATTCTTCAATTTCAGGAATGTTAGTGTTAGCAGATGATTCAGGATTGGAAGTTGAATGTTTAAATGGAAAGCCTGGAGTATTAAGCGCAAGATATGGAGGAGAGAATTTGTCAGACCATGAACGGAATTTATTCTTATTAGATGAAATTTCTGATTTTAATAATGTTAAGGCAAAATTTAAATGTGTATTAACACTTTGCAATAATAAGGAATGGGTTAGTAGTTTTGAAGGAGAGTGTACGGGATCAATAATAAATAAGTCGAAAGGATCTAATGGTTTTGGGTATGATCCTATATTTTTTTTAGATAAATATGCAAAAACGATGGCTGAAATAGATACTGAAATAAAAAATAAAATTAGTCATAGGGCAATTGCTTTAAACAAGTTATCTAAATTTCTAGAATCGTTAAAGTAATAATTGTTATTTACTTTCTAGCCACTTATTGACAATTTTTTCACTTTCTCGTTGTAATATTCCAGTAGTCAGTTTCAGCTTGTTTTGAACATCGGTTAGTTTCATTAGTTTTTCTACAGTGTATTTGCCATAGTTACTGTCTCTTGTACTTGTTCGCCCTCCTAAGACCAGGCGATTTATTCTTGCTGTTATAATTGCCCCAAGACACATTGGGCAAGGTTCCCAGGAAGCATAAAGAGTTGCTCCAGGAAAACTGAGAGCTTTGATTGAAGTACCTGCATCTCTTAAAGCTACTGTTTCTGCATGAGCTGTTGGATCAAATGTGCTGTAAACAAGATTTCTGCCAGTACGTATTACCTTATTATCCATTACTAATACGGCCCCAAAAGGTTGATCGCCTAATTCTAGGCCTTTAACTGCTTCATTAATTGCTATTTGCATAAACTCTACATCATTCATAAAGTTATCCTATTAGAATTTTATTTGGGATTAAAAGTTTGTTCCATAACTGGTGTTACTCTAAAGTCTCCTGTTTTTTTGCATTGCCCTATTGTTTTTTCTATATTTGAATAATCATCAGTTTCTAACAAAATAAAAAATATATGCTCAGTTGGGTTCACTTTGAAAAATTTTATTTCAACATTATTATTTTGAGCATTATTTTCTATTTGTTTCCATAATGACATTATTTCGTCATTTCCTGAAAAATAATTTTCTGATGAATGAGTATGAGTAATATGATAAGTTGGCAATTCAAACTCCTGATAATTAATTTTTTTCAATAATACCTATTTCTAAACTATAATGCACTAAACATCCGATAGATTTATAATTAAAGGTGAATATTTATAAATGTTTGAATTTAGCTTTTTAAAATAAGCTGTCTAAATTCATTGAATTAATTCTTTAATATGTATATTGTCACTTTACTATGGTTATAAAAGATAAATTTAATAGACCGATTAAAGATTTAAGGATATCAGTAATTGACAGATGTAATTTCAGATGTCCTTATTGTATGCCAAAAGAAATTTATGGAGAAAGGTATCAATTTTTGAAAAATGATCAATTGTTATCATTTGATGAAATAATAACGATTAGCGAGATTTTTTCAAAGTTTGGAGTAGAAAAGTTAAGAATTACAGGTGGTGAACCATTATTAAGAAAAGATTTGTCTTTATTAATTAAAGATTTAAAATCAATTAAATCTATCAAAGAAATAGCGCTTACTACGAATGGTTTTTTTCTAAATAAATACGCCTTGGATTTAAAGCAGTCAGGAGTAGATAGATTGACTGTTAGTTTGGATTCTTTAAACCCTGAAACATATAAAAAATTGAATGGGCAAAATTTAGATATTGAAAAAACCTTGGAAGGACTCAAATTTGCTAATAGTATTGGATTTAAAAATATAAAAATTAATTGTGTAGTCATGAAAGATGTAAATGAGAACCAAATTATTGATTTGGTAAATTTTGGAAGAGAAAATAATTTAATTATAAGATTTATAGAATATATGGATGTTGGAACTATAAATGGATGGAAATCAGATGATGTTGTTTACGCAGAAGATATTCTAAGGATAATAGAAAAAAAATATGAATTAGAAGCAGTTGGCCCGAATTATTTTGGTGAGGTAGCAACAAGATATAAATTTATTGGTGGAATGGGTGAGATAGGAATAATCTCTTCAGTTTCAAAACCATTTTGTTCTGATTGTACAAGAGCAAGAATTACTGCAGATGGAAATTTATATACATGTTTATTCACAAATAAAGGGCATGATTTGAAATCTGTGATAAGAGAACAATCTTTTAAACACTTAGAGGATTTTATAAAAAATATTTGGATAAATAGATCTGATCAATATTCACAACTTAGAGCTTTAAGTCAATCTGATAAAGAAAAAGTGGAGATGTATAAAATTGGTGGATAATAAACAAAATAAATCTCAGCAATCAAGTATAGATGATTTTGTAACTGATTCTAATGTAAGTCGTTATGTAGTTTATACTGATGGATCTTGCATTCCTAATCCAGGGCCAGGTGGTTGGGCGTATGAAATCAGAAATTCTCAAGATGAGATAATTGAATCATTAAGTGGTTCTGATAAAAATACTACAAATAATCGTATGGAATTAACTGCAGTTATTAAATCTCTTCAATCAGATTATATAAATAATGATTCTATTGTGACTATTAAGTCTGACAGTCAATTAATTATTAATACTATGATTAAGAATTGGAAAAAAAAAGAAAATATTGATTTGTGGGAAGAGTTGGAAGAATTTAAAAAAATGAAAAATCTTCGTTGTGAATGGGAATGGGTTAAAGCTCATGCAGGAATTGAGGGTAATGAAAATGTAGATCAAAAAGCTAATCAGGAAGCAAGAATGTCCCATCTTTCAAATGATGGTGATGTAAATATGGTAGATGTTTCAGATAAAAACCAAACTATTAGAATGGCTAAAGCTGTTTCGGAAATAAAATTATCAAAAACAGCTTTTCAAATGACAAAAAGTAATGATTCAAAAAAAGGTAATGTTTTAGCTACTGCCAGAATAGCAGGCATACAGGCTGCAAAAAAAACTCATGAATTGATTCCCTTGTGTCATCAGATAAATCTTACAAATATAAATATAAATTTTATATTAGATGATGACTTAGGGTTTGTAACAGTAGACTCAGAAGTTAAATGTATTGGTAACACCGGCGTTGAAATGGAAGCTTTAACTGCAGTAACCGTTGCGTCTTTGACAATTTATGATATGTTGAAATCTGTGGATAAAAGAATAGTTATAAATGATATTCATCTAATATCAAAATCAGGTGGTAAAAGTGGTGATTTCAATTATTAAAATTAAATTTAAGTATGTTTAAATTATTAGTTGGCATAGGTAATCCAGGAAAGAAATATAACAATACTCGACATAATGTTGGATGGAAAGTTTTAGATTCATTTAATTTAATTAATAAAAGTGAATTGATATCTAAAAAAGATGATTATGAGTTATATCAAACATATTATGAATCTAAAGAATTATATTCTTTAAAACCCATGGCATATGTTAATAATTCTGGAGTTCCAATAAAAAAAATAATTAAAAAATTAAATATTAAGACAAATGAGATTTTGATTATTGTAGATGATATCAATTTATTATTGGGAATTATCAGATTGAAAGAAAGAGGTGGTCCAGGTGGACATAATGGTTTGAAATCTGTTTTTTCAGAGATTTTGACTAATGATATTCCAAGATTAAGATTAGGAATAGGTACATCAGAAAGATATGGAGAAGATTTAGTTTCTTTTGTTTTAGGAAAGTTTGAAGCTAATGAAACTAAAATTGTTAAGGATATGATTGATAGATCAGTAGAAGCCATAGATAATATTTTGTCTGTAGGATTTGCAAAAGCAATGGAATTAACAAATAAAAAATAGGATAAGGCCAATTGAAAAAAATACATATCGACCGCATAAAAGAATTATCTGATTTGGTTAAATTAAAATTAACCTCACAAGAATTAGAAACTCTATCTGTTGATTTGAATGATATTTTAGATAGTTTTGAAAAATTAAATAAATTAAAAATAAATTCTTTCAATGAATTTGATGATGATTTAAAAGATAAAAATATTACCAGGAAAGATATAAATCATAAATCTTGGGATAAATCTACTTTGTTAAAAAATGCTCCTAATCATGATGGAAATGAATTGAATATTGAGTATGTTCTTGGAGATGATTAAATGACTGATGATTTAATGAGTAAAAATATCACTCATTTAAGTAAATTATTAAGGAATAAAAAAATTAGCTCTGTTGATTTAGTAGATTATTACTTTGATAGGATAGAAAAATTTGATAACCAAATCCATGCTTTTTTATCTAAAGATAAAAAATTGGCAATCAAACAAGCAAAAGAATCAGATAATAAAATCAAAGATGGTGATCAAGGCATATTAACTGGTATCCCTTATATGCTTAAAGACAATATATGTACTAATGACTTTCCTACTACTGCAGGTTCTAAAATATTAAACGATTTTTATTCTAATTATGATGCTACAGTAGTAAAAAAACTGAAAAATGCAGGAGCTATTTTAATAGGTAAAGGAAATTTAGATGAATTTGCAATGGGTTCGTCCACAGAAAATTCATCTTTTGGACCAACTAAAAATCCTTGGAATTATAAATATGTTCCTGGTGGTAGTAGCGGTGGCCCGGCTGCTGCGGTAAGCGCTGGCTTTGCTGCATTTTCTTTAGGATCAGATACTGGAGGTAGTATAAGACAACCTGCATCTTTATGTGGGGTTACTGGTCTTAAACCATCATATGGAGCAGTTAGTCGTTATGGATTAATTGCTTTTGGAAGTTCATTAGATCAAATAGGTCCATTTACTAATAATGTTGAAGATTCCGCTTTGATATTAAATACAATAAAAGGAAGAGATGAAAATGATTCTACATCTAAGAATTTTGATGAAGATTTACTTTTAAATCAAATAGAAGATTTTAAGAATTTGAAAATTGGAATTCCTAAAGAATATTTTCCGAAAACTTTAGATAATGAAATTAAAAATAAAATTACTGAAGTAATTGATTTATTAATTGAAAATGGGGCGGAAGTAGAGGAAGTATCATTACCACACACAGAATTTGCCTTGGCAGTTTATTATATTTTAGCCCCATCAGAAGCTTCATCAAATTTGGCAAGATATGATGGTGTAAAATATGGTTTTTCCGATAATCAAGTTAATAGTATGTGGGAGCGAATAGAGAACTCAAGATCTAAGGGCTTTGGAATTGAAGTGAAACGTAGAATTATGCTTGGGACATACGCATTGTCTTCCGGATATTATGATGAATATTATGGTAAAGCAGAACAGATTAGGCAATTGATTAAACAAGAATTAAATGACGTGTTTAAAAAAGTTGATTTTTTGATTACACCCACTTCTCCTACAACAGCTTTTAAATTAGGCGAAAGAACTAAAGATCCTATGGCGATGTATACTAGTGATATTATGACAATACCTGCAAATATAGCTGGAATTCCTGGAATATCAATTCCAGGTGGAAAAGTAAATGGATTACCTGTGGGAGTGCAATTATTAGGGGCTTATTTTAGCGAAAGAAAATTATTAAGTGTTGCAAATCATATTCAAAAAATTACAGATTGGCATCTTGATAGACCTGATTTAGATTAAACTTGGTATTTTACAGGTATATATTGACTCCAGTTTATAATTGATTCAAGAAAATGGCTGATTTTTATTAATTGTTTTTCTTGTTGCCATGGCGCAATTATCTGCAGTCCTATTGGAAGTCCATGACTATCAAAGCCTGCAGGTATATTAACTGCAGGAGCTCCAGACAAATTAATTGGAAAACTATATAAGCAGAAACCCCATGAAGGATGTACTTTTTCTCCGTTTATTTCTTGAGGTGGTTCACCAACATTAAAAGCTGTGGTAGGCATTGTAGGAGATGCAATCAGATCATATTTTTGAAATAATTCTGAAAATTTTAATTGTACTTTTTTAAGTGTTAATATAGATTGAGCATATTCAGATGCCGAAATATTTTTTGCGTTTTCAAAAGCTTCTTGAGTATACCAAGCGAATAGATTTTTGTTATTTTTATACTCGTTTATATAGTTAGTATATGTCGAGACTGAAAATAAATTATGCCATGCATTAAATATTTCACCAAAATCAATGTTAATATGTGTTATTGCATGCCCTTCATTTTCTAATATAGATAAAGTATCTAAGCATTTTGTTTTTATTTCACTATCTGGCTTTGCATGTCCAAAATTATCTAACCAAGCTATGTGTAATATGTTTTTTGAATATGTTTTTTGTAAATAGTCTGTTAATGAATTTTCCCAAAATTCATTTTCGAATTTCATAGGAGGTTTGTTTAAAGATGAAGGATCTTCTGAACTAAATCCAGTAATAATTTCTAGTATTAATGCAGCATCTTCAACATATCTAGTCATAGGTCCATTTTGTGATATAAAATTATGTGTTGAGCTTGGGTTAGGAACCCTACCTTGTGTTGGTTTGATTCCAAAAATTCCATTGTAACTAGATGGAATTCTTATTGAGCCTCCTGCATCTCCGCCCATAGCTATAGAACAAAAACCTGCTGCTATCGCACTTCCTGCACCTCCGCTTGATCCCCCGGCTGTTTTTTTTGGATCCCAAGGAGTTCTGCAATGATCTTTTAATAAATTTTCTGTATGACCCATTAATCCAAATTCAGGAGTGTTTGTTTTACCTAAAATTACAGGGCCATGTTTTTTAATACGTTTAAATGGTAAAGCATCATAATTTGCTATGTTATCTTTTGTGAGTAAAGATCCATAAGTGGTTTGCATTCCATTTATTGCCGTCAAATCTTTAATAGCCATGGGAAGTCCAAATAATTTTCCTGTGAAATTATTTTTCGAAATACTTTCATCGCTCTTTTTAGCAGATTCTAAAGCATTTTTTTTATTTATGTATAGAAAAGAATTTAATTCGTCATCATATTTTTCAATTCTATCTAAATAAGTTTTTGTTAATTCGTATGATGAGATTTGCTTACTATGTAATAGTTTGATTTGATCTTTTGCAGATTTAAAAATTATATCTTGGATCATAATTATATGTAACCTCTGAGATCTGCAGTGTGTATTACTCTATCTAAACCTAAAGCTAAAGCTGACAACCTGTAACTGATATTTTTATTTTTGGCATTATCGTAAACATCTGCAAAAGCTTTTGTGATTATTTTTTGTAATTCAGTATTTACTCTTTCTATTTCCCATTGATGTTGGTATAAATTTTGAATCCATTCAAAATATGAAACTATTACCCCACCTGAATTTACTAGTGTGTCAGGATAAATAGCAATTTGTTTAGATTCAAGAATTTTATCTGCTTCGGGTGTTACAGGGTGATTTGCAGCTTCGATGATAATTTTTGCTTTAATTTTATCTGCATTTTTTTTAGTTATAACTCTTTCTATAGCTGCTGGAATTAAAAAATCACATTTTGTAATAAGTAGATCATCATTGGATACGTGTTCTACATTTTTGTATCCATCGAAAGTTTTGTTTGCATGAAAATATTTTACCAGGCTCGGAATATCGATTCCTTTATTTGATAATATTGCTCCGTTGACATTACTTATTCCTGTGATTTTATATCCTTTTTCAAATGCAATTTGAGCTATCCAATTACCAACTTGGCCAAATCCTTGAATAATTATATTAGTATTTTTTGGATATATTTTTTGTTTTTTACATATTTCATCCATTACAAAAACTGCACCTCTTCCTGTAGATGAATCTCTTCCAATAGATCCGCCTAATTCTACAGGTTTCCCAGTTACGATCGCAGGAGTATATCCGTGAATAGATCCGTATGCATCCATCATCCAAGCCATTGTTTGTGAGTTTGTACCTAAATCTGGCGCAGGTATATCTGTATTTGGTCCAAGGAATTTATCAATACTTAAAGTGTATCTTTTTGTTAAATTATATAATTCATTTTTTGACAATCTGCTTGGATCAACTTGTATACCGCCTTTTGCCCCTCCAAATGGTATGTCAACGAGGGCATTTTTCCATGTCATAAGCGATGATAATGCTTTAACTTCAGATTGATTAGCATCAGGATGGAATCTGACCCCACCTTTATAAGGACCTCGTACTGCATTATGCTGTATTCTATATCCTGAAAATACTTTAGTTTCCCCGTTGTCCATTTTTATAGGGCAGCTTATAACAATTTCTCTCCACGGCGTTGTTAGCATTTCAAAAATACCATCATTTACTTTGGTATTAATATATTTTGATGCTTCATTTAAACTTATATTTATTTCTTCATAAGGGTTCATTTTATGGTTTTATTAATATATAAAATATTATGACGCCGACTTTAAATCTTATGTGTTGAAATAAATTATTACAAGTACTAAAATAATAGTTAAATATATGCATGATAATAAAAGTGGGCTTGACCCACTTTTGTTTTTTATAAATGTATTTTATTTATATTATTTGATTTGTGTTATGAAAAGTAATTTTTTAATAGCTTTAACTCAGCTTGCAGCTGAAAGAAATTTAGATAGAGATACTATTTTATCTGCTGTTGAAGAAGCTTTATCTTCAACTTTTAAAAAGGAAAGTTTGAAATCAGGGCATAATATTTCTGTTAAATTAGATACAGAAACAGGAGATTTCAATGTATATGTCGTTAAAAGCATAGTTGATGAGGTAGTAGATAATTCAATAGAAATTTCTTTAAAAGATGCTAAGAAAATCGATTCTAATGCTGAAATTGGAAACAATATATTAACTGGGAAATTAAATGAAGCAGGCGGAAGAATCGAAGCTCAAACAGCTAAACAAGTTATACTTCAAAGATTAAGAGAAGCAGAAAAAGATTTAATTTTTAATGAATTTCAAGGCAGAGAAGGTGAAATATTTGCTGTCACAGTTGTTCGAACTGATCAAAAAAAAGTTTATGTTGAAATGGGTAGAGCTGAAGCTTTATTACCTGTTAACGAACAAATGTATTCTGAAAGATACAGAGTAGGGCAAAAATTTAGAGTTTTATTAAAAGCTTTAGCTGATACTCCAAGAGGTCCGGAATTGATTGTCTCTAGAGCTGATACTATATTATTGCAAAAATTATTTGAACAAGAAGTTCCGGAAATTTCAAATGGTTCTGTTGATATTATGTCTATAGCAAGAGAAGCTGGTAATAGAAGTAAAGTTTCTGTTGTTGCAAAACAAGAAGGTATTGATGCAGTTGGATCTTGTGTTGGACTTAGAGGAATAAGGATACAAAGTATTGTAAGTGAATTACAAGGCGAAAAAATAGATGTAGTTGAATGGAGTAATGATCCAAAAGTTTTAATTACAAGTTCTTTAAATCCAGCCCAGGTAGCTAAAGTTGAGCTTGTTGAAGAAGAGAAAATTGCTATAGTTTGGGTACCAAACCAGCATCTTTCATTAGCAATTGGTAGGGAAGGGCAAAATGCTAGATTGGCTGCTAAGATGACAGATTGGAAAATAGATATTAGAAGTGTAGAACCTGAAGAAGTAAATGTAGAAGAAGATAATAACAAAGATAAAATATTTACTCCAGGTCATGGAGAGGATGTATTCAGAAAACTTGAAGAGGAAATAGCTGAGGAACCTGTGGCCGAAGAGGAAGTAGCTGAGGAACCTG
>CAYTCC010000015.1:11738-23512 GCA_964436345.1 uncultured Dehalococcoidia bacterium
TAGCTGAGGAACCTGTGGCCGAAGAGGAAGTAGCTGAGGAACCTGTGGCCGAAGAGGAAGTAGCTGAGGAAGAGATGACTACTTTAAGAGATGCTGATGAAGATTTGTTCTCTATAGAAAAACTTTTTGGTACAGATGACAATCAAGGTCAGATAAGATTTGCAGAAGATATAGATGAATTGAAAAACAAATCTAATACTAACAAAAAATCTAATAAATAATTGAAGAGTTTTTAAAATGTAATTTGAATTTAAAGGTTAAATTGGAAAATAATAATGGTCGAAGATAAAAGTGAATCTAACAAAATAGAACTTCCAAGTAATTTAACCGTAGGTGATTTAGCTGCTAGGCTAAATCTTGATTCAGTTGATGTTATTAAGCAATTAATGAGAGCAGGTTATATGCTTTCAATTAATCAGAAGATAGAATACGAATTAGCATCTTTAATTTCAAAAAGTTTTGGTTTCATACCTTTAGAAATTAAAGATAATAGCGAAGAAACACAATCATTAAAATCAGAAACTCAAGGCGATGAGATTAAACCGCCAGTTGTTACAATTTTAGGGCATGTAGATCATGGGAAAACTACCTTGTTAGATAAGATTAGGCAAACTACAGTTGCAGAATCAGAATTCGGAGGTATAACTCAAAAATTAAGTGCATATAAATTAAAATATAAAGATTCTTTTATTACATTTTTAGATACCCCGGGACATGAAGCTTTTTCTACTTTAAGATCAAGAGGGGCAAAAGTTACTGATATAGCTGTAATAATTATTGCAGCGGATGACGGAATTATGCCCCAGACAGAAGAATCTATAAAACATGCTCAGGCTGCAGATGTTCCTATGATAATAGTTATTAGTAAAATTGATTTGCCAGGCGCTGATATAGAAAAAGTAAAAAGTCAGTTAGCTGAAAGAGATATGTTAATAGAAGAATGGGGAGGAGATTTAATCTGTGTTCCTGTTTCTTCTCCAAAAGGAGAAGGTGTTCCGGAATTATTGGATTATATTCTTTTGGTTGCAGAGGTTAGTGAATTTAAAACTAATACAAAACTTCCAGTAAGAGCAGTAGTATTGGAATCTACTGTAGATGATAAGCAAGGTATATTAGTAAAAGTATTAATTCAGGAAGGGATTTTAAAAGTTGGAGACCGTTTTGTATTAGATACTACTAAGGGGAAGGTTAGAGCTTTAATCAACGATAATGGTCAGCAAGTAAAATCTTCAACCCCGGCAACTCCTATAGATGTATTAGGATTTGAATCATTGCCTTTTGCAGGTGAAATATTGCAACAAGTTAATAATGAAAAAGAAGCTAAAACCCTTTTAGCTGAAAGAAAGAAACTTGAAAACAATTTTAATTATCAGAATATTGATTTAACTCATGCATCAGCTGAACAAAAAAGCATACAAACTATAAACATTATTCTTAAAGCAGATTTACAAGGCAGTTTAGATGCATTGGTTGAATCCTTAAATGCTTTTAATAAAGATGGGATTAATATTGCATTGATTCATCACGGAGTTGGAAATATAAATGAAAACGATATTTCTTTAGCGGTTGCATCTCAATCTGTAATTTATGGATTTAATGTCAGGGTAGAAAAAGGTGCCATTGAAACGAGTAAACAGGAATCAATTGATGTGCAAATTTACAGTATTATTTATGAATTAATTGATGCTGTCGAATTAAAAATTAAAGAATCAGATGTAAAAGAAGAAGAATTAGTAAAACAGGGATTGGCTGAAATTAAAGCTGTTTTTCCATCTAACAATATTTTGGTTGCAGGAGTATTGATGCAAGAAGGAAAAGTTAATCCAAATAATAAATTAAGTATTACGAGGAATGGTAAAGAAGTATTTTTTGGTAAGGTTAATTCTTTGAAACATTATAAAGATGATGTGAAAGAATTGGTTTCAGGCCAGGAAGGAGGTATAGGAATAGATGAATTTCAGCAATTTAAAGTTGGTGACCTCATTGAGTTTTATATTTAAAATGTGGTTAATAAATGGATGATCTAAGATTTTTAAAAGTTAATTCCCTTATCAAACAGGAATTATCTAACATTATCGAAAATGAAATTAGTGATCCAAGAGTTAATACGATTGTTACAATCCAAAAAATTAAATCTTCTAAAGATTTTAGTGTAATAAAAATTTATGTTAGTTTGCTTTGTGATGACAACGAAGTGAAGTCAGTTTATAAAGGTTTGAAATCTAGTGAAGGTTATGTGCGTAAATTATTACAATTAGCTATCAAAAATATTAGATTTGGAAAGTTGTCATTTCAGATTGATTCGACTCCGAAAAATGTTTTAGGTGTATCTAAATTATTAGATTCGATAAATAATTAGAATGCATAATGGTATTATTGCAATTGATAAGCCCCTGTCTTTAACTTCATCCAAGGTTGTCAGTATAATTAAAAAAAAATTTAATTTATCTAAAGTTGGTCATGGGGGGACGCTAGATCCATTGGCGACTGGAGTTTTATTATTATTTTTAAATCGAGCAACTAAATTTTCTGTATTTTCATTAAATTCTGAAAAAGTATATACAGCCAGAATAACTTTTGGGCAATCAACATCAACATTTGATTCTGAAGGAGTTATAGTTGAAACAAAAAAAATCCCTGTATTAAGTCATGAAGATATTGAAAATTCATTAAATAAATATATTGGTGATATAGATCAAACACCTCCAATTTTTAGTGCAATTAAAATAAAAGGTAAACCTTCTTATTACTATGCAAGAAAAAAAATTAAGATGGAATTGAAGTCAAAGAAAGTTTACGTGAAATCAATAGATATATTGAATTGGGATGGAAGAAATTTAGAACTCAAAATTGTTTCAGGCAAAGGATTTTATGTTCGTTCATTTGCCGACGATATAGGAAGAGAATTTAACACAGTATCATTTTTGAACAATTTGAGAAGAATTAGATCAGGCGCATTTTCAGAATCAGATTTAATTTCTCTAGAGAAGTTGATTGAAATAAACAATCTTGAATTAATTGATGACAATATACTTAAAACTCCTGATTTTTTATTAAACAATTGTGAATCTACAACATTGTCCAAAATAAATTTAAATTTATTTTATGATAAAACTCCAATTTTTATTAATTTAAAAAATATTTCTGCAAGATATAAAATTTATGATGATACAGGTGATTTTATTGGGACTGCTTTGTATGATTATAAGAATAAATGCATTATTCGAGAAAAAATATTTAAGCTTAGGATCTTATAACAACATTGGCTATAATTTCATTGACTTCTTCTTATATAGACATATAAAATATCTCTTCGTGGTGAAAAAATGAATAATTATGTAATAGTCAAATATAAATCAAAACAATTTAAAGTGGGTGTTGGAGATATCATTGATGTTGATAAAATAGATTCCGACATAGGTGATTTTATCAAACTTGATGATGTATTGTTTTTATTTAAAGATGGTAAATCTAAAATAGGTAGCCCTATTATCAAGAGTGAGTTTGTGTCTGCTAAAATTGTTGAACATTTTAGAACTTCTAAACGAATTTCAGGAAAGTACAAAAATAAAACTCGTAATAGAAAAAGATTTGGGCATAGAAAATCATTAACTAAAATTCAGATTGTTGAAATACCAGGTTTGATGACTACAAAATCAAAAACAACTGAATCTAAAAGTGCGAAACCTGTTAAGACTATCAAGCCTAGAGCTAAAAAAGTCACTAAAACAATTAAATCAAAAAAATAAATAAAAGGAATTTCTGATGGCACATAAAAAAGGTGGCGGAAGTACAAAAAACACCCCTAATAGAGGTAATGCAAAACGTCTTGGAATTAAGGTGTATGATAGTGAATCTGTAAAAGCAGGAGCTATACTTGTTAGGCAAAGAGGTTCAAAAATTATTCCTGGAACAAGTGTAGGAATGGGTAGGGATCACACTTTATTTTCTTTAATTGACGGTGTGGTTAAATTTGAAAATTCTACGAAAGACAAAAAGAAAGCTAGTGTTTATCATAAATAAGGGGAATATGATATGAAATCAGATATACATCCTGAATATTTTAATGAATCAAAGATTGTATGTTCTTGCGGTACAACTTATACAACTGGTTCAACAAAAGAAATGATGAGAATTGAACTTTGTGGTACCTGTCATCCATTTTATACAGGCGAGCAAAAAATAGTTGATACTGAAGGTAGAGTTGAGAGACTCAAGAGAAGATATAATTTAAGTTAATATTTATCGAGATAATAACTTGGATTTAAGTAAAACTATTAGATTGGGTGGGCAAGCTTTACCAGAAGGAATTCTTATTAAAGGTCCCAAATATACTGTTATTGCGTATAGAGATAAATCAAATGAAATAGACTTTGTATCTTTGGAATGGAGTTTTAAGTTTTTTGATTATTTAAGAAAAATACCTCTGATCAGAGGATTAATAGCTATTTTTGAAACATTTAGTTTATCTATAAAATCAATTTTTATGATGGCAGAAATTTCTGATGATGAGATTGATTTGGACTCTATTTATTTTAAATTATTTATTGGTTTGATGTTTGTTATTGTTATTTTTTTAACTCTTGGGATAATAATATTTGTTCCAAAATTAACATCTGGTTTGATTACAAATTATTTTTTATCTAGTACAGTTTTTAAGGTTTGGATTGAATTGTTCTTAAGGTTTTCTATATTTTTTTTCTATATATTTTTATATCGATTTTTTGCAATTGGGAAAAAAATGTTTCAATACCACGCAGCTGAGCATATGTCTATACATGCATATGAAAATCAGGAATTATTAACAAAAGGTAATCTTCGTAAATTTAATAAAGAACATCCAAGATGTGGGACAGCATTTTTAGCATTTGTATTTATTTATGCAAATATTATTTTTCATACAATAGATTTTAATTTAGGATTTGTATTTTTATTTTTAATAAGATTGTTTATTTCCCTTTTGATAATTTCTTTTACATATGAGACATTATTATTAGGTTGGAAATCTAATAAAATGATTTTCGGTAAAATCATTAATTTCCCAGGATATATATTGCAAAAAATAACTACTATGAATCCAGGTGATGATGATTTGGAATTAGCAATAGTTGCTACAAATAAATGTGTGGAATTACATAAATAAATTGTTGTTATGTAATTTTAGCTTATGATAAATAACCATTTTTTTTATCCCATTCAAGAGAATTTTTATCCCGTTTATTAGGATCACCATAACCACCACCCCCAGATGAAAGAGCAATTATTCTGTCGCCAGGCAATACAGTAACTTCTGTTTCTTTAGATTTTAGTACTCTTTCAGTACCGTTGGATATAAGGCTATATCTATGAGGAAGTGCTTCTGAACCCCCAAATAAGCCAAAAGGAGGGACTATCATTCCATCTCCAGCAGTATTCATAGTACCTTTATCTTTCCCTTCATAAATTATCTCACATACAGCTCCAAGTCCACCTCGCCATTGTCCATTACCAGCAGAATCTGGACGTAGTTCATGGTTTACAACAAAAAGTGGAAATCTTTCTTCTGTTATTTCCACGCTAGGAGCTCTAATACCCCCAGCTACATTAACTTCTCCCACGCATGTCCACCCATCATTACCAGATGACGCACCTCCTCCGCCTCGTCCCATAAAATAATGCCATATAAAATATTTTCCTGTACGTGGATCTGTACCTGTGATAGCATATCTCATTCTTCGAGAAAATCCTGAATTAACAGCTAAAGGTACAGCATTTGCTAAAGCTTTAAATACTGATTCTATTATCTCTTCTCCGCAATGATTGGTACTCATACAAACAGGAGCTGGTGGGTTCGCGTTTACAATTAATCCCTTTGGAGCAATAACACTTAAAGGCCCCATCGATCCTTCATTTTTTGCTAAGTCATAAGGAGCTAGATACATTATTGCAGCATGAGCTACTGATCGTGTATTTGCGAAAGCGCTATTTATAAATCCTGTTACTTGGGGGGATGATTTGCTTAAATCAATATTCATAGTATCATCCTTAATTGTGACTTTTGCATGAATAGGGATCATTTTTGAATCAAAGCCATCATCATCAAGATGGGTTTCTCCTTCGTACACACCATCAGGCCACTCTGATATGAATTGGCGAACTTTATATTCAGTTGCAGATAATATGCTATCTATAATCATTAGCAATGTGGTTTCATCATAATTATTAAGTAATTCAAGCATGCGACGCTCTGCAGTTGAAACAGAACCTATTTGCGCGTTGAGATCTCCTAAAAAATTTTCAGGCAATCTTACATTAGCAGAAAGCATTTGCAGTAAATCTTCTCTTGGTTTTCCTTTATCGTGAATTCTTAACGGAGGTATGCGTAGGCCTTCATGGTAAATTTCGCTAGCAGAAGGATTGTAACCACCGTGAGTAGCTCCTCCAACATCGCTGTGATGAGCACGATTCACGGTTAAAAAAAGTAACTTCTCATCTTTGAAAACAGGTTTAATTACAGTTATGTCAGGTAAATGGCTGCCTCCATTATATGGATCATTTAATGCAAACATATCTCCTGGGTGAATATCATTTTGAAAAGTATTTAAAATAGCTTCTCCTGCAATTGGGAGCGCGCTTACATGTACCGGTATTCCTTCTCCTTGTGCAATAAGCCTACATTTGTTATCTAAAATTGCAGTGGAGAAATCTCGACTTGAATTTAAAATTTGTGACATTGAAGTACGTATCATTACATCCATCATTTCGATAGCAATAGATTCCAATCTGTTTTCCACAACAGCAAGAGTTACCGGATCGACTGCTTTTAATTTAGATGGTTTTTTTTCAATTGATTTGATATCTCTCAACTTGATGGATAACATTTCCTCTGAGTTTTTTGTAAGTGTTTCATTCTGACTCAGAACAACAGTAGTAAATTCTGATTCTATGATTGCCGGGCCATTTATATTGTGTTTGCTGGAAAGATCTGATTCTTGAAAAATGGGCACATCTCCCCATTCTGTCATATGGACTTGCCTTGTTGATGTTTTTGAAAATTCATAATTACCAGGTGATTTTATATTTTTTTTTGTATTTGAGATTTTGGGTATTGGTGCTAATATTGTTGCTCTTAGTGTCACTAGTCTAATTTCTTGTTCAGATTGTCTGTAGGAATAGAGTTCTTCAAACCTTATGTGGAAGTTATGAGCCCATTTTTCTTTAAGTTCCTGATCATTAAAATTCAGATCAGGAATAAGTACTGTTACTTCATATATTTGATCCAAATACCTCATGTCAGCTTTAAATTCTACAATTATTTCTTTATCTGGCACACCGTTTTCTTTAAGTCGATTTCTTCCTTTTTTCTCCATGGCCTGAAGTTGGGAACGAATTTCATTTAGATCTACTATTTCTAATCCGGAAGGATAAGACTGTGAAAAATCATATTGAATGTTAGATGTCAGCATTCCAAAAGCTGATAATACTGGTGCTGTATATGGAATAAGTATTTTTTGGATCCCAACTTCTCTTGCTACCTTGGTTGCTAACATTCCTGCAGCTCCCCCGAAAGCCACCATTGAAAAACTTCGTGGGTCGAGACCTTTTCGAATAGAAGCCAAGCGTATTCCTTCTGCTATGGAGTTTGTTACGACTCTCATAATACCATTTGCTGCTTCTATGATGGTTAATCCTAGAGGGTCAGCTATTTTATTTTTTATAGCTTGTTTTGCTAAATTGTCATTTAGAGTTACTCGACCTCCAAGGAAAGAATTTTTATTTAATAGTCCTAGAACTAGAGCAGCGTCAGTTACAGTTGGATTTTCTCCACCCAAGTCATAACAAGCAGGACCTGGATCTGCTCCGGCACTTTCAGGACCTACTCTTAAGACGCCACTTATGTCTACACGAGCTATACTCCCACCTCCAGCTCCTAGTGTGTGAACATCTATCATTGGTACTGCTATTTTCCATCCAGCTTCAAATCTTTCGTTGGCAATATGAGGTTTTCCATTTTCAATGATTGAGATATCAGTACTAGTTCCACCCATATCTAATGCAATAATATTTTTTTCATTTATTTCAGAAGCAACATTTGCTGCGCCCTGGGCCCCACCTGCTGGACCAGACAGTATAGAGCGGACTGCAAATTTAATAGAATCTTTAATTGGAGCAGAACCTCCATTAGATTGTATTATTAAAACTTTACTTTCATCCCCATGTTTATTTAGGCGGTTTTGGAAACTACTTAGATATTTACCAAGCTCAGGTCCAACGTATGCGTTAACAGCAGTTGTACTAATTCGGTCAAATTCTTTGATTTGTGGCAGCACTTCGTGAGACAGAGATATGAAAGCATCAGGAAATATGTTTTTAATTTCCTTTGCTGCTTGTAATTCATGCTTGGAATTCATAAATGAAAATAGGAAACACACTGCTAGTGAATTTACCCCTTCGGTTTTTAATTTATTTAAATTTTTTTTGAGATTTTTTATATTTAAGGGTATATGAACACTTCCATCATATTTAATTCTTTCTTGGACTCCTAAACGTAAATACCTTGGTACTAGCGGCTCAACTGAAGCCATTCGGAGATTATATCGATCTTCTTTGAGCCCTTCACGGATTTCAAGTAAATCTCTAAAACCATCAGTCGTTATAATACCAACATTAGCTCCTTTTTTTTCAATTAAGGTATTAGTTGCAACTGTAGTACCATGTACAATTAATTCTACCTTTGCAAGTAATTCGTTTAATGTGATTTTATGCGAATTGGCAATTTCTGTTAAACCTTTCAGTACACCTATTGAAGGATCTTTAGGCGTTGAATGTGTTTTGAATTGTTTAATAGGTTGGTTGTTTTGAGCAACAACTAAGTCAGTAAATGTTCCTCCAACGTCTATTCCAATTCTCAAATCATTTCCTTTATTTAAGGCAAAGTATTATTTGTTTTGTTAATTTGATTTTAGATTATAATAAATTATTTTTTCCGAGATTCAAGTTCATCCCAGATATTTTCAATATCGATATTAGCTTTTTTTAACAAAACTAGCATATGAAATAGCAAATCAGAAAACTCATATATTATTTGGTAGTTATTTTTGTCTGTTAAACTTGCAATTGATAATTCCCCTGCTTCTTCCACGATTTTTTGTGCTATTTTAGGCATTCCTTCATTTAATAGTTTTGACGTATAGCTATCTGGATTTTTATTTTTATTTCTCTCATTAATAATTGAGATAATAGAGTTAAGAGTATTTTCTACAGGTTTATTTTCTTCGCCAAAACATGAAGTATTCCCCTTATGACAAGTCGGCCCATTAGGGATAGCTTTGATTAAAATTGTATCTTTATCACAATCTAAGGCTAAATTAATCACTTTTAAATAATTACCAGATTTTTCCCCTTTTTCCCATAATTTTTTTCGACTTCTACTATAAAACCAAACATGACCAGAATTCATTGTCATATTTATTGATTCTTGATTCATATAACCTAGCATTAATATTTCATTTGTATTGTGATTTTGGATTATTGCAGGGATCAGATCTGATTTATTAAATTTTATATTTTCATTCATATCTTATTTGTATTCCTTTTTTAGATAAAATTTCTTTAACATTATTTATAGTATACTCTTGGAAATGGAAAACACTTGCAGCCAATACTGCGTCTGCATTTCCTTTTGTTAATGCTTCATACATATGATCAGGTGTGCCTGCTCCACCGCTAGCTATTATGGGAATATTTACATTTGTAGAAATTTTGTATAGCAAATCTATATCATAACCAGAAGTATTTCCATCTTTGTCCATGCTTGTTACAAGTAATTCTCCAACTCCTAATTTATTTAATTCTTTTGCCCATTTTATTGCATCTAACCCTGTTTTTTTTCTTCCACCATGACTATAAATTTCCCAATTATTATTATTTTGTTTTGCATCTATTGCTCCTACAATTGCTTGTGATCCAAAATAATTTGATGCTTTGTAGAACAACTCTTTATCTAAAATTCCAGCTGTATTAATTGAAACTTTATCAGCTCCGTGGTTCAGTAATCCTTTGATATCATTTATAGTTTTCACACCTCCTCCTATAGTCAGAGGGATGAAAACTTGCTTTGAAACCTTTTCGACAATATTTAATATTGTTTTTCTGTTTTCAATACTTGCTGTAATATCTAAAAATACTAGTTCGTCTGCTCCGTCTTCATAATATTTTTTGGCTAATTTAACAGGGTCTCCTGCATTAACAAGATTTACAAAACTTTTTCCTTTTACAACTTGACCTTTATCTACATCAAGACAAGGGATTATACGTTTTGTTAGCATTTCAGTGCCTAAATATAATTAAAATCTAAAATTATAAAGTTTGTGTTGTTCGTCAACAAAAATTTCTGAATCTTTTTTAAATCCTAATTTAGATATTTTGCTTTCCGGTATAGATTGAGAATTGTCATTTGAATCTATTAAAATTGCAAGCCAAGAATTTTTTTTCAGAGCTTTTGTAAATAATTCAAGGCTAACATTATATAAATCCCAGTTAGAAATAAAAGCACCATCTACTGATTCAGGAGATATTTTCAATTCTTTTGTAAATTCTTTGAGCTCAACATTGCCAAGATTAATTTTCTTTAGCATTTTTTTTGTTTTATCTATATTTGACTTGTTTTTATCAAAAGCTACAACTTCCCCATCAAAAACATATTTGCCAAATAGTATTGGGAATAAGCCTTCTTCAGCACCCAGGCATACGATGGTTTGGTATGGCATAATTGGGAGAGTGGCAATTATTTTATGTGTATCAATTTTTAATATAGTTTGATTATTTTTTACCATTAATTAACCTTTATATTTTTTGAATATTGTGTTTGGATTTAGCTTGTTTTCATATAAAGCTTTTCCAATTATAACATTTTCTATTCCCAATTCATCTAATGATTGAAGGTCAGATTCTGAAGAAATTCCACCGGCTATTGTGAGATTAATATTGAATTTATTATAAATTTTTTTTATATCGTTTATTGATATTCCTTGAAATGTCCCATCTTTTTCAATATCAGTATATATAAAATTTTTAACACCTTTTTTCATTAAAGCATGTATTAAATTTTCAGGAGTGGAATTTGTTTTTTTTGTCCATCCTTGAGTTTTAACTTTACCTTTTGAGGTATCTAATGAAACAGCTATTTTTTCAAATCCGTATTTTTTTATTGCTGTACTGACAAAATTATTTTCATCTTTTATTGCAGCGGTCCCAAGGATGACTTTTTTTATTCCAAAAGATAAATAATAGCCAATCGTATCTAAGGTTCTTATCCCTCCTCCAATTTGTATTTTTACATTGGAATTATCAATCATTTTTTCAATCACATTTTTAGAAATAGTTTTACCCAATTTCGCGCCTTCTAGATCAACAATATGTATTAATTTCGCTCCTAGGAATTCCCAGTTTTGCATAACTTCTATTGGATTTTCAGAATATATTGTGGATTGCTTATAATCTCCTTTGTATAATCTGATACATTTATTTTTATATATATCTATGGCTGGTATTACTAACATAAGTATAGTTACATTATTTTTGTTATAAAGTTTTTATATATCTCTAATCCGATTTCACCGCTTCTTTCAGGATGAAACTGCAATCCAACATAGTTTTTATTTGCAAAGGCAGAACAAAAAGTGATTCCATAATTTGTGTTGGCAATGATGTTACTTTTATCATTGGGTATTGCATAATAGCTGTGAACAAAATAGAAATATGAGTCATTTGGAATATTGTTAAAAATAGGATGA
>CAYTCC010000016.1:0-23264 GCA_964436345.1 uncultured Dehalococcoidia bacterium
TTAGGAACTGCAGTTATCCCTGTTTTTTCTAAGCATCCTGTTGAGTTGGCCCAGCAGATATTAACTACTGGATTGATTTCAAATAATAAATTAAAAATTGGATTAGGTGTATCCCATAAATACCGGGTGGAAAATGAATTAGGGCTTAAATATGTTAATCCTGTTTTATATATGAAGGAATTTGTAATAATATTGAAAGATATTTTAAATAAGGGATACTCAAAATTTAATGGAAATATATTTAATGTTGATGTATCCATAGATGTTGAAATTTGCAATGATCTAGATATTTATTTAGCAGCACTAGGTCCTAAAATGTTGGGCATTGCTAAAAAATATACGGAAGGTACCATAACATGGATGACAGGTTACAAGACTATTAATAGTAATATTTCCCCTGTCTTAAACTCGACATCAGATAATAGGAGAAGTATAGTCTCAGCAATTCCTATATGTATTACTGACGATCTGGAGAGAGTTACTTATGAAGCTAAATCTATTTTTAAATTTTATAATAATTATCCCAATTATAAAAAAATGATTATTCAAGAAGGGGTAAAAGATCCAGGTGATTTAGCTATAGTTGGTGATGAGGATTATGCATATAATATATTGCAAGAATATGCCAATTCAGGTGTTACAGAAATATTAGCTGTAGTATTTGGTGAGGACATTAATAAAAGAATAAATTTACAATCTAGAACATTAGACTTTTTGTTATCTATAAATAATAAATTTTAAAAGGAATGTCTTCTTAATGACTAAAATTCTTTATTCTAATATAAATATTTTTGATATTGATAAATTTGACTCTTATGAAACAAATCTTCTTATAGAAGATGGAGTAGTTTCTGATATTGGACGAAATATAAATTATGATAAAAAGACTGAAGTTATAGATCTTAGAAATTTCTATATGCTACCTGGGCTTGTAGATAGTCATGGACATATGACTCATTTAGGTAAAAATCAATATGAAGTTGACTTGAGAGATTGTAAGTCTGAGTTTGAAGTTGTAGAGAAAATTAAAACTTTTCTTGATTTGAATAATAACTTGTCTTGGGTAAATGGAGGAGGATGGAATCAAGAAAAGTTTGATATCAAATTATTGCCTGACAATAAGTATTTAAGTATGAATTTCCCTGATATTCCGGTCACTTTGTCAAGAATAGATGGACATGCAATATGGTGTAATAAAAAAGCTTTAGATATGGCTAATATTCAAGAAGATACACCTGTTCCTGATGGAGGAGAAATTTTAAAAAAAGATGGATTGTTAACAGGGATATTAGTAGATAAAGCTCAACAGTTAATTTGGGATATAATTCCTTCTGAAAGCATTGATGATGTTAAAAAATGGATATTAAAAGCACAAGAAATATGTTTGTCAAAAGGATTAACTGAAGTGCATGATGCAGGTATTTCCTCTATTCAATTTGATGCGTATAAAGAACTTATAAATGAAAACAAATTAAAAATCAGAGTTTATGCAATGGCTAATCAGGAATTATTTGAGAATAATGTATCTAAATATAAATCTGAGTTATTTGAATTAAAAAGTGTTAAATTAGTTGCTGATGGAGCATTAGGTTCTAACGGAGCTGCATTAATTGACAAGTATCAGGGTTCAGATACATATGGTATTTTGATATTAGATAAAAATAAATTGAAAACTTTATTTTCAAAAGCATTTAACAACGATTTTCAGGTTTGTATACATGCAATAGGTGATAAGGCAAATAGAGAAGTGGTTTTAGCACTTAGAGAAACGTTAGAGAATTATAATGACTATCAGTTTGATCATAGGACTAGGATTGAGCATGCTCAGATTATAAAAGAAGAAGATTTAAAAGAGATATCTGATTTGAATGTTATTGCATCTGTACAACCAATGCATTGCATTTCTGATATGTATATGGCTGAAGAAAGATTGGGAGATAGGGTAAAAGATTCATACTTATGGAAAACCTTAATTGATAATAATATATTATTAATTGGAGGTTCTGATTTTCCGGTAGAAAATCCTTCTCCATTAAAGGGAATTTACGCAGCAGTTAATCGAACTAAATTTAATAATTCTCCATATGGGGGTTGGCAGTCTAAAGAAATATTAAATTTAAAAGAAGCATTAGAAATGTATACAAAAAATACTGCATATGGTTCTTTTAAAGAAAATTTCAAAGGAAATATAGAAATAGGGAAAATTGCAGATTTCACCCTTATAGATAGAGATATATCATTATTATCAAATCATGATGTATTAGAGTGTAAAATTTCTGGAACTATTGTAAATGGAGAGATGGTATATAAAGATTTTTAAGGAGTATCTAAATGTAAATCTTTAGACATATCAATTATTATGTCTGTTACAAGGTCAAAATTCATTTCACTTGTATTTAAAATAGCATGGTAGTTAAATCTATTATCTGGATCTTCAATATTAAAGAATTTTTTAAAAAAATGAGTTCTGGCTGCGTCTCTATTAATCATAAAATCTTTGGCAGTTTTATAATCAACATCTTCATGATTTGCAATCCTGTTTATTCTGTCAACTTCATTTGCAATAAGTCCTACTCTAAGTACTCTTGGGTCATCTTTTAGGATAATGTTGGCTCCTCTGCCTACAATGACAATACTGCCTAATTCTGCCAATTGTAGTACAGTTTCATGAATTCCCATACTATATTCATCATCATTTAAGTGGTATTTTTCAGTATTTTCTTCTGCTGTTAAATCTTCAAATTCATGAGTTAGAAATGCTGCGGCTCCCGGTCCGAAGTGCGGATCTCCAACGGCTCCTGAAAAAGCAGATTTTTCTAATATATTTGAAATTTTTTCTATAAATGTTTGCCCGAAAGTAGTTGGTCTCTCTTCTTTTTGTGTAAAGAGCTCTATATCCAAGCCACTTTGTAAAGCGGCTTGTTTCAATATGTCTTTATCAACATAATCTATATTTAATTTCTGTGCTATTTTGGGGCCAATTATTCTACCGCCACCTGCAGTTAGTCCGCCTAAGGCTATTACTGGCATAATTTTTTTCTTTTTATCAATAATATTTCATAATATTTTAATAAAGTTGATTTTATATGTCAATCACTTAGATGTTATACTATATATTGCGATATATTATTGAGATAATACTATATATGGTATTATTAATGATTTTTTATTTTAGCTAAATGAGATTTGAGATATTTTCCTGTTAATGATAGTTTGTTTGAAATTATATTTTTTGTATAGCCTTCGTATATCACTTTCCCTCCTTCCTCACCGGCACCTGGACCGAGATCAATTATCCAATCAGCAGATTTAATTACATCCAAATGATGTTCAATAATTAATACTGTATTTCCTCCTTCTACAAGTTTTTGTAGAACACTAATAAGCATGCTGCAATCTTGAAATGATAATCCTGTTGTAGGTTCGTCTAATATATATAACGTTTTACCTGTTGATCGCTTAGATAATTCGGATGAAAGTTTTATTCTTTGAGCTTCTCCTCCGCTAAGTTGTGTAGAAGGTTGCCCTAATTTGATATAGCCTAGACCTACATTTTTTAAAGTTTCAAGTTTGTTTTTAATACTTGGGATATTAGAAAAAAATTCAGATGCTTGCTCAACACTCATAGATAAAATATCTGATATATTTTTCCCACGCATCTTAATTTCAAGGCCTTCTCTATTATATCTTTTCCCTTTACAAGAATCACAAGATATGGATACATCTGGTAAAAATTGCATTTCTATATTAATAACCCCATCTCCTGAGCAATTTTCACATCTACCTCCTTTGACATTAAAAGAAAATCTGCCAGGCTTATATCCTCTTGATTTTGATTCAGGTAAGTTAGCAAACAATTCTCTGATATATGTAAATGTCCCAGTATAAGTTGCGGGATTACTTCTTGGAGTTCGCCCTATTGGAGATTGATCAATATTAACTATTTTATCAATAAATTCTATTCCATCAATAGATTTGAATTTGCCTGGTGTATTTTTAGATTTATTTATTTTTTGCGCTATTGATTTATAAATTATTTCATTAACTAAAGTGCTTTTGCCTGAGCCTGAAACTCCAGTTATTGCTACAAACAAACCTAAAGGAATTTTTATATCTATATTATCTAAATTATTTTCTGAAGCACCATAAACCTTAATATATTTTTTATTTAATAAATTTCTGTTTTTGCTATTATCTATTATTTTTTTATGAGATAAATAAGCACCTGTAATAGATTTAGTAGATTTAATAATATTATTTAAATTACCTTTTGCAATTATTTTCCCTCCTGACTCACCAGCTCCTGGTCCCATATCAATAATGTAATCTGCTGATCTTATAACTGCTTCGTCATGTTCAACAATCAAAACTGTATTGCCTAGATCTCTTAGTTTTTTTAGTGTGTTA
The DNA here is from genome assembly GCA_964436345.1 of uncultured Dehalococcoidia bacterium. Classification (GTDB taxonomy): domain Bacteria; phylum Chloroflexota; class Dehalococcoidia; order Lucifugimonadales. The sequence continues at coordinate 4,408 of CAYTCC010000016.1, forward strand.
ATTAACATTCGGTCATCTGCAGCGTGTAAACCTATAGAGGGTTCGTCACATACATATATCACTCCAGTTAATCCTGAGCCTATTTGAGTTGCAAGTCTGATTCTTTGAGCTTCCCCTCCACTTAACGTTCCTGATGCTCTTGAAAGAGATAAATATTTTAAACCAATACCTATAAGAAATTCTAATCTTGAAGTTATTTCATTTATTAATCTTTCTCCAATTAAAAGTTCTGTTTTATTTAATTTTACAGAATTTTTAGATTTTGAATTCACAATTTCTTTAAACCATTTAGAAAGTTCTGAAATATTTAAGAAAGTTAAGTCAATAATATTTTTATTGGATATTTTTACTTGTAGAGATTCTTTTTGTAATCTAAATCCATTGCACTCAGGACAAATTACTTTAGACATATACTTTTCTATATCTTCTCTAGATCCTTCAGAATTAGTTTGTTTGTATCTTCTTGCTAAATTATTGACAATACCTTCGAATTTTCTATCATAACGCATTTTTCCAAATCTTCTTGAAACATAATTGAATTTTATAGGTTTAGATTTTGAACCATACAGAATGAGTTTCAGGTTTTCCTCAGACAAATTTTTTATTGGAGTTTGTAATGAAAATTTAAATTGTTCTGATATCGAGGTAAATATACCTAAATATATATTTGCATAACCCCCTGATCTAAACCATGGAACTATTGCCCCTTGTTCAATGCTAAGTTCATTATTGGGTATAATTAATTTAGGGTCTACCTTTAGGGAATGTCCAATTCCAGAACAGGTATTACATGCCCCTTTAGGACTGTTAAAACTAAAATTTCTAGGCTCTATTTCTTCTATACTGTTATTGCAATCTGGGCATGAAAAAGTATCAGAATATTGTATTTCTTGGTTGTTGGATAATGCAATTTTTATAAGACCTTCAGATAATTTTAGAGATGTTTCAATAGAATTTGTTAGCCTGTCATTGTCAATTTCATTATTTATTTGTAGCCTGTCAACTATAATTTCAATTGTATGCCATTTATTTTTTTCCAGTTCTATTTTTTCAGATAATTCTTTGGTTTCTCCATTTATACGGGCTCTAATAAAACCTGATTTTCGGGCAATATTAAGAGTTTCTTTATGCTCACCCTTTCTATGCCTGACGATTGGAGATAAGATCATAAATTTTGTATTTATTGGTAGAGATTTAATTGAATCAACAATTTGTTGTACGGATTGTTTTTTTACTTCTTTATTACATTTAATACAATGCGGGGTACCGATTCTTGCAAATAATATTCTTAAATAATCATAAATTTCAGTAGTAGTCCCTACTGTTGATCTGGGATTTTTGGAAATACCTCTTTGATCTATAGATATTGCAGGTGATAAACCTTCTATATAATCGACATTTGGTTTTTCTAAATTACCTAAAAATTGCCTTGCATAGGCTGACAAAGATTCTACATATCTTCTTCTCCCTTCAGCATAAATTGTATCAAAAGCTAATGAGCTTTTTCCAGATCCAGATAACCCAGTTATTACAACAAATTTACCTCTTGGAATATTTACATCAATATTTTTTAAATTATGTTCTTTTGCACCACGAATTACTATGTCATTAATTTTCAATGAATTTCTCGCATTCTTATTTATATATAATTAATTTTAACAAAATATAAATAAGAAAGATTGTAAATAAATTAATTGGAAAAATTAATTGGCAATTAATTTGGATTTGAGATAACAATTGATATAATATTTGTTTAAACTTTAAAGAGTAAACTTGGAGAGATGGCCGAGTGGTTTAAGGCGCTGGTCTTGAAAACCAGTATAATTTTACGATTATCGTGGGTTCGAATCCCACTCTCTCCGTATTAACACAAGGGATATATATTTGAAAATTCACGAATATCAGGCTAAAGAATTATTTAAGGATTATGGTATTAATATACCTGAAGGATATGTGGGTGGAAATAAGGATGAGATTTTAAAAATTTATAAATCATTTGATGATGATGTGGTATTAAAAGTACAAGTACATGCAGGAGGTAGGGGCAAAGCAGGTGGTGTTAGATTAGTTAAATCTGAACAAGAAGTGATTGAATTTGCTGAAAGATTTTTTGGCAAAGGATTTCAAACTATTCAAACTGAAAATGAAGAATTTATTGTTAATAAAATTTTAGTAGAAAAGATTAGTGATATAAATTCCGAAAGTTATATAGCATTATTGGTTGATGGTAGTAATCAGTCTTTGAATATTATTGCTAGCCCTGAAGGAGGTATGGATATAGAGGAAGTGGCTTCCAAATCTCCTGAAAATATTTTGACTTTGCCAATAAATATAATTACAGGGCCAACTGATTTTCAAATAAGGAAAATTAATAATTTTTTAAGATATGAGCATACTTATTATGGTGAATTAAGAAAAATTATAAGAAATTTGTATGAATTATATTTAAGCAAAGATTGTTCTTTGATTGAAATTAATCCATTAATTCAAAATAAATCAGGTGAAATATTAGCTCTTGATGCAAAGATTACTTTTGATGAAGATGCTTTGTTCAGGCAAAATTTAATCAAAGAATTAAGAGATTTATCCCAAGAAAATCCTGTTGAAATTGAAACAGCTAAATTGGGGATAAAATATATACAATTACAGGGAAGTGTTGGATGTATAGTAAATGGCGCAGGATTGGCAATGGCTACCATGGATGTTATTAATGTGTCTGGATTAAAACCAGCAAATTTTTTAGATATTGGAGGTGGTGCAGATGAAAATAAGGTTTCTGAAGCAATGTTAGCTGTTTTATCTGACCAAAATGTAGAAGTAGTATTAATAAATTTGTTTGGCGGAATTTTAAGGTGTGATGTAGCAGCTAGAGGTTTTTTATCTGCGCTAGATAAATATAATAAAAAGGCTCCTGAACTTATAATTAGAATGTTAGGAACAAATAGTGATAAAGGCAAAGAAATTCTAAGTGCCAGTAAATATAATATTTCTTTTGCTGACAATTTAAATGAAATTTCAAAAATATTAATTACTAAGAGGTAGTTTGAATTGACGCTTAAAATTGATAGAAATACTAAAGTAATTATTCAAGGAATAACTGGAAAAGAAGGTGGGTTTCATGCTTTGAAATGCCAAGAATATGGAACTCAAATAGTTGGAGGTGTAACTCCTGGTAAGGGTGGGCAATTATTTAACAATTCTATACCAGTTTTTGATTCTGTTATTGAAGCAAAAGATACAACTGATGCTGATACCTCTTTAATATTTGTACCTGCTCCATATGCTCCAGATGCTATATTAGAATCTATTGATTCGGGTATTGAAACAGTTATTTGTATTACCGAAGGTGTACCTATAAATGAGATGATTAAAATTCATAAAGTTGCAAAAGATAAAGGAGTAACTTTAATTGGTCCAAATTGCCCGGGGGTAATTAATCCAAAAGAAGAATGTAAAATTGGAATTATGCCTGGGGATATTTTCATGCCTGGAAATGTTGGTGTGGTTTCCAGAAGTGGAACACTTACATATGAAGCTGTAGATCAACTCTCAAAAAGAGGTATTGGTCAATCTTTATGTATAGGCATTGGAGGTGACCCTATAGTTGGAACTTCGTTTATTGATGTTCTAGATTATTTTATATCTGATGATTTGACCCAAAGTATAGTTTTTATTGGTGAAATAGGCGGGATAAAAGAACAAGAAGCAGCAGAATTTTTAAAATCGGTAAATAATACTAAACCTATAGCAGCTCTTATTGTGGGAGCAAGTGCTCCAAGAGGTAAAAGAATGGGGCATGCAGGTGCAGTAATTAGCGGTGAATATGGCAAGGCAGAATCAAAGATAAATTCTTTAAAAGATGCCGGTTGTCATATTATTCCACATCCTGGCAAAATAGCAGAGATTGTAGAAAAGATTATTAATTGATAATGGGGAAGGAGAGACTCGAACTCTCACGTTCTATGAACACTTGATCCTAAGTCAAGCGCGTCTACCAATTCCGCCACTTCCCCAAGTTTTATTTTTTTATTTCAACTATATTTAAATGTTGATTAACGTTTATTGAATATAATTTATGTATTATACCGCTAGGCCATATTATCCTAATTTCATCAATAATTTCAATATCACCTAATCCAAATTCTAAATTGGTTGAATCCATTGATAGGTAACTAGATCCGGCTATTACTTCCTGCATTTGTATTGATTTTTGATTATTTTTATCTTGATATATTAAATATACTTTCGCTCCTATTCCATCTGAATTACTTCCTGTATTGTCTATCCCCATTCTTCCTGTTAATTTTAAATTTATCCAATTGTTTTCATCTCCACCATTAATCCACACATAAAATGGCCCCCCTGCATCATCCAATGTTCCTGACCATACAGGCCCGCTACTATTTGTGGCAATTAAATCAACGTATCCATCTCCATTCAAATCTCCATGAGCTAATCCTTTCCCATTTTCATGATATTTTGTATGTACTTTATATTTTAAATTGTATTTATTGTCCGGATAAATATTTTCTTCGAGGGTGTCAAAATAATTATTATAATTAATACCTTGGATATCCAGCAATCTGGAACGTATAGTTATGTCTTCATATGAAAAATCTGGTTTACCTTGAAGCATTCTTCCAGCTGCTGGGTAGATATTACCCCCAGGGCCTTCTCCTCTACCTACTTCTGAACCAATCCAGTATATATCCTTAATCGTATCATTATTGAAATCAAATGCTGTTACACCGTAACCAAAATCATAAGCACCTATTCCAAGTGGTATATCCATTCCTGGTTTTATATTAGTTTTTATTGTTGCTTCAGCAGGCATAAAAGGAGATGGGATAACATTTATTTTTTCAGAAAATTCTTCAAATTTTGGTGTTATTTTTTTATTATCTGTTTCAAATATTCCTTTATTTATTAAAAATGAATGCAGGCATGTTCCCAAATTATGTTTTTCATGATATTTACAGTCTCCGCCTGGTTTAGGTTTCGGGCTTGATATTCCATTAGGAATTATTCTTGAATGAGGTCCCGCATTTGTAATAAAAACGTCTTGTTTCCCATCATTGTTAAAGTCACTTATTGCAAATCCCATCCAATTTCCAATAATATCTAATCCCATTTCTTTTGATATGTGTGTAAATGATATTTTGCCATTAGCTGAATCGTTTCTGTATATATGTAATTGATCACCGTCACTTGCTACCCACAAATCTTGATCACCGTCTTCATCATGATCAAAAAATACTGCAGCATGTGATGGTCCGGTTGGATCTCCGACTCTATTTGAGTTTTTATCTTTTACATCAGGGTTATATCCCATATATTCCTTATTGGATTTATCTTTAAAAATTATTTCTTTTCCTTCAGGATTGAGCATTTTAACTTGTGGCCCACCTACTCCCGCTTCTTTAGCAATTTCATCAAATGTTAAATCACCATTGTTAATGTAAAGAAGATTGTAATGACCTGGATGTGAAGGCCAGAATAAACTAGACATAAAAAAATCTTCATCAATTAAATTAGTTACATAAAAATCTAAATAACCATCATTATTTATATCTGCACAAGCAATACTACTTGCTGATCTGTAATTCAAATTTTCTTTAAAAGCTTTTCTTGTGATATCTTTAAATTGACCATTTTTCATATTCAGATAAAGCCTGTCTTCAATGCCGATGAATTCTGTATTTGTATCATTAATTTGAGATCTAAAGTCTAATCCATCACCATTAAATCCTCTTGCTCCAATATAAAGATCTTGGTAACCATCGTTATTGATGTCGCAAGCCACAGTGCCACTTCCGTTTAATTTTTTATCGCCTAAACCTGCTTCTTCAGCAATATTATTAAAAGTACCATCAGAATTGTTTAAATAAAGAATATTAGAATGTTCAGTACCATTAGTAATGAAAAAATCCATATCATTATCACGGTCAAAATCAAAAATTACTACACCAGGCCTATAATTCCATACTTCCATTGGGCCTTTCAAAGTTTCATTATCTAATTGTTTAAAATACTTGATATCAAAATTAGAATTGTCATTTTCTTTAGTTAAGAGTTTTTGAGTTATTGGATGTTCTTTAAGAATATTTGTTATTATTTCGGGTTCTTTTAACTCAGATTTTGAAGTTTGAATAGAATTCATTGTTTCTTTTGATTCTCTTATTATTGGTTGGTTACTTGTAAGTTTTATTCCCCCAGATATTCCTGGATTATTTATATTAATAATCAGCAGAGAAACTAATCCAGTAGAAATTCCTAGTATCCATATCAATAATGCATAATAAGTGACAGAAATTTTAGGTAATACTTTTGCTAATCCCCAATAGGTTATTGGCCCACCGGATGCTGCAGTAAAAAGTAAAGTAGCAGCAGGCGCAATTCCCATTCCAAGTAATAGCAATGTAACAACTAATGGTATTTCAAATAATAGAGGTACATTAATTAAGACTCCAATAGTACTTGCAATAATTATACCTTTTAAATTATTGCCTAAATAATTATCTATAATTCCAGGGGATAAGAATTGTATTACTAAACCAGCTGCAAATCCGGCAATAATCATGATTGGGGCTAATCTTATTACATTAAAAAAAGTAATTTTTCCAAAATCTATAAAACCTTCCTTCATTAAATTTTTGAAACTTGTATTACTTTCTATATTTATTGATTGGATTTGTTCAGTTTTTTCTTTTTTTAATTTCCATCCAAAAGTTAGGCGTGCGATCATAGGTCCAAATAAAAACACGCTAATTGCTCCTGTTATAATTCTGTTCCATCCCAAATCAGGAGTAAAAATAGTGAAGATCATAATTATTGACAAGAAGTTTAATGTGGCAGAACCTTGTGTTAGTGCTATGACAGATTCAAGTGAGGATCCTTTAGTTTTTAAAGAATTTACTACTGGTACAATACAAGCAGAACAAAGATTTAGAACTGGTCCGAGCAAATATCCTCTAAATATTCCTTTTAGCCCGGGCGCAAATAACATTGTTTGATTTTTCCTTGGAAAAATAAAAGCTTCTACAATACCAGCTATGGCGAAAGCAAAAATCATTCCGAATAGGACTAAATCCATATATTCAAAAGAAAATGTTAACCATCTTGACATTATGGTGGCTTCAGGGTCGCCTCCCAGGCAAAACCCCTGAAAACATTCGCCTTTTCTTGATGCAAGGGCAAATAGATCTTCTTTTATTGTTCCAAGTTTTTGAAATCTATTTAAGTAGAAAAAAAGAGGTGTCGAGAGTAAAACAAGTATTACTCCAACTATTCTTTTTTTATGAGTATTATTATTAAAATCTATAACTTGCATAATTTATAATATTACTTTGATAGTTTTATGAATATATATCAATATTATAATGAATGATATAAATTTTGTATAATTATACCATATATAGCGTATTTATATTAAAATTCAACTTTATATAGTACACTTTAACAGATTCAAAGAGAATAAATTTGTGTATAAAAAATATAAAATAATTTTTTTATTAATTATATCTGCTGTAATTTTGATTGGCTTTTTTATTAATCTGAAAATTAATTTTTATAGCTTCAATAATGGTAATTCTGTTATCAATGATATTAGTACTTATTGTACGAAATTAAAAAATAGTTCGAATAAGTATATAGGCACTAATCAGAAACTATATTGGCAGGTTAAATTAAATAATGCTAAAGATGATTATAATATTTTATTTGCAAAATTAGGTTTAGCAAAAGCGGAATTAAATTTAGGTGGTTTTGATGAAGCTGTAAGTATTATTGAAGAAGTTTTAAGTAGTGAAAATTTTCAAAGTTTACCTGATACATCTAAAGTTATGACTTATAATTCAGCTGCCTTAATATATATTAAAACTTCTGAAGTTAAGAATTGTGTGATACCTGGAGGATCAATAGTATGCCAATTGCCTACAGACAATAATTATAAACAGAGTTATAAAATTTATTCTTATAAGGCAATTGATGTAATTAATGAATGGTTAATAATTCACCCTGAGAATTTGAAGGCAAAATGGCTACTAAATCTTGTTTATATGTCAATTGGAGAATATCCTGAAAGCATTAGTAAAGATTTATTGATCGAAGTCCCAGGACAAAATTTGTCATTTGTAGATACAGAATTTATAGATGTATCTATTGAGAGTGGTATTTACAATGTGGATTTGGCAGGTGGTGTTATTTTTGATGATTTTAATAATGACGGATATGCAGATCTAATTACTTCAACGTGGGATCCCTGTTCTTCAATGAAATTGTATTTAAATAATGGAGTTAATGGATTTAAAGATATAACTGAAAATTCAAATTTATCTAGTCAGTTAGGCGGATTGAATATTATTTCTACTGATTATAATAATGATGGTTATCTTGATATTTATGTATTAAGAGGTGGTTGGTTAATGAAAGAAGGAGAAATGATTAATAGTTTGTTAAAAAACAATGGAGATATGACGTTTACAGATGTAACCAAAGATGTAAATTTGGCAGATTTTGCTTATCCTTCCCAGTCAGCTTCGTGGGGAGATTATGATAATGATGGTGATTTAGATTTATTTATATGTAATGAATCATATAAAGATGAGAATGAAAATATTATTTATCCTAGTCAATTATTTAATAATAATAATAATAAATTTATTGATGTCTCTAAACAGGCTGGAATATTAAATGATAGATATTGCAAATCATCTGATTGGGGTGATTATAATAATGATGGTTGGATTGATTTGTTTATATCTAATTTTGGAGATAAAAATAGATTATATGTAAATTTGGGTAATGGATTATTTGAAGATAAAGCAAGAAATATTGGAGTTACAGATCCTGTTTACAGTTTCACTTCTTGGTTTTGGGATTATGATAATGATGGAGATTTGGATATTTTTTCTTCAGGATATGAATTTGGAATTATTAAATCTATTGAAAGTTTTATGGGTAAAGTTGATTCAAATCATTCTTTAAAATTGTATGAAAATAATGGTCAAGGGATATATATAGATAACACTCAAAATTCAGGGTTATTAAAAGTTCATTCAACTATGGGTGCAAATTTTGCAGATGTGAATAATGATGGATATGATGATTTTTATTTAGGTACAGGATACCCTGCTTTTGATGCACTTATTCCAAATGCATTTTATTTCAATAAAGAAGGATTGAGTTTTGTTGATAAAACTCATATATATGGCCTCGGGCATATTCAGAAAGGGCATGGAGTTGCTTTTGCGGATTATGATTTAGATGGTGATTTAGATATTTTTGAACAAATGGGTGGTTTTTATTTGTCTGATGGTTTTACAAATATACTTTATCAAAATTCTAATAGTATTAATAATTGGATTGGAATCAAATTGATAGGAGATAAATCAGGAAAGATTGCTTTAGGAGCTAAAATAAATTTCGTTTGTGATAATAAAAATTATAACAGTATTGTAGAATCTGGAGGTAGTTTTGGATCATCCTCATTAATGAAAGTTATGGGAATACAAGATTGTAAAAATATTGATAAACTATACATAACTTGGCCTAGAGATCAAAGTATTCAAGAAATAAATGATATTTCTGTGAATCAGTATATATTGATCAAAGAAACAGAAATAGGTTATAAAAAAATTAAATTTAAAATGGGTAATAAAATTGAATGAAGTAAGTACATATGAAATGATTTCAAATGAAAATTGGACTCCAACACCGTTATTAAAAGCTAATATAATTAGTGATCATTTCAATTCAGAGATTTGGCTTAAAAGAGAAGATTGTACACCCGTAAAGTCTTTTAAATTAAGAGGAGCATTAAGTGCTTTGACAGACTTAGTTAATCAAGGTGAGAAGGTAAATAAAATTGTGGCAGCATCAGCAGGAAATTATGGCCTTGCTATTGCAGAAGCATGTAAAAGAAATAATATTCCTTGTGTAATTTATGTTCCTGAAAATGCTAATAAATCTAAAGTGGAAAGAATCAAACTTACAGGATCTGAAGTTGTTAAAATCGGAAGTGATTTTGATGATGCTAAATTTCATGCTAAAAAGTATGCAGAAGATACAGGAGATATATTTTTAGAAGATGGTAATTTGGATGGAATGCATGCTGGAGCAGGAACAATAGGTACAGAAATAATTAATAGTGGGATTGATTTTGATTACATATTTGTTCCAATTGGAAATGGATCATTAATATCAGGCATAGGAAAAGCTTTTAAAGATTCAAAATCTAAAGCTCAAATTATTGGATTAATTCCCTCAGCATCACCTTGTATGTATCTTGCTTTGAATGGAGAAAATTATGAGAATCAGACTGCAGATACTATTGCAGACGGACTGTCTGTCAGAATTCCTGTAATGGCTTCTGTTAACAGAGTTAAATCAATAGTAGATGATGTTTTAATGGTTGATGAGAAATTATTGATGAAAGCTATGAAATCTTTTATAGATTATGAAAATTTATTAATAGAGCCTTCTTCTGCGATTACTTTGGCAGGATTAAGCGAGTATAGAGAAAAATTCCCTGAAAATTCAAAAATTTGCCTTATTATTACTGGCAGTTTAGTTGATCCTGCCATGGTAGATTCTGTTATGAATTCAGAGGGGATAATATGAATAAATCTTGGATATTGCATAAAAGACCATCTGGATATCCAAAATCTGAAGATTTTAGATTAGTGGAATCAGAACTTCCTGAATTATTAGAAGGAGAAATTTTGATTGAATCTAAATTTTTATCACTTGATCCATATATGCGTGGAAGAATGAATGATACTAAATCTTATGCTCCTTCGGTGAAATTGGGCGATATTATGACTGGAGAAGCAGTAGGTAAAGTGATCAAATCTAGAAATAGAAAAATAAAAGAAGGTTATATTGTCAATGCTCATATTGGATGGCAGGAGTATGGAAAAACAGATGGTAACTCTGTAAGAATTATAGACTCGAATTTAGCTCCTATCTCTACTGCCTTGGGTGTATTAGGGATGCCAGGTTTAACTGCTTATTTTGGATTATTAAATATTTGCAAACCATTACCTGGAGATACTGTAGTGGTTTCTGCTGCCTCAGGAGCAGTGGGGGCAATAGTTGGTCAAATTGCAAAAATAATGGGATGTAGAGTTATTGGAATTGCAGGCAGTGAACAAAAAACAGATTACTGTTTTTCAGAATTAAATTTTGATTTTGTGATTAATTATAAAAAAGAGAATGTAATTAATAAAATTCTAGAGTATGCACCTGAAGGTGTTGATGTTTATTTTGATAATGTTGGCGGTGAGATTTCTGATGCTGTGATATCAAATATAGCTATAGGTGGTAGAATAGCTATTTGCGGACAAATTTCTCTTTATAATTTGGAAGAACCATCTATGGGGCCCAGAATGGGAGGAACTCTTTTAATTAATCAAGCATCAATGCAGGGATTTCTTGTTTTTCAATTCAAATCTCAATATCAGGATGGCCTGATTAGATTGTCAGATTGGGTTAGAAAAGGTTCTTTAAAATATAAAGAAGATATTATTGATGGGATTGAAAATGTTCCAAAAGCATTTATTGGTATGATGAATGGGAATAATTTTGGCAAATTATTGATTCGATTGAATAATTAAATATTTGATTTAATTTGCAATATTTAGTTTTACAGTATCTAATCCAACGAAATTTGCGACAATATTATCATCAGGGAATATAGGGATAATACCTGTACAAGTTCCTGTAGAAATAATATTTCCTGGATTAATGGACTTTCCTCTTTCTGACAAGTGATTTACGCTCCACTCAAGAACATTTAATGGGGACTCAAGAACATCTGAGCCATAACCTGATGTTATTTTTGATCCATTTTTGTATAGTTCAACATTTTGTTCAGTTAAATTTATATTTTCCCATTTATTTATTTCTATTCCTTTTACCAATCCTCTATGTACTACCATATCGGCGATTAATTTTATTGGTCCAAGATTTTCAAATCCTCCTTTGAATCTGCTAGCAATTATTTCCATGACAGGTATTAGGCAGTCAATAGCAGATATTATTTCATTCAAATTATATTTTTTTGCTTTTGGGGGAAGATATTTTTTAAATTTAAATCCAAATTCACATTCCACACTAGTATTTTGGTTGTTAAAAATAGTAATAGTAGCCGGGCTCTGATAACAGTAATCTTTAAATATTGGTGCTGTTACGGGTTCTTGAGTATTTAAATATTTTTGAGCTGTCAAACTAGTTGCTCCTATTTTCCATCCTATCTTTTCTATTTTTAAAATTTTTTCAGTAATATCCTGAAATCTATAAGCTTCTTCAGTGGTTTTAAGAAAATTATATTCGTAAGGAGATATTACTTTGCCGTTTATTTGTGCCTCGATAAGTTTATTTGCCAGGCTATATGTTTTATTCATAACTATTTTAGATATAAAATTTAATTTTATTTAATGAAGTAATAAACCGCCATCAATAATTAATTCTGTTCCTGTAATAAATGATGATGCTTCCGAAAATAAAAATAATGTACCGTCTGCCATATCTTCTGGTTTTCCTAATCTACCCAAAGGTATATGATTTGCAATTTTAGTTTGAGTTTCTTTATCATTTTTCCATCTGTCTTGAAGAGGTGTCATTGTCAATCCGGGGACAATTGTGTTTGATCTGATTCCGTCTTTTGCAAATTGCATAGCTATAGATTTAGATAAGTTCAAAATAGCGGCTTTTGATTGAGAATATGCATCTTGTGGAAGAGGGTCTCCTCTATATGCCTGTACAGAAGAAATATGCACCATTGATCCGCCACCTGTTTTTTGCATTAAAGGGATAGCTTTTCTGGCTGCATAAGTAGACGCTTTTAAATTTATATTAATTACCTGGTCATAAACATCTAAATCAATATCAACTAAAGATTTATCTTTTCCAAATAATAATACTCCTGCTACATTAGCAAGAAAATCTAAACGTTTAGTTTCTTTAAATGCTTGATCAAAGATTAAATCTATTTTATCGAATTTTGTAATATCTTCTTGAAAGTATTTGATATTTAAATTTGCATATTCTTCTGGTTTTTCTTTTAAATCAATTCCGTAAACCTTTGCTCCAAATTTAGAAAGAGCAAGTACTATTTCTTTCCCCATACCTCCTCCGGCACCGGTAACAATAGCAGTTTTATTATTGAAATTATAAATTGGATTAGCAGTCATTTTATTTTAGAATTTAATTTAGTAAGTAATAAAACTCCATTAATTATATCAGTTATTATGCAAATCCACCGGGTGCGTATTCAAATTTAATGCCAGCTTTTTCTGCTATTAATTTTCTTAATATACCTGAATTTTTCCGCCCCCATCCTCTATTTAATATTTCAATTAAATTTTGTTCTAATATATTTGACATATCCATTGGAACTTTATTTTCTCTTCCCATTTCGCAAGCAAGTTTTACATCTTTAGCTCCAAGTTCAAGGAAAAATGAATATTTATCAGCAGCAAAATCATTTTGTGTAGCGTTGATCCAGTTTGCCAAGGGAGGATTTTTACCAGATGCACCTTTGGAAATTGCTTCAAGTAGTGTAGTTAAATCTACCCCTGCTTTTATTCCAGAAGCAAGCACTTCTGAAGCTATATTCATCAACAAACCACTGAATAAATTATGAGATAATTTACATATTGTTCCATTTCCAGTAGCTCCACAATACATTACTTTGTCACCCATAGCATCTAAAGCAGGTTTGATTTTATTGTATATTTCTTTGTCACCACCGGCCATAACACATAGGTCTTTTTTAACAGCCCCTATAACTCCTCCGCTAACCGGGCAATCCATAAATACAATCCCTCTTTTATCAAATATTTCGTGTAATTTTTTAACCATTGATAAGGAGTTTGTTGAAGAATCAATAACAATTGTATTTGAATCAATCCCCTCTAGTATTCCGTTTTCCCCAAGGCAAACTTTTTCTACGTCAGTTGGCATGGGTAGGCACATAAATATTATATCTTTACCTTTTGCACATTCTGCTGGTGAATTTGCCCAATTTCCGCCTGATTCAAGTATATCTATTGCAGATTCTTGATTTAAATCATTAACAGTAAATTGTGTGGAAAAAGTTTGAACATTTTTTGCCATGGGTTTTCCCATATTTCCTATTCCGATCCATCCAATATCCATTTCACGCTCCTTAATTAAACAAATTTTTGTTATAAATGTTTACATTCGATTTATAATAGTATTTTAACTATTTTACAATCATAATATGCTATGGGAAAATTTAATGATATAAAAAGGCCATCACAAAGTTTAATTAATTCTTTATCTGCATTAACTAGCGCTACTGCTTCTGGAGAGTTAAGTAGAATGGGGATTAGGGATGCATCAATAACCGGGCCAGTTACTTATAATCCTGGTAAAAAAATTATTGGTCCTGCTTTGACTTTGCAATTTTTACCTATTAGAGAAGATATATATTATGATGACGAATATACTGACCCAGAAGAACAATTACATAGACAGGTATTATATTTTACTAAACCTGGAGATATAGTTGTTGTTGATGCTAGAGGAAGTATGAATAGCGGAGTGTTTGGTGAAATGATGTTAAGTTTTTTTAAAGGCAGAGGAGGGAAAGGTGTTGTGATTGATGGATGTATAAGAGATTATGCAAGTTCTAAAGATCTTGATTTAGGCTTATGGTTGAAAGGAGTTACTCCTAATTATCATACTCAAACCACTATGTTCCCGAGTGCTGTTAATGTACCTATTTCATGTGGAAATACTCTAGTTATGCCTGGCGATATAATTATTGCGGATGATGATGGTGCTGTTGTAATTCCTATTGATTATGCTCAAAAATTATCTGAAGTGGGAGGAGAGCATCAAGAATGGGAAATATTTGTAAAAGAGAAATTGATTGATGGGGGCCATTTAAAAGATTATTATCCAAAACATTCATGGTCAGAAAAAATAGAAGTTGAATATAAAAATTGGCTGAAGAAAAATAAGGGGAAAAAATGATTTTGAATAAAAAACCTAAAGTATATCTTGCAGGTCCGGATATTTTTTTACCAAATTCTGTAGATCATGGTGAAAAATTAAAAAAAATATGTATTAAATACGGATTACAGGGTTTATATCCTCTTGATAATCAATTTGATTTATCTGATTTGAAGAGAGGGCCTGATAAAGCAATTAAAATCTATCAGGCAGATATAGAATTGATTAATGCTAGTGATTGCCTGGTAGCAAACCTTTCGCCTTTCAGAGGAATTTCTGCTGATCCAGGGACATGTTTTGAATTGGGTTATGCGGTAGCTCAAAACAAACCAGTAGCAATTTATAGTAACGATCTACGTGAGTATAAAAATAAATTAAAGGATTTGAATTTACCAGAAGATAATTGGTCAGTGGAAGATATGGGTCTTACTGATAATTTAATGCTTATAGCTCCAGCTCAAAATGTGGTGCATGATACATTTGAAGCTGCTATTGCAGATTTATCTAAGATGATTTTATTAAATAATTAATGTAGAATTTATTTCTTATTTATGATAGATTGTACCAACTCGTTGAGAATGACAGGCTAGGCGACTGGGCCTATAATCCTGTCTGGCAACCTTTATGTTAAGGTGCCCCAGATTCATACGTGACCTTGTGGGAGGTAAACATAAAAATTTGAAATCTCTCCAATAAGGGGAGATTTTTTTTTTGGGAGAAAATAATGACTAATAATAAAAAATGGAATTTAGAAACAAAATTAATTAGAGAAGGATTGAATAGAAGTCAGTTTGGTGAAACCAGTGAACCGATATATATGACTAGTAGTTATGTATACGATTCTCCAGAACAAGCTGAGGCTCGTTTTAAAGGAGATGAGGAAGGTTTTATATATTCAAGATATGGGAATCCTACTGTTCAAATGTTTGAAGATCGTTTGGCTTCTATAGAAAATGCAGATAAATGTTTTGCAACTTCGACAGGAATGGCCGCAGTTTTTGCATCTTTAATGTGCCAGTTAGAAAAAGGAGATAAAGTTGTATCTTCTAGAGCTTTATTTGGTTCTATTTATCAAATCTTAACTAAAATATTACCAAAATACGGAATTGAAACAGTGCTTGTTAATGGTACTGATTTAAATGAATGGGAGTCAGCTATAGATGATAAAACCAAGGTAGTATTTTTTGAAACTCCCTCAAATCCAACTTTAGAAATTATTGATATTAAAAATGTTTGTTCTTTAGCTAAAAAATTTGGTGCAAAAGTTATTATAGATAATGTTTTTGCAACCCCAATATTACAGCATCCTTTTGAACTTGGCGTAGATATTGTTGTTTATTCTGGAACTAAGCATATTGATGGCCAGGGAAGATCGTTAGGAGGAGCAATTATATCTGACAATGAGTTTCATGATAAATTGTTAAAACCATTCATGAGACATACAGGTGCATCTATGAGCCCGTTTAATGCATGGATCATGTTAAAAGGTTTAGAAACATTAAAATTAAGAGTAGATGCCCAATCTGATAATGCTCTTGAAATTGCAAATTATTATAAGGACAATCCAAATATAGTTAATTTGATTTACCCATCTAAATCTACGCATTCACAATTTGAATTGATAAAAAAGCAAATGGAAAAAGGGGGCACGATTTTAACAATGGTAGTTAAGGGAGGAAAAGAGGAAGTATTTAAAATTTTTAATGAATTGGATCTGATTGATATTTCTAATAATTTAGGTGATACGAAATCTATAATTACTCATCCTGCAACAACTACTCATTATTCGTTAGGTGAAGAAGGTAGAAAGGAAGCTGGTATACCTGATGGAATGATAAGGTTATCTGTAGGTTTAGAAAATGTTAATGATATTATCAGTGATATTGATAATGCAATGAAAATTTATTAGTGAAGTTAAAATGATGTTCAATTCTTCTGATGATCTTAGATCAAATAAAATTTCTGATTATGTTAAGTATTTAAAATTAGATACTCAAATTGTATTAGAATCAGGCTTAAAATTTGATGATTGTGTTGTTGCTTACGAAA
Source organism: uncultured Dehalococcoidia bacterium (assembly GCA_964436345.1). Taxonomy (GTDB): domain Bacteria; phylum Chloroflexota; class Dehalococcoidia; order Lucifugimonadales. The sequence goes on from CAYTCC010000016.1 coordinate 21,439, forward strand.
CATATGGTCAATTAAATGCAGAAAAGAATAATGCAATTTTAATTTGCCACGCTATAAGCGGAGATTCTCATGTATCTAAACATGATGATAATGATGCTGATGGATGGTGGAATATTATGGTAGGGCCAGGTTTATATATTGATACGAATAAATATTTTGTAATAAGTTCAAATATATTGGGAGGTTGCATGGGGACTACTGGGCCAAATCATATAAATGAGAAGACAGGTGATTATTGGGGATCTGATTTTCCGGAAATTTCTGTATCAGATATGGTATTAGTACAATCAAAGTTAATTGAATACTTGGAGATAGATAAATTATTGTGCGTGATTGGAGGATCTCTTGGGGCATATCAATCGATTGAATGGGGAGTAAGATTTCCAGACAAATTACATGGTGTTATATCTCTAGCAGGTGGACCTAGATTAACAAGCCAAGGAATTGCTTTTGACATTATTGGTAGAAATGCTATTAGAAGAGATCCTTATTTTAATGATGGGCAGTATTACAAACAATCTGAATCTCCTAATACAGGATTGGCGCTTGCAAGAATGTTAGGACATATTACTTATTTGTCTGAAGAATCTATGAGTGAAAAATTTGATCATGACAGATATGATCCTAAGGATGTTGACACTGATTTTGAAAAAGAATTTTCAGTAGGTTCTTACCTAGCTTATCAAGGTGATAAATTTGTAGAGAGATTTGATCCAAATTCATATATTACTTTATCAAATGCAATGGATAAATTTGATTTAGGTAAAAACAGTTCGGATATATCAGTAAATTTAACAGGTAAAAATTTGAAATGGTTATTGATGAGTTTTACAAGTGATTGGCTATTCCCTTCAAGTTTATCTGAAGAATTGACAAGAGCTTTGATTATTGCAAAAGAAGAAGTGAGTTATATAGAAATTCCAAGTAATTGCGGGCATGATGCTTTTTTATTAGATGATGATATTAAATATTATGGGAATTATGTTAATAATTTTATAGAAAATATTGCAAACGAAGTGAATGTCACTGATCATCAAGAATACCAGCCAGATAGAAAAATATCCGAAAGACAAGATTATAATATAATTCTTGAATTTTTAGATAAATCTAAAAGAATTATTGATCTTGGGTGTGGGGATGGTGATTTATTATATGAAATAAAAAAAATTGGTAATGCAGATAAAATACTTGGTATTGATAATAATTTAGAATCATTATTAAATGCTAGTAAAAAAGGAATTCCTGTATTGGGATTAGATTTAAATAATGATTTACATTTAATTAATGATGATCAATTTGATGTAGCAATATTATCTCTTACATTGCAATCAATTATTGAGGTAGAGACAGTTTTATTAGAGATTTGCAGGATATCAAGTAAAGTGATTTTAAGTTTTCCTAATTTTGCTTATGAACCTTTGAGAAAGATGTTGTATGAAGAAGGAAGAGCTCCAAAGCATACTGGTGTTTTGAAATACGAGTGGTACAATTCTCCAAATAAGAGATATATGTCAATTTTAGATTTTGAGGAATTCTGTAATATAAAAAAGTTTAATATTATTAATAGTAAATATTTGAATACTGTTCAAAATAAATTTGTAAATGAAAATTATAATTTTAATGCAGATTTGGGTATCTTTATGATATCTAAGGGTAATTAATTATATAAAGAATAAAGAGAGATAAGTTTATGAGCACTATATTAATTCAAAATAGCAATTTATTAGATATTGAGAAAGCTGAAATAATAGAAGGTGTTAATGTACTTATTGAAGAAAATAAAATTTCTGAGTTAAGTGATAAAGAAATTAAATCTTCTACTGCTA
>CAYTCC010000017.1:0-23242 GCA_964436345.1 uncultured Dehalococcoidia bacterium
ATAATCCTCCAATAAAAAAATAATCACATTGTTAGGCTTCTATACAAATCCAATAATCTTTCTGGTAAATCTTTAACATCATCTAATACTTCATACCCCATATCTTGAGTCATAGTTTTAAGATAATCATGTCCATTTTTATCTACGGTTAAACAAAAAGCGTTAATATCTTTATTTTTTGCCTCTGTTAATGCCATTTTAGTGTCATGAACTGCATACTCTTTTTCAACACCTTCTCTGCTATATCCTCGATCCTGAGGTCTTCCATCACTAATTAAGAACAGTAATTTAGTTCTTGAGTGTACTTTGTCAAGTTTAGAAATAGCATGCCTAATTGCTGGTCCCATTCTAGTTGCATGTAATGGGGAAATTTTATCGATTCTACCCTTAATATTATCATTCATCTTTTCTTCTAAATCTTTAACTGTATAAAACTCTACATTTTCTCTTCCATAACCAGAAAAACAATATATCCCATACTGATCACCTAAATTTTCAAGAGCATCAATCAATAAAACTGATGCCTCTTTCTCGACATCAATAATTCTTTTATATGTTCTGACAATTCCTGATTTTCTTCTTGATTTAATCCATTTCATATAATCAACGGGATCGTCTGGGACATCCCAGTCATTGCTTGTATTAGAATCTTCTATTGATTCTGCGGTTGATGCACTTACATCTAGTAAAAAAACACATGCAACATCTCTTTGTATTTTATTTCTTCTCCAATACAATTTTTCACTTGGACTCACCCCAGTTTTAATATCAACAAATGCTTCAATAACATCATCTATATCAAATTCTTCACCATCTTCTAATTTATTTACTTTTTTTAGCATTTCAGGAGAAATCATTTCAAATTGTCTTCGCAAATTACTTACAAGTGCACTGTAGTCTAATAATGTGTCATCATAATATCCTTTGTCTCCTTCACCCATTATTCTTTCTTTAACAATACACCATCTAGGTTTATAATCGTTTGAGCGAAAATCCCATTCATCATAAATATAAGATTCAGGATCATCAGTTTCAAGTTCCTCGAAATCATCAGTATTATCAGTATCTCCAGGATTATTCTTAGAATTTTCACTTAATTCAGCACTTATTTCTTTTAGAATATTTTCAGCTATCATATCAGTAGAAGAATCAATGGGACGTTCAGTAGCTTCAATATCCAAATCTTCCATTTGATCTAATAATTCTTTTAGCATTTCTGGAGTAATATTTTCTTGGGAAAATTCAGAATCTTCACTGTCCATAGTCCTCATATTTTCTAATAATTGAACTAATTCAGGTTTAAAATCCCCTCTGTAATCCACTTGTTCTGGGGATTGATAATCATCAGAGTCACTATGTATATCCATAGAATCTTGATTCATCATGAATTGCAATATTTCTTGTAAAACATTTTCATCTTCATAATAATCTTGATCCTGATTCTGATCTAAATCAAGATCTTCAGTTTCTTCATTCTCAATATTTTCGTTCTCAGTAGAATGAATTAATTTATAAATTCTAACAGTTGCCTCTGAAGAATCATGTACATCAGTATCTATGTTCATTATTTTATTCAAAATAATGAACATATTCTTAAATTTATCAATATATTTTTTAGGTACTTTAGTTTTATCTGATTTTCCTAAACTGATCTGAACCAAAAACTCAACCATCGCATCTTGCGCATTAAGAGCATTAATATTTGGTCTTTTTTCTAAAGCTTGTAATTTAACATTTTCAAAATCTTGTGTTAAACCAGGATATTTATCTTTAATGCAATTTTCTACACGAGTGTCTTCAACAATAGCAAAAATATCAGATACCAATTTTCTATCTTGGAATAATTCAAAAAATTTATTAAAGTCAGTTTTTTTTGTCATTACAGGCTCAGAAGAAGACTCAGATTGATCTTCTGAATTTTCTTCTTCAAGAGGAAAATGGATTTGTTTTTGAGCTTTTTCTTTTTTTAAAAAATCATTATAAAGCTCTTCTCTCATATTATTAAAATAAGAACTTTCAGCATCAAAGTAAAAATTAAAACTGCCAAATTCAAGTCTTCCAACCTGATGGCTTGAAATAACCTTAAACCATTTATAATTTGTAATTTTATTATCATATCTGTTTATTATTTCAGGAACATATATAGATTTACCTTCAGTTGTAGGGTTTAAGGTTGAAGACCATCCTATGTTTTTATCTACTAATTCAGAAGAAGGTAATATTTCAAGTTCCACCCCAGCTAAAGCTGAACAATATAATTGTAATAAATCTTTAACTGAATCATATTCAACAGATGAACTTATACGGCTTAAAGAAGTTTCGCTTGTCAAAGATTCAAGTTTAAAATATGCAACACCGGCATCTCTATTCAAATTAAGTAATTTCAATCCTTCATCAAACCATTCTTTCATTTGGGTAGTATCAATTTTATTAAGAATTTCAGGGACTTTTGTAAGAAAACCAATTATCACTTGAGGTTGTACATGAGCCAATTCTTGACATAATTCAAGGATTTCATCATAACTACTTCTATGAATTAATGTAAATGGAGTAGCAACATCATCCATTATAGTACTAGAGGAATAACCACCAGCATCAATAATTGATAATATCAATTCCATCAAAGTTACTCTTTGGTTTTCATCAAATTTGATTAAAAATTTCGGAGATGTTTCTAATATATTTTTTAGATCTCTACTAGATTTACTTTTTAAATTAATTAAAAATTCTATTCCTGTGTGCTTGGAATGAAATTTTGTTAAAAAATTATAACTATAATCTAAACATTCAACTGCCATATCATATGACTGAGCTGTAATTTCATTTAAAAAATATATAATTTTTTCAAATTCAGCAAAAGTTAAAACTTTTAAAAATTTGGGTGAATGATCAAAAACTTTAGAAGCAAAATTTCCGGATTTCCAACTCCCATCATAAATATTTTCAGCCATCAGACTCATGGAATCTATATGTCTGCCTTTTGTGATACTGAGAAATTTTTCAGAATTTTGAATATATGAAGATGCTAATACAGGTGATAATTTAACTAAATTATTTATCATCTGAGTCCATTGTATTAATTCAGCACCTTTTAAAATCTCAGATAAATTTACAGACATTTTTAATAATTCCGTAGTAATTTCCCAGGAACGTACTCCTGAATCAGTTATCTCTTTAATTAAATTAGTCCAATCATTTTTTTGTTCATCAGAAAAATTTGTTTTTAATACTTTAAATGAATTATCAAATTCAATATTTAAATTCTCTGGATATTTTTCAAAAATATTACTCATTATTAATACTACTTTTTATGTAAATCAATGATATTAAAAAAATTATTTAGAATTTTAGCAGTTGCTCCAAAAACAATATTACCATCATAGTAAAAGGTTCTTAATTTTATAAGACAATTTTTACGAATAATATAATCATATCTCCAATTAATTGGATTGTTTAAATCAAAAACAGGAACATTTATAACCATTTTGACCTCAGAAGACAGTTTGTAATCAATTGCATTTTTAATAATTCCAACATAAGGTTTTATCAAAAATCTAGTTGAAGTGATTACATCATCTAATTTACCAATAATTTCTATCTGATTTTTATTCAATCCAATTTCTTCTCTAGTCTCTCTATACATCGTATCAATGAAATTTGAATCTGAATTTTCTCTCGCTCCGCCTGGGAAACCTATTTCACCCGGGTGATGATTTAAAGTTTCACTTCTGATTTGCAATAAAACACATAATTTATTTGAATGGATTACCAAAGGTAATAATACTGCTGAAGAAATATACTCAATACTATTAATTTCTAAAATATATCGATCAGTTTTAAATCTATCAATAACTAAATTTAAATCCATTGATTTAAATTATTCAGGAAATATTGATGTAATTACTTCCTGTATACCTTGATGTAATAAGGAATCATCAGTTACTGCCCAATTCACAGCAACTTGACATGCTCTAACAGGTTTAATACCTTGTGAAATCATTTTTGCAGCATATATTAAAAGCCTGGTACTTGCCCCTTCTGGCAAACCATGCTCCTTTAAATTCCTAATTTTTTCTCCCAAAATAGCTAGTTTATTTGAATTGTCTTCATCGAGTCCGGATTCGTGAGCAATAATTTCTGTTTCTTTTTCCACTGAAGGGTAATCAAATTCTATTGCTATAAATCTTTGACGTGTACTATGTTTTAAATCTTTAAGAGCGCTCTGATAACCGGGGTTATAGGATAAGACTAATAAAAATCCATCAGCAGCTTCTAATAATTCTCCTTTTTTCTCTACAGGTAAAATTCTTCTATGATCTGTTAGAGGGTGAATTATTACAGTTGTATCTTTTCTTGCTTCTACTACTTCATCCAAATAACAAATGCCTCCAGCTTTTACAGCTCGTGTCAATGGGCCATCCATCCATACAGTTGAATCTCCTTCCAATAAATAACGTCCTACTAAATCACTAGCAGTTAAATCTTCATGGCAAGCAATTGTTACTAATGGAATATTTTTTTGGGCGTTGTCATCTTTTTTAGATGAAATCAGTTCTTGTCCGATTTTATATGCCATATATTCTACAAATCTTGTTTTTCCGCATCCTGTTGGTCCTTTAAACAGAACTGGAAGTTTTTGCTTATAAGCAGATTCAAATAATTCCACCTCATCAGAAACTGGAACATAATAAGGTTTTTCAGTAGCAAAATATTCTTCAATTATGTAACTTTTATACAAAGTCTGGGTTTTATTTGTCATTTCATCTTCCTAAAAATAATCATTTATATTTATTGATATGTAATTATAAATTCCTTAACAGCAAATATCTACTCGTGAATTAATTATTTAATATACAAAAATAAATTATTTAATATACAAAAATAAATTATAGGATTATGGAATTTCTGATAAAATATGATTCTATTTTATACATTAAATCAAATTATGGAAAATAATAACGCCAAAATTTTAGTAGAAAATGTCACCAAAACATTTGGTAGCAGAGTAGCTGTAAATTCAATAAATTTTTCAATAAATAAAGGAGAAGTTGTGGGATTTTTAGGCCCCAATGGTGCCGGGAAAAGTACAACAATGAGACTCCTAACCTCATATTACACACAAAATTCTGGTGAAATTTTTATTGATTCAATAAACACCAAAGACTCTGACATTGAAACAAGAAAAAAAATAGGTTATCTTCCAGAAAATAATCCTTTATATGGTGAAATGCTTGTTAAAGATTATCTGAAATTAATTGGAGATTTACGTAATTTATCATCAAAAGAATATAAATCTAATTTAACTAACGCTGTAGACGAAACGGGGATTCATGAATATTACTTCAGTCCCATCAATCAATTATCTAAAGGATATAGGCAAAGAGTAGGGTTAGCACAAGCAATATTACATCAACCAGAAATACTTATTTTAGATGAACCAACAGAAGGATTAGATCCCAATCAAAGGGTAAGTATGAGAAATCTTATTAAATCATTAGGAAAACAACGTACAATCATGTTATCTACTCATGTATTACAAGAAGTAGAAACAACTTGTAATAGAATAATTTTAATAAATAAAGGGAAATTAATCACTGAAGGTACGGTTAAAGAAATCTTAAATACCCAAAACAAAAATCAAACAATTGAATTAGAAATGATAGGAAAAAATATTCATACAAAACTAAATTCAATTAATGGAATTGAAGATATACAAATAATAGAAAATGAAGATGAAATTAAAAAATTCATTATTTCAATACAAGAAAATTCTGACCCAAGAAAAGATATATATAAAAAAGCAATAGAAGAAAAATGGATCTTATTAACAATGAGTAAAACTACTCCAAAACTCGAAGATGTATTTAAATTTTTAACAATTGGAGAAGAAAAAGAATAATAATGAGATCGTTATTAACAATATTAAATAAAGACTTTAAGTCATATTTTGACCAACCCACAGGATATATATTAAACATAATATTTGTAATTGCTATTTCATTTATGTTTTTCAGAACTATAGAAACCACAAATGAAGCTTCTTTAAGACCAATGTTTTCACTACTTCCCTGGATTCTATCTATATATATACCAGCAGCTACGATGAGATTATTTTCAGAAGAGCAAAGAGATGGAACTCTAGAAATATTGTTTACTCAACCAGTAAGAGGTGTGATAGTAATTTTATCTAAATTCTTTGCTGGCTTATTATTTGTAATCATAGGAATTTTAGGAACTTTGATAATCCCTATCAGTCTTATATTTGCCGGGAATTTAGACTTTGGAGCATTATTTGCACAATACATAGGAGCTATATTTTTATCCTCATCATTAGTAAGTATAGGGATATTTAGTTCAAGCCTGACAAAAAATCAAATTGTAGCTTTTATGATTGCGCTCAGTATAAGTATATTATCAATTGTCATTGGATTAGATTTTATAAATATAACTTTACCATCAGCATTATCAATACTCTTACAAGATCTTAGTCCTATCACACACTTTTCTTCAATAACTAGAGGATTAATAGACCTAAGAGATGTCCTGTATTTTATTTCTATAGATATAGCTTTTTTAAGTATTACATATCTTAATACAAGGGGAAAAAGCTTAAATACTAACTCAATGCAATACAGAAATTTACGAATAGGAGTAGGTAGTTTAGTAATATTATGTCTAGTATTTGCATGGTTTGGTAACTCTATTCAGGGAAGGGTAGATTTAACTGAAGATAAAGTTTACTCTTTAGCACCTTCAACCAAAAATATATTTGATAATTTAGATGATTATGTGACAATTACATTATTTGAATCAAAAGACCATCCTATTAATACCGCTTTAACAGCTAGAGATGTTAACGATTTCTTATCTGATTTAAATGCAAGATCTAAATTTGTTAGAGTTAAGCATAGATATCCTGACACGAATGAAAAAGATGCCGAAGAATCAGGAATAGTAGGGATACCTCCTGTGCAATTTAACATCCAAAGACAAGGTGAATTTCAGGTTAAAACAGGGTATTTGGGTATGACAATTGCATATGCAAACAACAAAGAAGTTATTCCATTTATTGAATCATTAGACGGATTAGAATATAAAATTGCTTCTTTAACATTTAAAATGTTAAATGATACAAAAAAAACCATATCTTTCATCAATCTTCCTTTATCAAAAAATAATCAAACAGGTATGGGATCATTTATATCTTTATTATCTCAACAATATAATGTAAATATAGTTTCTACTGATGAATTACAATCAATTCAAAAACTTCCTGATGTTTTTATTATGGCTGGTGGAAGTTATGAAAATATTAGCATTGAATCAATTCAAGCAATTCAAAACTATATTAATCAAGGGATAAGTTTCTTAATACTAATTGATACCGTAAATATTGACACTAATAGAATGATTGCTTACCAAAATGAATTTAGTGGATCAAAATATTGGGAAAATTACGGGATAATTGTAAAAAATAATATTTTATTTGATCTGAATTCTTATGAAACATTACCATTCAGCACTCAATCAGGAGAAGTATTATTGCCTTATCCTTACTGGCTAAGAACCCCACCGTTAGATTCCAAATCTACAGGAAAAGTAAACTCTATTTTATTTCCTTGGACTAGTTCTATAGAGTTAATCAAACCATTAATTAATAATATTATTGTAGAACCATTAATCACTACATCTCAAACAGCTTCAATACAATATGACTATCAAGATTTAAGTCCTGGAGCAAATTTTGAAGCAAGTAGAGGTAATACAGGTGTACAGGTAATCGGAGTCAAAATAGAAAATCAAGACACAACAAACAAAATCCCTACCAGAGCTATTCTAATAGCAGATTCGGATTGGCTTTTAGACGGTATTGCCAGCACAAATCAATCAAATTACGCATTAGGAATGAACATGGTTGACTGGTTAGCTCAAGAAGATAAATTGGCAGACATAAGATCAAAAGTAATCCGAGAAAGAAATCTTGACTGGAGTTCAAAAGGTGATTTCTTCAGCCATCAAACACTTACAAAAAACCTAAATTATATACTAACTCCAATTATATTTATTATGATTGGGTTTTATAGATATTTAAAAAGAAAATCAATTCAAAAGAAAACTTTTAGCGATGAAAAATAAACCCACATTTATATTGTTATCAATGTTTATCATACTAAGCATAGTTATTGCTGGTGTAAAAATATTAGTATCAAACACAAACAATCTTTACGATGATTCAGGCATCATTTTTATTGATCAGGAAATAATAGACAGAATCACAATCAGTAATAAATCCCAATCTTCACAATTATATAAAGTAAATAATTCATGGCGGATTGGCAAACAACAAGTATTTGAACCTAAGCTTTCATTATTTTGGAACGCTGTAAACAATATTCAAAAATCAGAATTAGTATCAGTAAATCCCAAAAATTTCAATAGAATAGGATTAAATGAAAATGACAGTACTTTAGTGCAATTCTTTTTAGAATCAACTCTGCAAGAAGAATTTATAGTTGGAAAATGGGAACCCGAAACAAAAACATGTTTTATTAAAAAGTTAAATCTTGATCAAGTTTTCGGATTTACCTGCCCATACCCGGATATCTTTGCAACAAATCCAGATATGTGGAGAAATCCAATTATCTCAAATTTTCCTCCGGATGAACTAGCAGCCATAAGATTTTCTTACCCAAGTGAACAATTTGAATTAAATTTAACTGAAAAAGGATGGCAATTAGATAATCAAGATAATATAAATATTGACTCATATAAAATTTCAAGGTTTGCAAATACAACGCAACTGCTTTTAGCTGATGGATTCTTAAATGATGAAGAATCAAAAGGTATAGACTTCAATAAATCTGATGCGTTAATTACATTAGTTCCAAAATCAAAAGCACCATCAACGATAACTCGTATAAGATTGAAGCAAATAGATGAAAACAGGGTGGCTGTTAAAAGTGGAAATATCCCAATAATTTATTATATTTCTATTTCAAAAGCGCAAGAAATATTATTAGGGAAAAAAGATTTTATTTTACAAGAATAATACTAATTAACTTTTTCTAATTTTCTTAAACCGTTATAAGCTGCTCCATTATACTGAGGAATTTCCAACCCCAAACTACCTAAAACTGCGACGCAAACTTCACCAAGATAAATATTATTATCATTATCAACTGTAAGTCCATGAGGAGCCATTAACTGCATTTCGCCAAACCCAAATCCTTCACCCCATCTATCTATTAATTTTCCATCTAAAGAATACAAACTAATTCTTGGACCAATATTAGGGACATCTTTATTAACAGGCAATCCGTATCCTAACTCTCCAACATATAACTTATTTTCAAAAATTGTCACAGTACAAGGTCTGTGCAAATTAACGATTTGATTAACAAATTTACCATCCTGATCAAAAATTTGTACTCGATGATTTTCCCTGTCAGCAACATAAAGTAATCCCGAATCATCCATAGTTATATTATGGACAATATTAAATTGTCCTGGGTCAGTTCCTGGCGTTCCCCAGGAAGTAATAAGTTCACCATCTAAATTATATTTATGAACAGAAGAATTACCATAACCATCACTAATAAATAAAGCTCCATTTTTGTAATCAACGGCAATATCAGTACAACGATTAAACGGAATTCCTGAATGAAGTTCAGATGGCTTATTCGGAACACCTATAGTCATTAATCTTTCACCTTTAGAATTATATTTACTAACTGTATGATTTCCATCATCTACAAACCAATAAAAATTTTCAGAATCGACTCTTACTGAATGGGCCCGATTAGTAAATTCACCTTTACCAAAACTATCTATATACTCACCGGCAGTGCTTAGGATAATAACAGGTGTTTCTCCTCTTACAAATACAATCACTCTATTTTCATGATCTATTGATATTCCCGCAACTTCACCCCATACAAGTTCATCTGGAACTTTATACCAATCAATTTTTGAAATATAATTTAGCATTTATTTACCTTTTGAATGATTCAGTTCGACTGTTCCAACTTTCATATCTACTGAAACAATATTATCTTTATTAGAATCCAAACTTGTTGTTCTGGCAGCTGTAGCTCTCTCCATCGCTTCATTATTTTCATACAATGATATGGCAATAATAGTTGTATCATCTACTCGTATTTGTAAAAGTTGTTCAGCTTCAGGAAATGTGCTTGAAGCAGTTGAAGTATAAGATTGAGCCTGTGCATCTGCTCCTTCTTTTGATTTTAAAGTAAGTGTAGTAATTCTTGCAACTGACATAAATCCTCCAAGTTAAAAAAATATTAAAGAGGTATTATGACACGAAATTAATCTCTTAACAATTAATTATAAAAAGTATTATAATGTATTAAAAACATATACATTAATGGAGAATAAAATGGGAAAAATTGAAGATAAACTTAATGCAATGGGAATTGAATTACCAGTAGAACCACAACCTATCGCTAACTATGTGCCTGGAGTTCGAACAGGAAACTTACTATACCTTTCAGGTTTAGGGCCAAGCGATGCAAGTATGGTAGGTAAAGTCGGTAAAGATTTAACAAAAGACGAAGGTTATGAAGCAGCAAAATCTACTGGAATTGGATGTATAGCAAGATTAAAAGGACAAGTAGGCGATCTTGATAAAGTTAAAAGAATAGTAAAATTACTAACCATGGTAAATTGCACACCAGATTTTACCGACCAGCCAGCAGTTGCTAATGGGTGCTCTGATCTTATGGTAGAAGTATTTGGCGATAAAGGTAAACACGCAAGATCAGCTGTAGGGATGGGATCACTTCCAGGTAATATCCCTGTTGAAATAGAAATGATTGTAGAAATAGAAGATTAGTTATTAATAATATTTCTAAAGGAAAATATGTTTTTAGTAAGAAGAGTATGTCGCACAGAAAGATCAAATGCTTGGAAAGTTGCTGACATACTTACAAAGATTTGTAATGCATATGAAGAAGACGGAAGAGATAAAGCAACAATTTATATAGGCGGAGCAGGAACTCCTGCTGCAGAAATTACAGTTTGCGCAGAATGGACTCAAGAAACAATTGATGCAAACAGAATGTCAAATGTACCTGCAGCTGTAAGAGAAAATGCTCCTAAACTTATGGGATTAATTCAATCTTATGATATAGAATTTTTCGAAATTGCAACGAAAGATAAAATCAAAGAACGAACTTAATTTTATTTTAAAAGTAAGAATAGATTTTTAGGATTTTCTGCGAGTCTTCGCACGTACCAAGGAAACCATTCTTCACCATAACTAATTAAAATTGTTAAGTTCTGATCGGATTTTAAAATTTCATCTTGTAAATCCTCTCTAATTCCATAAAGCATATTAAATTCGTAGTGAATTTTATCAATTTTATCTGTATTTATTTTTTCAATTAGGGAATAAATAATCTGATGATCATGAGTTGCAAAAGATGATATAAAACCATTTTTAAGTATATTTTTTTCAAGCATATAATTAGCGAGTTTAATATAATTATCAGATATTTCATTTCTGTTCTGCATTGATACACTTGAATTTTCAGCATATGCGCCTTTCACTAACCTGATATACGGAGCAATTTCTAACAGTGATCTAAGATCATCTTCAGAACGATATAAATATGATTGTAAAGTAATACCAATATTATTATGTTTTAGAATTAATTTTTTATAAATTTTCAATGTTAATTCCAAATATATATATTCTTCCATATCGATCCATACAAAAGTATTTTTCAATTCAGCTGCCTTAAGCAATTGTTTTAAATTTTCAACACACAAATCTTCATCAATATCTAATCCAAGTTGTGTTAATTTAACTGAAATAACTGTTTTAAGTGAATGTAAATCTATATCTTCCAAAGCATCTTTGTATTTTTTTACAGTATTTAATGTCTGAGTTTTGTTTAAAGAATTTTCACCTAAATAAGTAATAATAGTTCCATAACCTATATCTTCTAATTCAGAACATTTACTCAAAGCATGATCTAAGGTTTCTCCTGGCATAAACCTTGAAACAGATTTTTGAACAAATTTATATTTAGGTAATTTGTGAGAAATCCAATAATTTTTAGAAGCCCACAAAAGTATATTTCTTATTAATGACATTTTAGAAAATTAAAAAATAAATTATACTTAGATAAAATAATTATATATATATATTATATTATTAAAATAATAAAAGTTAAAAAATGACTCAACAAAAACAAATTAGAAAATGGGAAAATATTAATTGTCCTGTACATAGAAAATTATCTCCAAATACTGAAAAGTATTTATATGCAATGTACTTATTAGATGAAAAAGATGAAAAGATTACAGCAAGTACTTTATTAGAATACATTAAACAATTACCTTCTTCTGAAAATTTGGGTACAAGTCTGCCAACTGTTACAGGTATGCTTAAAAGAATGGCAAGAGATCATTTGATAACAAAAGATAAAAATAATGAAATATTTTTAACAGAATATGGCAAGATCTCAGCTAAAGAACAAACTAAAAGATTCAGACTGGCTAGTAAATTTTTGCACGAAATATTAAAAATCAAACTTGAAGATGTTTTCCAAGAAGCTCACAGATTAGAACATGCAATGTCACAGGAGGTAGAAAATTCAATCGATAAATTACTAGATTATCCCAATAAAGACCCTTTTGGTCAAATAATACCTGGACTTAATTTCGTTGCAAATAAACGGAATTTCCCGCTAATCAAAACTATTGAAAATGAATCATATATTATTTCTAAAATTCCTCCTGAAAATCCTGAATTTGTAGAATTTCTTAATAAAAATAAAATTCTACCAGGTAATAAAATTTTAATAACAGAATTATCTGATACTAGAGGCATTATCACTATTAAAATAAATAAAACTACAGTAGATCTTAGCTTAAATATTGCAAAAACTATATGGGTAAAAAATATTTAAATTAATTAAATAATTTCACGTAAATGGATATTTTTTCCCATTTAGTAACACCCCTAAGTAAGTTGATCTGACAAGAAGTTTATATGTTATAAAACATATAAAAGTTGTAATAATTATTGCAATAAGAAATTTAATCTCTGCTAGAAACTGAAATTGAAAAAGAATAAATGTAATCAATGAAACAATAGGTAAATGAATTAAATACATCCAATACGCACCATCTGAAAAAAATCTTAGAATTGAATTATAGGATCCAAATTTATTTTCAGCGAAACCTATAAATGAAAAGGAAAATAATACTGAAGTAGAAATTTTTATAAATATAAATGGAATCCACCAAATCGGGTATATTACAAAATCAATTGATATGAATTCTTCCTCAATCAAAGTGTGAGCCAGGAAAAACAAAAGAGCAGATAAAAAATAATATTTCCAATTAATAATAATTTTGTTAAATAATCTGTTATTTTTATACAAACTATATCCAAAGGCAAAGTAAATTCCAGTTGAAATAGGATTGCCTATTAATTCCGTGCCCATATCATTAAGACTGAAAATAGTTAAAATTATTATTAAAACAATTGGGATTTGAAAATCAAAAATAATTTTTGCTATCGCAGATTTTATAAATAAAATAAAATTATTTAATTTTGTAAGTTTTAATAAATTTGATATCTTTGTAAATAACAATGAATAAAACTTATACAGTATAGTAAATATAGTAAATATAATTAAATGCCACAAAAACCATAAATGATGTGGTTGATTATCATTAGAATAAAATAAATACAATTCCCCAGTATATCCATATTTAAAGATCCAAGGGATAGTTGAACCCATAACAGGAGTAAAAATAATCATTGGTAATACTATCCGCAACATCCTATTTTTCCACCAGTAAGACCAAGCATATTTGTTAACTAGCAAACTGGCAAAAAATCCTGAAAGAATAAAAAAGACAGGCATACGCCAGAAATGTATAAATTGAAAAATAATAACAATTAATTTTGAATCGTCTTTATCAGATGGCCAAATACTAACATCCATATTCATATATGGGAGTGCTGCATGTAAAACAATACCAAGCAGCATAGCAAAACTTCTTAAGGCATCTAAGCCATGAAATCTTTGATTAGTTATTAACAATTACATGGATCGGAAGCGTATTAACATATTTGCAATTTGGATTGCCATATTTTTTTCTGATATGTTATTTTCCTTGAATTCTACGTATATATGAAACCAAAGCCCATCTTTCTTGTTCTGTTAGAATTGAATCATATGCAAGCATACCTGATGAAATAGATAAATTATTAGAATATTGAGCTAAACCTGTTCTTGAACCTTTTGATATAAATGCATAGATCTCTCCATCGGTAGATTTTGCTGTTTTATCAGACAATAAATTTGCAGGATACGCACCTTTATTAATCACTTTACCAGCATCTGATTTTATATTTACATAATCCCTGTATTTTCCTTTTCCATCCAAATTATCTCCATGACAAAACACACAGTTCTCAGCATATAATAAAGACCCTTGAGAGTATAATTCATTAGCATTATATTGAGATGGGATATTTAAAGATTTGTATTCTTCAGGAGTTCTGTTTATTTCTTTTCCGTTCATGGGAACTGCTTCAGGGTTTGGCATAATTCTTGGGATCTCTTGGCTCTTAAAAGATGGTTGATAATGCATCTCACTAAATATCATTATTGCATGACTGCCAGATTTAGGAATAGCAGGCATACCCAATATATCAGTCTCACCTAGAATGTTTAGTTCACCTGTTTTGATATTCCCCGTACAGGCTGTTAAAAACAATACTGAAATAAACAATAAAAGAGGTATATATCTCTTGCTTAAATAACTTGTCATTCCCATCCTCTTTTAGTAGATTCAGCTCCAGATTTTTTCAAAGTATCTTCAGCTTTTTTAATTCTAGATTCAGTGACAGTAACCACTACACCAATATATCCCTCAGTCATAATACGTTCATCATAAGCACCCATAAAAATCTTTGGTAATCTTGATTCAAATAATGCTCCAAGAATAGTTACAATAACTGCAAATAATAAAGTCATTTCATAAAAGATGACAAGCATTGGTGGGATAGATAAAATTGGTTTTCCACCCGTTACTAAAGGATATGCTAATTGAGTACCAGCAGTAATTATCAATGCTACAGTGAATCCTACTACAGCACCAAATATTGGGTATCTAAATAATTTATGATGTGGTTCTGCTTCACCAAATGTACCTTCAGGATATGGTGATCCAGTCATAACTTCAAATTCATTATCTTTATAACCCGCTTTACGAAGAGAAGATAATGCATCACCCACCACATTTTCATCTACAAATAATCCTAAAATACTTTTATTAGCCATAATTTACTCCCTTACTACTGCTGAAATATTTCTTTTACCGACTTTTATTATATGCCTGAATCTCATTCCTTCTTTCACATCAAAAGGAGGGATTATAGGAAAGATTCTTGCAAAAACTAATATACCGCAAATAACAAATGCAAATGTAAATGCAACCAAGCCCATCTCAACAAGGCTAGGAGAATAAGCTCCCCAGTTAAAACTTAATTCTGTTCTTCTAGATAATCCGGGTATAATGATCAAAAAACGTTCTAACCACATACCTACATTAACTAGTATAGTTGTAAAAAACATCCATTTAGCACTTCTTCTTATATTTTTAAAACACCATGCACCTACCGGTATTATATATGCAGTAATTAAAAACAAAATAAATAAATAATTCCATGGAGTCTGAAAAACTTGCATATTTCTTAATGCTATTTCAGGATCTTCTAAAGGATACAATGCAAAAACCCATTCTAAAAATAATGAGAAAAGCCATATAGTAGCTACAATAATTAATAATCTTCCAATGGCATCAAAATGATCAGGTTTAATATATTTATCCAATTTATATAACCATAATAATCCTGCCATTAATGTAGCAACTCCTGAAACACCAGAATGTATAGCTCCTATAATAAAGTAAGGGGCAAATATCGTTGAATGCCAACCTTCAACCGCAATAGAAACCGCAAAGTCCCATGAAACTATGCTATGTACGGAAACAAAAATAGGTAATACTAACGCAGATAATAAAATTGGGGCTGTAGCCTGAATTTTCCACTGCCTTGGTGTTCCCCTGAATCCTAAAGCAAGAACACTATATATAATTTTTGGAATTTTAGATTTAACTTTGTCTCTGACTAATGCTATATCAGGAAGTAGGCAAGTATAAATAAACAAAATTGTACTTAAAAGATAAGTTCCAACTGCGACAGGGTCCCATACAAAAGGAGATCTAATATTAGGCCAAATCCCCCTCGCAAAATCATATCCTATTACTATTGGGGGGAAAGGTGTTATCCAATATATTCTCCATGGCCGTCCTACGTGGAATAAAATATTACTTAGGGCAGCAATCAAAGAAAATAATGTTAATACTTCAGCTGCTCTAGTTATAGGTCTTCTCCATTCAGCCTGAGTCAATCTTAATATAGCTGAAACCATAATTCCGGCATGACTAATACCAATCCAAAAAACAAAATTAGTAATATAAGCTCCCCAATATACAGGTCTTCTTACATTAGTTACACCTAATCCGCTATATAATTCCCATACATATCCCGATAAGCCCAATAACATAATCAAACCAAGAAAACCTATAGTCATCCAAAACCATTTAGGCGATCTTATAACTGGAGATACTAGATCATCTGTTATTTCTTTATCACTTAACTGTACATGTTCTTGCATTTAAATAATCTCCATATTTAATAAGGCTTCCCTTCTACCAAAACTTCAGTATGATGGTATTTTTCATGGCTACCATAAAGAATGTATTCCCTATTTTCCCATAGGCTAATAATAGGAATGTATTTAGTTATAAATAAAATTATAAATACAGGAATTGCAACGGCCCCTAAAATAATCATCATATCAACTATGCTTGGTACGAAAATGTCAGGTAAATTAGCAAATCTGTGTGTATTTTCATCTATTGATCTATCTAAAGAATAAGCTGACGAATAATGCCTGTATCTATCTAAAAAATTCCCAATTAAAACACTAATGGCAATAATGGGTGGGCCATAAAAGGATTTTCTTACATTATTCAACATCAATATTGCAAATGGAACTATAAAAACAAAAAATATTGTCCCCAAAAATACAGGAAGATATTTGCCAAACATTAATATTTGCAAAACATCTCGTTCATTGGGTTTTTTACCATACCATAAAACCATCAAGCTAGATATAAAAAACCAAACCCACAGCAGTGAAATACCAAACAATAATTTACCTAATCCCCAAAATTGATCCAAACCTAAATATTCTTGATATCCTCCCCATTTCCAAGCAATGAATACAGCGATAATTAATATAGCCACTCCCCCCTGAATTGCATTATGAGCTTGAGTTGCAGGATATAAGGAATCAATCCATCCTGGAATTAATGTCATCAAAAAATCTGAAGCTAAGCAAAAATGAACGGTTATTAAGAGCATAAAATAAAAAATACCTAAAATACTAAGTCTTTGCCTTAATGAATTCCATTGCCTTGTAGATCCTACCCAACCCCACGCCAAAATTGAATATATTTTATTTTTACCCTTTAAATTATCTCTCAAAATAGCAAAATCAGGACGGGCATTTATCCATAAAAGAGCTAGAGCAGTTAGTATAAATGCTATCATCACTATACTGGTCCAAATATGAGGAGAATAAGCAGGGACTTTACCAGGATCATAAAACCATAAAGTATTTCTTCCATCTTCAAGGCTTGGCAATACCCATAACAACGGTAAAAACATTAAAAGTCCAGCTATACCTGAAATACAAAATATTTCAGACAATCTGGATACCGGACGCCTCCAGTTACCTCTTGCAACTTTCGTTGCCATAGATAACATAGGTGCCCCCATAAAAGTTGTAAATATAAAAACACACGCAGTAACATATACTGACCAGTCACTTAAATTATCAAATCCGTTAATAATTTTAAGAATAATTCCTACTATACCTATAACTGAAAAAATTGCAGCAAGCATCAGGGAAGTTCTATACATGCCACCTCGTTCTTGTAAATGCTTATCAATCAGATCTTTTGATGGAGGTACTTTTCCAAGAGATCTTTTAATAATTCTCTCAGGATATACTAATTTCCCTTTTCTTATTTTGCTATCATATTCTAATTTCATGTTTATTTAATGTGAATGTGATTTATGTTTTTCAATTTTCTTTAAATATAGAACATTAGGTGAAGTACCATAATGTTCCATCAGTTGATATCCTCTGCCATTTTTCTTACTTTCTTTTTCTTTTATTTTAGAAACTTGACTTTCAGGATCATTCATGTCACCAAACACTAAAGCTTCTGTTGCACAAGCATTTACACATGCAGGATTAATTGCTCTATTGCCATCCTCTATTTCAAATCCATTTACTTTGGAATCTCTATTTGTTCTTCTAATTCTCTGTATACAAAAAGTACATTTTTCCATAATTCCTCTTGATCTAACTGTCACATCAGGATTAAGCTGATTTTTCAAAGAATCAGGCCATTCAGCCCCCCAGAAATTAAAAAATCTAACTTGATAAGGACAATTGTTAGCACAAAATCTAGTTCCAATACATCTATTATAAACTTGTACATTTAAGCCTTCGCTATTGTGGTAAGAAGCATATACTGGGCATACTGGTTCACAAGGAGCTTCATCACAATGCTGACACATAATAGGGATAAATCTTGCTTTTACATCAGGGAAAGTTCCCTCCCAATACCTCTCTACTCTAATCCATTGTATTATCCTACTTTCATCATAATCTGATTTTTCATTTGATGGTATATTATTCTCAGATTGACATGCCACGACACATCCCTGACAACCAGTGCATTTATCTAAATCTACTACCATTCCCCATTTTGATTGTTTCATTTAAGTCCTCTCTATTTAATGATCAGAATCTGATGATTTTATTTTAATAACATGATTATGAGGATCTCGTTTTGTTTCCTCAAATCTTCCTTCAAATTTAGGTATTTTAATACTATTGCTAGTTTTCTTTATATTTACTTTATTTGAAGCCCAAGCATGAGCACCAGTATTAGGATCGAATGATGTATTCATAATAGAATAAATATTTGCACCAAACCCAGATGTATACCTTCCAGTCGACTGACCTCCACCTACGGGGACTGACAGAACATTTGGAGGCGTAGCAGGGGTGGGATAAGCTGCTGCTTTAATTTTACGTCCATTACCATTATCAATCTCTAAAACATCACCTTCTTTTATGTTTAATTTATTCGCTTCTTGTTCATTGATTTCAACCCATGTTTCCCATGCAATAGTTGTTAAAGGATCAGTCAAACCTTGCAACCATGGTGTTTTGGCAAGACTGCCATCAGAAACAGTAGTTTTAAAAGGGATTAAATGATAATTAGAATTAGCACTTGAAAATTCAGGGTTATGAATTTTCGGCCATTGTTTTAATTTTGTTTTTAATGATTTAGAGACAGTAGATTTCACATCCCACCAACCACCTCTAGATAATAATCCATTCCAAAAAGTTTTCAAATCATTTGCCCTTATAGAACCTCTATTAAAACTCATAATTTTTTTTGCATCATCCATCAAAACATCTTTCATGGTTTTACCCGAATATTTATTTTTAAAATTCATAATTTCAGATAATTCCATAATAATCTCTTCTGCATTTTTAGTTCCTGATTGCCTGCCCTTATTATAAAATCTACTTTTTAGTATTGGTTGTTGAAATCCAATAACTTCATATCCTGGGCCAATTATAGGAACATCATTACCCCATGACTCAAACTGAGTATTTAAAGGCAAGATGATATCGGCATATTTAGATGTATCATCTACAAATGAGTTCATTGAAACTATTAATCCCAATTTACTTAAAGATGATTTTAGATTTAAATTAGCTGACATCGAATAATTCAAATCCACTTGATTGATAAATAATGAATTAGTAGTTCCTGAATCTATATCACCTATAAGGGATAAAATTTCCTGGTAAGAACTGATAGTTTTGGAAGAATGTAAATCTGTTAGAGGTGAATCCGGGTTTAATATAAGTCCACCCTCTTTATTGATATTATCTAAAAGTAAATTTAATGCATATATAGCTGTCATATTTGATGAACCATTAGTATTTGCAGACGCAATGTCACCTCCAATAATTAGTGGATGTTTCGATTTAGCTAATTTATGGGCCAGATCAACTATTTTATCTGAACTAATACCAGTTATTTTAGAAATTTTCTCAGGAGCAAAATCTGAAAGATCATTTGCATTAATTTTTTTTGCAAAAGCTGAATTTACTAATTTTTCAGAAATTAAAACATGTGCTATTGCCGAAGCAATCATACCTTCAGTGCCCAACTCACAAAAAATCCATTCATCAGCATTTGTTGCTGTTAATGACAATCTGGATTCTATGTGATACAAACTACCTCTTGGTGAAGCTCTAAATTTACCATACTCTCTTCCAAACATTGCCTGAGAATAAGATGAATTTAAAAAATCCATTCCAAAATTTAGCACCATGTCTGAATGGCCAATATCAAATTTGGGAATATTATCTGAACCAGTGATTATATTCAAAGCATTAATTAAATTAGAATCATCAAAAGAAGAATAAGTTAACAATTTGCTTCCAAGTTCATCTGAAAAAGCACTAATAATCGAATCACTTCTTCCTCCTAGAGGCTTGGTGACAAATCTGGATTTACCATGCCCCAAAGTATTTAATTGATCATTAATACGCTGGTAAGCATCATTCCAGCCTATTTCAATCCATTTACCGCTTCCTCTATTTCCATCTCTAACTAAGGGAGATTCTAATCTCTCAGGATGATATAAAATTTGCAATTCTGCTTCATTAGAGGAACTATGGGCACCTGTGTTAATAGGATAATCTGAATTCCCTTCAACTTTTTTTGCTCTTCCTTCCATAATTCTGACTGCAAGACCTTCACCATTAGATCCAAGGGTTGCATACCAGTTATCTATTCCTGTAACCTGATCTTCAGGGAGTTTGTTAGGGGACTGAAAATATAATTCTTCATCAGGGACTCCACAAGCGCTAAAAATCACAGCTCCAGTGGCTCCTCCGCCAATCAGTTTTATAAAATCTCTTCTGGTTAAATCCATATTATATATTCCTCAATAATGACAAGTAGCACAATCAGTTGAAGCTCCGTTTGCTCTGTGGCAATCTACGCACCAGCCCATTTTCATAGGAGAAACTTGCTTTACTTTATTCATAGATGCAACATCTCCATGACATGTTGAACAAACTTCACTTGCTTCTATATTATTTTTCTCTGATAATTTTTTTATATGTGGAGGGTGATAAAACTTGGCATGATCAGGAAGTCTATGCACTCTTACCCAGTCAATAGATTTCCCACCACTATAAGCATCCCTGATTTTTTTTATTTCTTTGTTATCATCACCAACTATTCTATGGCAAGACATACAGAATTCTACAGGAGGTATGGCAGCAGCGGCTGCACCTTCTGTTCCAAAACGATGACAATAAGTACATTTCATACCTAATTCTTTTACATGTGGAGCATGTTTAAAAGCTATGGGTTGATCAGGGCCATCATCAAATCCAAAAAGTGGTTGGGTCCACCATGCAGATCCTACAAATAAAACAGCAATTATTAATATTACTAAAGTTACCAAAGAGCCCAATCCTGATATTAACAGAATTTTTTGACTTATTTTCGGAACTCTAAAATCGCCTGGTATCAATATTTCTCCTTTATATAATTAAATCCAAAAATTTGGCCAAAATTTATTCAAAACATCTCCGACTATAATTGCCCATACAGCTAATCCAATATATAGAACAGCTGAACCAAAGCCTCCCATATAAAATAAAACTCTCAATATTTTCCAATATTTGCTTGCCGATCCTGAATCAATTAAAGAAGGTATAATAGCGTGAGCCAAAAGCATATTTGCTGAAAATGACAAGGCACAAACCAACATTAACCAAATGTTATTTACAATAAGATGTAGTTCTTTCCAATCTTGTTGTGTTAATGGAACTGGATCCAATTTTACCTCACATAAAAACTCTAGTGAAAAGTATCACACAGCTAAATATCTACTGTCAATAAAGTATAAGGATTTTTTACATTAATTCAAAGTATTTAAATGCTGAACCTGTATTCATTAATAAAATTTTCTCATCTTTATCTACTTTTCCTTCGTTTACCAATTGATTTAAACCAACATAAGTTGCAGCTCCTTCTGGAGCTGGAAGAATTCCTTGCTTACTTGCAATCAACCTCATATTATGAATCATATCTTCATCTTCAATCGCTGCTACACCACCTCCACTTTCTCTTAAAGCTTCTAATATCAAATAATCTCCAACTGCAACGGGTACTCTCATACCAGCTGCTTTGGTCGAAGCATTTTCCCATAATTCTGCATGCATTGTGTTTTCTTCAAAAGCTTTAATTATTGGAGCGCATCCTACAGCCTGGACTGAAAACATCTTTGGTCTTTTAGAGTCAATCCAACCTAACTCTTCCATTTCATTAAATGCTTTCCACATACCTACGATTCCGGTGCCACCTCCGGTTGGATAAACAATAGTATCTGGTAAATTCCATTTAAATTGTTCTGCAATTTCATAACCCATTGTTTTCTTCCCTTCTTGACGATATGGTTCTTTTAAGGTGGATACATCAAATAAATTTTCCTTATCAGCAAATTCATTAGAAATTCTTCCGGCATCGTTAATTAATCCATCAATCAAATTCAAAGAAGCTCCTGCAAGCTCAGATTCTTTTTTATTCATAATAGGGGCATCATTTGGCATAAATACATGAGCTTGTAAATTACCTGCAGCAGCATAAGCTGCCATAGCACCTGCTGCATTCCCAGCTGATGGCATTGTCACTTTTTTAACTCCAAGTTCTTTTGCTTTAGATAAAGCTGCAGACAAACCTCTGGCTTTAAAAGAAGCCGTAGGATTAAGGCCTTCATCTTTTATATAAAGGTTCGAGTAACCTTCAACTCGTCCTAAATTTTCTGCATGAAATATTGGGGTAAATCCTTCCCCTAAAGTAATAACATTTTTGGGATCTTTTACTGGCATCATTTCAAAATATCTCCACATATTGGGATCTCTATGTATTAGATCTTCTTTTGATACTGCTTTTTTTGCTGCATTAATATCATAACGTGCATACAACACCCTTCCACAATTTATACATAATT
>CAYTCC010000018.1:0-22057 GCA_964436345.1 uncultured Dehalococcoidia bacterium
GATAGAGATGATTTTATTCATATTATTAAGAAATTAATTTTAATTAATAATAGTAAAGAGAATAAAGATGATATTGATCATTTAGGAAATAGAAGAGTTAGGGCAGTAGGTGAGCTTATTCAAAATCAAATGAGAGTAGGTTTGTTAAGAATGGAAAGAGTTGCTAAAGAAAGAATGATCACTGCTATTGAACCACAAGAAACTGCACCACAGGCATTAATAAATATTCGTCCTGTTGTTGCTGCAGTTAAAGAATTTTTTGGGGGATCCCAGTTATCTCAATTTATGGATCAGACTAATCCTTTATCTGAATTAACTCATAAAAGAAGATTGTCAGCTTTAGGCCCTGGAGGCTTATCTAGAGAAAGAGCAGGATTTGATGTAAGAGATGTACATTCTTCTCATTATGGCAGAATATGCCCAATTGAAACACCTGAAGGGCCTAATATTGGATTACTAGGTTCGCTTGCTACTTTTGCACGAACAAACGAGCATGGTTTCATAGAGACTCCATATAGACTTGTTAAACAAAAAATTAATAGTAAAGACCCTTCTATACTAGGTAGAACAGTTACTGAAGATATCACTGAAGGCAAAAAAATTGTGCTTCCAAAAAAAAAAAAAAATACAAGGAAAATTATAGAAGAAATATTAAAACTTCCAGAACAAGAGCTTTCTGTTGTATCTTATGTTTCAAGTTCTCCTGAAGATATAAAATATTTATCAGCAGATTTAGAGACAAGTTACAATATAGCGCAAGCAAGCTCTCCTATTGATAATAATGGTGAATTCATAAATGCAGGCATAGAGATTAGAAAAGAAGAGGAATTTGTTGTTGTTTCTCCTGAAATAGTAGATTTAATAGATATATCTCCAATGCAATTAGTAAGCGTTTCTACTTCTTTAATTCCATTTTTAGAACATGATGATGCAAACAGAGCTTTGATGGGATCTAATATGCAGAGACAAGCTGTTCCTTTAATTTCACCTCAAGCACCTATTGTTGGAACTGGCATGGAAAGAATTGTAGCTAGAGATAGTGGGCAGGTTCAAATTGCTAAATCGGATGGTTTAGTAATAAGTTCAACAGGTATTGAAATACAAATTATGGATGAAGAAAATAAAGTTGATAAATATCCTATAAAAAAATATGTAAGAAGTAATCAGGGGACAACAATTAGTCAAAGACCAATTGTTTCAAAAGGTGATATTGTTAGAAAAGGACAAGTATTGTGTGACAGCTCATCTACTGAATCTGGAAATTTAGCATTAGGTCAAAATATTTTGTGTGCATTTATGAGTTGGGATGGGTATAATTTTGAAGATGCGATTATACTTAGTGACAGATTAGTTAAGTGTGATATCTATACTTCAATACATATTGAAAAATTAGAGGTTGAAGCAAGAGATACTAAACTTGGCCCAGAAGAAATTACCGCAGATATACCTAATATAGGTGAAGAAGCATTGAAAAATTTGGATGAAGAAGGGATAGTTAGGATAGGTGCTGAAGTTGGCCCAGGAGATATTCTGGCTGGTAAAATCACTCCAAAAGGAGAAACAGAACTAAGCGCTGAAGAAAAATTATTAAGAGCTATATTTGGCGAGAAAGCCAGAGATGTAAAAGATACTTCTTTAAGAGTACCGCACGGACAGAGAGGTAAAGTTATTGACGTAAGAGTTCTTGATTCTAAAGAAGTTAAAGATTTACCACCAGGTGTTAACAGACAAGTAAGGGTATGGATTGCGCAAACCAGAAAGATTTCTGAAGGAGATAAGATGGCTGGAAGGCATGGGAATAAAGGTGTTGTTGCAAAAATATTACCACAAGAAGATATGCCATATTTAGAAGACGGAACCCCAGTTGATATTATTCTTAATCCTATTGGAGTTCCATCAAGAATGAATTTAGGGCAGGTTCTTGAATTGCATTTAGGGTGGGCTGCCAGAGCGCTGAGTATGAAATCTGCAAATAGTTCAGTTTTTGAAAGTTTTACAGATAATGAAATAGAGGAAGCTTTATTAAAGGCATGGGTTGTTAGAAAATCAGGGGCTTTAGATGATGTTATAAATGATCATTTAAGCCATGACAAAGCAAATTATGACAAACTTTATGAATGGTTGCAGTCAAAAAACAAAGAAAACTTGATGGGATTTTTTACTAAAACTGATAAGAAACCTCCAAGCTCAATCAATATACAAGAAGAATGTTTAAGAATGTGGTTTGAAGAAGAAACTAACGAAAATATTAGTGAATGTACTATTGATGACTTGAAAGAAAAAGTAGATAAACTTAACAAGTTAAATAAATTTTCATCACCCAATTATGGAAAAGAAAAATTATACGATGGAAGAACAGGAGAAGCGTTTGCACAGCCAATTGCCGTTGGATTTATGTATATGTTGAAATTAATTCATATGGTTGAAGATAAAATTCATGCAAGATCTACTGGCCCTTATTCGTTAATTACTCAACAACCATTGGGAGGTAAAGCGCAATTTGGTGGACAGAGATTTGGTGAAATGGAAGTCTGGGCCTTAGAAGCATATAGTTCTGCTCATAATCTTCAAGAAATTTTGACAGTTAAATCTGACGATGTTGTTGGTAGAGTAAAAACTTATGAATCTATCGTTAAGGGTGAACCTATTTCACAACCGGGTATCCCTGAATCTTTTCATGTTCTTTTAAAAGAACTTCAAAGTTTAGGATTATCAGTTGATTTAATGCATGATTTTGATAGTGAATCTGACTTAGACTTATCAGGTATTGTTGAGGATGTTGATTTAATAACAAGTGTAAATGAGGAAAACAATCTCCTTATTTCTGAAGAAAATTCAGATATTAGTACAGATAGTCCAGATGAGACAATATTATCTGAAAATATTAATTTAGAAGATATTACTCTTAATGATTCAACAGATTCTGATACACCAGAACCTGATATAGAAGAAATTGAGAGCGATAATTCAGATTCGGCAGAATTAGAAATAAAAGATATTCCTGAAACGAAAGAGGATGAAAGCTTAGATTCAGATACGGTTGAAAAGGAATAAAAAATTTAAATAATATTGAGGTATATAAATTATGGTACAAACATCTACTAGTTTTGATTCTTTAAAAATTGGATTAGCTTCCACAGAAAAGATTAAATTATGGTCTTATGGTGAAGTTACAAAACCTGAAACAATAAATTATAGAACTTTGAGACCTGAGAAAGACGGTTTGTTTTGTGAAAAAATATTTGGCCCTACTAAAGATTGGGAATGTTATTGTGGAAAGTATAAAAAAATAAGATATAGAGGTGTCATTTGCGATCGATGTGGAGTCGAAGTAGCTCGTTCAAAAGTTAGACGTGAAAGAATGGGAACAATAACGTTAGCTGCCCCCGTTGCTCATATTTGGTTTGCTAAAGGATCTCCTAGCAGACTTGGAATGATATTAGATTTATCACCTCGAAATCTTGAAAGAATTTTATATTTTGCTCAGTATTTGGTCACAAAATTAAATATTGAAGCCAGAGATAAACTTATGGAACTTTTAAATAATGAAATAGTTAAATTGGAATCAAATACTGAAGAAGAATCAAAAGAATCAAACTCGCCAGAAAAGCAGGCAGAGAATGAAAAGAAGATGCTGAAAAATCAGGCTCAGAAATCAGAAGAAGAAGAAGAAGAAGAAGAAGAAGAAGTAATTATATTGTCTGAGGAAGATAAAAAAATTAAAATCGCTGAATTTAATTTGTTAATTACTGATCTTAAAAATTTAAAATTAGGAGAATTGTTAACTGATCAAAAATACAAATCACTCAGATCAATATCACTTAAATTTCAAATGGATATTTTTACTGCAGAGATGGGTGCCGAAGCTGTTGCTAAAGTTTTGGAAAGTATAAATTTGGATTTGTTACGAGATAAATTACAAAAAGAAATAAGAGAAACTTCTGGTCAACGACTCAAGAAAGCAGTTAAAAGACTAAGAGTTGTTGAAGCTTTTAGGAAAAGTGGAAATGAATTGTTATCAATGATATTAGAAATTATTCCAGTCTTACCTCCTGAATTAAGGCCAATGGTTCAATTGGATGGTGGTAGATTTGCTGCAAGTGATTTAAATGATTTATATAGAAGAGTTATTAATAGAAATAATAGATTAAAGAGATTATTGGAATTACATGCACCTGAAATTATTGTTAGAAATGAAAAAAGAATGTTACAGGAAGCTGTCGATGCTTTGATAGATAATGGAAGAAGGGGACGCCCAGTTTTAGGAAGTCATAATCATACATTAAAATCATTGTCAGATTTATTACGTGGTAAACAAGGAAGATTTAGACAGAACTTGCTTGGGAAAAGAGTTGATTATAGTGCTCGTTCTGTAATTATAGTTGGTCCGGAATTAAAATTAAATCAATGTGGATTGCCAAGAAAAATGGCTCTGGAATTATTTAAACCATTTGTAATGCATCAATTGGTTATACAAGGATATGCACATAATATTAGAACAGCAAAAAGATTAGTTGATAGAGGAAGTGCGGAAGTTTGGGATATATTGGAAGATGTTTCAAAAGATAGGCCTGTGCTTTTAAATAGAGCCCCTACTTTACATAGATTGGGGATACAGGCATTTGAACCGGTTTTAATTAATGGAAGTGCTGTTAGAGTCCATCCTTTAGTGTGTGCTGCTTTTAATGCTGATTTTGATGGGGACCAAATGGCAGTACATTTACCATTATCTAAAACTGCAATTATTGAAAGCAGAAGACTTATGTTAAGCTCAAATAATATGCTGACACCTAGTTCTGGTGAACCTATAGTTGCCCCAACTTTAGATATTGTTTTAGGATGTTTTTATTTGACAGGTAAGGAAAATGAAACTAATGAAACTAATATAAAATTATATTCTAGCTTTGATGAAGTTTTATTAGCATATAATCTTGGTTTTATTAATTTGAGATCTTCTGTTAAAGTCAGGAATAACAAATCTGAAAATAATGAAATTATTATTACAACAATTGGTAGAATAATATTTAATTCTAATTTACCCGACTCTTTTGAATTCTATAATTTTACTATAGATAAATCTCACCTGAAAGATATTACTTTAAGATCATTTAAAGAATTAGGAAATGAAGAAACTTCATATTTATTAGACAGGTTAAAATCAATTGGTTTTGAATATGCAACAAAATCAGGAATCACTATGGCTATTAATGATATTAAGGTCCCGGAATCTAAATATGAAACTGTTCAAAAAGCTGAAAATCAAATTAAGTTATTAGAAGATAAATTTGATCAAGGTTTTATTACAGATGATGAAAAATATCAATCTGCAGTTAAAATTTGGACAGATGCAAACGAAGAAGTGACAGATACAATTGAAAATTCCTTATCAAATTATGGAGGTTTGTATTTTATGGCTACATCTGGTGCGAAAGGTAATATTGCACAAATAAAACAGATGGCTGGTATGAGAGGATTAATGTCTGATCCAAAGGGTAAGATTATCGACAGGCCAATTAAATCTAACTTTAGAGAAGGATTGACAGTATTGGAATACTTTATTTCAACTCATGGTGCAAGAAAAGGTCTAGCAGATACTGCGTTGAGAACAGCAGATAGCGGATATTTAACTCGAAGATTAATCGACGTGGCACAAGAAATGACAATTATTAACGAAGAGTGTGGTACTGATGATTTTAGGATTGTATATAAGAATCAACCCGAAGATCAATTTAAAAGATCAATAATATCAAAAATTAAGGGTAGATATATAGCTCAACCTATAATTAATAGTGACACTGGAGAAATATTGGTTGAGAAAGATACATATATTGATGATACGATTGTCAGTAATATTTCTGAATTAGAAGAGAAAATAGATTCTGCTTCTGTATATTCTCCTTTGACTTGTAAAACAGAAAGAGGATTATGCATCAAATGTTATGGTGGTTCTTTAGCTAGTTGGGATCCAGTGATGATAGGTGAAGCAGTTGGGATTATAGCTGCTCAGAGCATAGGAGAACCCGGCACGCAGCTTACTATGAGAACTTTTCATACGGGAGGAATAGCATCAGTTGCTGATATAACAAGCGGGTTACCAAGAGTAGAAGAATTGTTTGAAGCCAGAACTCCTAAAGGACAAGCAATATTAAGTGATATTGATGGAATGGTTGATTTGTTAGAAACTACTGAAGGATTAGTAGTGCAGGTCAGCGATAGAGAAACTATGCAGCAAGACATAGCCGTACCTAAGGGTTGGGAAATCAAAGTTAAAGATGGAGATAATGTTATAGTTGGCACAGAACTTATATCTCCAAAAGGTCAATTAATAACACCTAAAGATACAAAATCAAATCCAAGTAAAATAGTACAATCAGAATCTTCATATGCTGGAGTATCAGGGAAATTAAAGGTTACTAAGCAAAAAATTACAATTACTTGGGTAAATGAAGAAACACGAGAATATTTAATTCCTGCTGCTTCAAACCTTATTGTTTCAGAAGGAGATCCTGTAAAAGCTGGAGATCCTTTAACTTCTGGTCCGAAAAGCCCTCAACAGATTCTAGTTATACAGGGTATACACAATGTACAAGAATACCTTATTGAAGAAGTACAAAATGTATATTTATCTCAAGGTGTTTCCATAAATGACAAACATATTGAGGTTATAGTTTCTCAAATGCTGAGAAAAGTTCGTATTACCTCACAAGGTGATACGGATTATATCCCTGGCGAACTTGTTGTTATTAATGATTTTGGTAGTAAAAATGAAGAAATTATGGCAGAAGGAGGAGAACCTGCTACAGCTAGCCCGGTCTTATTAGGTATCACAAGAGCCTCATTAAACATGGATAGTTTCTTAGCAGCAGCTTCTTTTCAAGAAACAACAAGAGTATTAACTGAAGCAGCCACAAATGGCCAGGTAGATGAATTAAGAGGGTTGAAAGAAAATGTAATTATTGGAAGATTAATCCCTGCCAGATTTGATGAAACTGAAGAAGGAAGAGCGAAATTAGGATTAGATAAATTAGATAATGAATTAAATTTATTAGATAATCCTGGTTTTGATACTCTTAATTCTGAAAATGGTTTAAACTCTGACATAACTGACAATGATGTTTTAAATTAAAATTGTTATTTTTTATTAAAGCAATTGCATACTATTATCGAATTTGTTAAAATTTTTTTAATTAAATTGCATTGGGCGGTTAGCTCAGTGGTTAGAGTGCTGCGTTGACATCGCAGAGGTCATTGGTTCGAATCCAGTACCGCCCAATTTTATTCGGCCCCGTGGTGTAGCGGTTAACACGCCGCCCTGTCAAGGCGGAGATCGCCAGTTCGAACCTGGTCGGGGTCGCCACTATTTATGGATTCTATGAAAAGACATTTTACTGCAACAGGATTAATAATTAAAAATGATTCAGTTCTTCTTCATTTACATCCTAAAATAAACTTGTGGTTGCCACCTGGAGGTCATGTTGAACTTAATGAAGATCCGATAGAAACCGTAAAACGTGAAATTTTTGAAGAAACAGGTTATAAAGTACAAATAATTAACACTTCAAATACCAATGCAAAAATATTTAAAAATGTTATTTCTATTATTCCGCCACATACTATTTTTATCGAACCTATTAATGATATAAAAGAAGGATTTCATGAGCATATTGATATGATATATTTATGTGAAATTATAGGCGGTAAATTAAAAAATGATTCATGGAGATGGTTTGATAAAAAAGAGATATTAAATCATATTGATCAAAGTTATAATCAATCATCAGATATATATCTAACTGATGAATTAATAGATTTATGTGTAGAATTATTTAATATAATCGAAGGTGGAAAATGAAAAAAATAGCTGTTATTCCAGGAGATGGCATTGGAATAGAAGTTATAGAAGGTGCTATTAAAATCTTAAAAAAATCAGAGGAAATTTTATCTGGAAAAACTTTGTTTGATTTCAGTTGCTTTGATTGGGGGACTGATTATTATTTGAAAAATAATATGATGATGCCAGAGAATGCTTTAGATGCATTGTCTAACTTTGATTCAATTTTATTGGGTGCTGTTGGTCATCCAAAAGTTCCAGACCATATTACACTAAACGGTTTATTACTTCCAATCAGAAGGAAATTTGATCAATACGTTTCTGTGAGACCTTGTTATTTATGGAAAAATACAGAAAGTGTACTAAAAAATGCTTTAGGTCTTGATTTTGTAATTATTCGAGAAAATTCTGAAGGAGAATATGCAAATATTGGAGGCTTTTTACATGCAAGCAATGAATATGACACTTCTATACAAACATCAGTTTTTACACGTATGGGTTGCATGAGAATCATGGAATATGCTTTTGAGCATGCTCTAAGGAGAAATAATAAATTAAAAGTTACTTCTGTAACAAAATCTAATGCTCAAGCATTTGGCATGGTCATGTGGGACAATTGTTTTAAAGAAGTTTCCGAAAAATATCCAAATATTAACACTGAATCTTTATTAGTCGATGCTGCATGTATGGATTTAGTTAGAAGGCCGGAAGATTTTGATGTTATAGTAGCCAGTAATCTTTTTGGAGATATTTTAAGTGATCTAGGTGCTGGTATTACAGGAGGCATGGGCACTGCTCCAAGCTCGAATATAAACCCTGTAAAAGATTTTCCTTCTATGTTTGAACCTGTTCACGGTAGCGCACCGGATATCACAGGTAAGGGCATAGCAAATCCATTGGCTGCAATTTTATCAGGATCTATGATGGCAACATATTTAGGATACCCTAAGATAGAATATATAATTAGAGAAGCGGTACAGAAAACTATAAACGATAATATTATTACAAAAGATATGGGTGGTAATAATTCTACAGATGAAGTTATTAATAATGTAGAATCAAACTTAATGATTTAATTGTATAGGAATTGAGTAAATTGAAAAAAAATTATAATCATTTAGAAATAGAAAAAAAGTGGCAACTGGAATGGGAAAGCAAAGGAATTTATAAAGCTTTAGACAATGTGCAAGGTAAAAAAAATTATTATGCTTTAACAATGTTTCCCTATCCGTCTGGTGATTTACACATGGGGCATTGGTATGCATTTGCTCCGGCTGATGCTCATGCTAGATTTATGAGAATGGAAGGCTATAATGTTATGCACCCCCAAGGATTTGATTCATTCGGCCTTCCTGCGGAAAATGCGGCAATAGAGAGAGGTGCGGATGCTAGAGAATGGACTTATAAAAATATTGAAAATTTTCGTAAACAATTTAAAGAAATGGGCACCTCTTATGATTGGAATAGAGAGTTAATTACATCTGATGCGGAATATTATAAATGGAATCAATATTTTTTCCTTCAATTTTATAAACAAGGATTGGCGTATAGAGAGCATGCTCAGGCTAATTGGTGTCCAAAATGCCAAACCACTTTAGCAAATGAACAAGTAAAGGACGGAGCATGCGAAAGATGTGAATCAATTGTATCAAAAAAAGCTTTACCTCAATGGTTTTTTGCTATTACAAAATATGCAGATGAATTATTAAATATGGATTCAATTGATTGGCCAGAAAAAATAAAAATTATGCAAAGAAATTGGATTGGCAAATCTAATGGGGTGACATTATCTTTTGATATAAGTGAATTTTTACCAAATGTAAAACTCGAAACTTTTACCACAAGAATTGATACAGTATTTGGTGCTACTTTTGTTGTTTTAGCTCCCGAACATCCATTAGCGAAAAAAATTATACAACCAGGTTATGAAAAAGAAGTTAATAAATATATTGAAAATGCGAGTAAACAAACTGAAATAGATAGAACTTCAACAGATAGGCAAAAGACAGGTGTGAAAACTGGAGCATACTGTATTAATCCTTTAAATAATGAAAGAATACCTGTTTTTATAGGAGATTATGTTCTTTCTACTTATGGTACAGGTGTAGTAATGGGTGTGCCTGCTCATGATCAAAGAGATTTTGAATTTGCAAAAAAATATGATTTGGAAATCAGAGTTGTTGTATCTCCTGAAAATTGGAATGGTGAAGAACTTTTAAAGGCATGGACTTTAGAAGGTTTGCAAGTAAATTCAGCTGAATTTAATGGAATATCTAATATAGATGCAAAAAATTTAATATCAGATAAAGTGGAAAAAAATAATTGGGGTTATAAAACCGTTACATATCATCTAAGAGATTGGCTGGTTTCACGTCAAAGGTATTGGGGGACCCCAATACCTATAGTATATTGTGATGATTGCGGTACAGTCCCTGTTCCTGATTCAGATTTACCTGTTTTACTACCTGAAAAAGTGAAATTTGAATCTGATGGAAAATCACCATTGACTAAATTACCAGAATTTTTAAATACTAGTTGTCCAAACTGTAATCAACCTGCCAAGAGAGAAACTGATACCTTGGATACTTTTGTGTGTTCTGCTTGGTATCATTTAAGATTTGCAAGCCCTAGCATTGATGCTAAACCTTTTGATACTAAAAAAATTTCATCATGGTTACCTGTAACACATTACATGGGTGGTGCCGAACATGCTGTTATGCATTTGTTATATGCAAGATTTTTTAACAAAGCACTAAGAGATTTAGGTTTTATTGATTTTGATGAACCTTATTCTAGATTAACTAATCAAGGCATGTTGATAAAAGAACACAAGAAAATTTCAAAGAGATCCAATCCTCTAACTCCAGACCCTATAGTGAAAAATGTTGGAGCAGATACATTGAGATGTTATTTAATGTTTCTTGGTCCATGGGATCAAGGTGGAGATTGGTCTGATTCAGGAATGAATGGTATTAGAAGATGGTTGCTGAGGATTTGGGATTTAGTTCATAAAGATATATCAGTTCTTGGTGATAATACCGATGAACTTATGGAGAAAGATTTTCTAAGAATTTCTCATTTAACAACTAAAAAAGTATTATCTGATATGAAAGCATTTAAATTTAATACTGCTATTTCAGCATTAATGGAATACTCAACTGAATTATTGCGAGGATATGAGAATTTACACATTTCAAAAAAAATGTGGAGATCTGCTTTAGAAAGATTACTTTTACACCTTGCGCCCTTAGCTCCCCATATTGCTGAAGAATTATGGAAAATTTCTGGTAATAATTTTTCAATACATCAGCAGTCATTACCTAAATATGAAGAAAAATTGATAATGACTGATACTCATACAATAGTTCTTCAAGTTAACGGTAAACTTAGAGATACAATAAATATATCATCTGCTTTGAATGAAGATGAATTAAAACAATTGGCTTTGAAGTCTGAAAATATAAAAAAACATATTGAGAATAAACAAATTTTGAAATCTATATATGTTAAAAATAAATTACTCAATTTAGTAGTTAAATAAAGGAATAATTATGAGTTATATAGCAGTTTTACCCGGAGATGGGATAGGGCCTGAAGTTATTAATGAAGCGATTAAAATTATCAAATCAATTGAAGATGTTACTGGGAATAAATTTGATTTGGAATACGGGATTGTTGGTGGAGAAGCAATTGATAAATTTGGGACTCCACTCACTGAAGATACAATTAAATTAATTGAAAATAGCAAAGCTATATTATTTGGAGCAGTAGGTGGCCCAAAATGGGATAATTTAGAAAGTAATCTTCGTCCAGAATTGGGTATTTTAAATATAAGAAAAAGACTAGACTTGTATGCAAATTTACGTCCTGTTAAAGTGTTTGAAGCTTTAAAAGAATCATCACCAGTAAAATCATCCATATTAAAAAATGTAGACATTTTAATTATCAGAGAATTAACAAGTGGTTTGTATTTTGGAGAA
Source organism: uncultured Dehalococcoidia bacterium (assembly GCA_964436345.1). Lineage (GTDB taxonomy): Bacteria > Chloroflexota > Dehalococcoidia > Lucifugimonadales. The sequence goes on from CAYTCC010000018.1 coordinate 11,812, forward strand.
CCAAAAAAGCAGATGGAAGAAAATTCTAAAAGATCTGCTGTAGATACTATGTATTATGATGAATATGAGATAGAAAGAATTGCCAGAATGTCATTTAAAATTGCACAATCAAGAACGAAAAACCTTACCTCAGTAGACAAATCAAATGTTCTTGAAACTTCAAAATTATGGAGAAAAATTGTTAATGAAGTGTCTGCAGATTACCCAGATGTAACATTGCATCATATTTTGGTTGATAATGCTGCGATGCAACTTATTTTACGCCCTTCACAATTTGATGTGATAGTTTCTGAAAATACTTTCGGAGATATACTAACTGATGAAGCCTCTATTTTGTCTTCTTCTTTAGGAATGTTACCTTCTGCTTCATTATCATTTTTACCAGGAGAGAATTCTAGTAATTTGAAAAGTTTATATGAGCCTATTCACGGTAGTGCTCCTGATATTGCAGGTAAATCTATTGCTAATCCGATAGGTATGATTTTGAGTACTGCTATGATGTTTGAATTTGCTTTTGAAAACAAAGATATTTCTGACTTAATTGTTAAATCAGTAGATACTGTAATTAATTCTGGGCTAAGAACAAAAGATATTGCACAAGGGGCTCTATGGTGTAAAACTTCTGAAATGGGTGATTCTATTGCTTCTCAAATTAGGTCAAATGTTTGACATTTTGATTATTAGATCCCATTCATGTTTTTTGACAGGTTGAATTGATAGCCTGGAATTATTTAATAAAATCATTTCAGATAATTTTGGTTCTTTTTTTATTTCTTTGAGATAAACTATTCTTTTTAATTTATTAGTAGCTTTGATATCTACCATAAACCACCTAGGATTTTGGGGAAGACTTTTTGGATCATAATATTTATGCGTTTTGTCCCAAGAATAATAATCTGGATATGCTTCACGAACAACTTTTGCAAGTCCAATTAAATGAGGTTCAGATATATTTGAATGATAAAATAATACTTCATCATTTTTCTTTATATCGTCTCTGATGAAATTTCTAGCTTGATAATTTCTTATTCCTTCCCAACAAGTTTCTTTATCTGAAATGAAATCATCAAAAGAATAGTCAGAGGGCTCAGATTTAAATAACCAATGATTCATAAATATTTTTGTTATTATATGTTGTTTTATTAAATTTAGTATAATTTTATGACATTTACGAATGAATATGTTATAATTTTGCATGTTAAATATTTCACAATTTGGAGAATGTTAGTATATGGACATTAATAGTGATGTCAAAGTGGAAAATTGTATTTGTTATTGGGTAATTGAAGAACCTTCTGGATCAAAAAGTTTTGGCAGATGCAAAAAATGTGGTCAAACTAAAGAATTTTATAACTACACTGATACTTCTGTTTGGTCATCTGAATATAATTACGATAACGAAGAAACTATTTAATTATCTAAATAAATCTAAGTTTTTTTCTCTGAGAATTTCTTTACTACCTTTAACTGAAAATTGAAATTTAACTCCTCTTATAAGAACGATTGGAATTTTTAAGGCCTTTTCCATTAATATTTCAGCTCCTCCAGATAGTTCATCCACTATACATATTTTGGTGGTATTTAGTTTTTTACCAAATGCGTCAGTATTGTTTTGATAATCAATTAGAGGAGTAATTCCATAACTCCCTATTGAAATATTAGTTTGTCCTACTCTCCATGGCCTCCCAAATGTATCACTAATAATAATACCTAAATTTTCAATTTTGTGATCTTGAATTAAATTTTTGAAAATTAATTTTGCTGATTTATCAGGATCTTTAGGAAGTAAAGAAACATTATTACCTCCATAAATATTTGACGAATCTATTCCTGAATTTGCGCAAATATGACCTAATTTAGTTTCTGTAATTATTATTCCTCTATTTTTATCAATTTTTATTATTGATTTACTTTCATCTAATATTAATTGAACTAGTTTTGGGTTTTTATTTAACTCTTTTCCGAGTTTTATAGCCTTAGATTTTGGTTTTATAGAATCAAGATCTATTATTCTATTTTCAGCTTTCGATACAATTTTTTGTGTAAATACTAATATATCGTTATCTTTCAGATTTATTTTATTACTAACTAATTCTTTATTTAATATTTTTGGAATATTATCTCCTGATTTTATTTCAGGAATCCCAATAATTGGAATAAATTTAAGTTTATTCATTTTTTATTCATTAATTTTAATGATTATACTTCATAATTCTTTAATATTTATGATTTAATTATAAATAATGATCGAGATAAATTCTTTTTTAAACACATTTGATATTGTAGTGTTAGCTGCTGGTAAGGGTTCCAGAATGAAGTCAAGAACTCTGAGCAAACCCATGCATCTTTTAAATGGGATAACATTAATAGAATATCTATTATTAAATTTACCTTTAAATAATTTTAATAATAAAATTGCTGTTGTTCCTTCAGAATATGAAAATATTAAATCTAAAATACATAAGGTGGATAATGAATTTGTATATGTAGTTCAAAATAACCCCAAAGGTACCGGTGATGCATTATTTCATACTTTGAAAAATTTGAAATCTAAATACGTTTTAGTTGTTAATTCTGATGTTCCTTTAATTACTCAATCTACATACTTGAATTTAATGAAGAATCATGAAGATAATAATTCAAGTTTGTCATTTATTCAAGATAATCTTAGTGATGATATCCCAGGAGATTTTGGCATTGTTACAAAATCAAATGATGGCAATATAAAATCTATTGAAGAAAAATCTAGAATATACTTTGAATCTAATAAAGATAATCTACTTCAATTTAATGTTGGAGTTTATTGTTTTGATGTTAATTGGCTACAAGAATTCCTTGCGAATTTATCAACTCATTCCAATGGAGAGAAATATATAACTGATTTAGTTGAAATGGCTTATAAACAAGGACTGAATATAGATACTTTTTATCCCAAATATTCAGATGAATCTATGGGTATAAATAATGATTATGAATTGAGTTTTGCTAATAATATTGCAAGAATTAGGAAAAATAAGCAATTAATGATGAAGGGGATAACTATTGTTGACCCTTTTTCAACTTATATAGATTATAACTCTGAGATCGGTGAAGGAACTATTATTCAACCAGGCACACATATTAAGGAAAGTATTATAGGAAAAGATTGTAAAATTGGCCCCAATGCACAATTGTCTGATTCTATTATTGGAAATAATTCTATTGTAAATAATTCTATTATTAACAAATCAAAATTAGGTAAACAAGTACATATAGGCCCATTTAGTCACATTAGGCAATTTACAGATATAAGAGATAATGTATTTATAGGAACAAATGTTGAAATTAAAAATTCTATTATAGGTTCTGATACTAAATTAGGACATTATTGCTATATTGGAGATAGTGTTATTGGAGAATTAGTTAATATTGGAGCTGGTACTGTAACTTGCAATTATGATGGAGTTAAAAAACATAAGACTAATATAAAATCAAAAGCTTTTATTGGATCAGGTACAATGATAGTTGCTCCTATTACTATTAATGAAGGTGCTAAAATAGGTGCTGGGTCTGTATTAACTCAGGATGTCCAAAAAAATTCTTTAGTATATGGTGTTCCAGCTAAGAAAATTAGAGATTTAAGTTAATTATTTATCTAAAGAAATTAGAAGCGGAGCACTTGCTGAAGATCCATGGCTTCCTTCAGCTATAATTGTATAAATTCCTGTTCCCAAATCAAGAGTTGATTCTAATTTAAATGCTCCTGAGTCATTTGAAGTTCCAGATCCAAGTATTTTTGTAGTGTTCTTATTAAGCTTAATAGCTAAAATAAAATTTTCATTTGAATTAAATCCTGAACCATAAGCAACTGTAGAACCATTAGGTACAGTAGCAGCAACTATTAAATTTGCATCAGGTGAAATCAGATGCTTAGGTATAATTTGTTTTGGTATAATCTGAATTGCAGTACTTGTTTTACTATTTTTTGAACCCTTAGCCAAAATTGTATAAATTGTTTGATTTACAATTTGAGAACTAATTTTAGAATTATTGAATAATGGTTTTGTTTTTGTAGTAAAAGATCCACTTTTCGTAGCCACTGCAGTCCCAATAATAGATTCTAAAGTATCAGATATTTTAATATATAGAGTTATTGTTTCTTCTGAGTTAAACCCAGATCCCCATATTTCAATTTCTTCTTGAATTGTAAATACAGTATTATTTATTGTAATTATGGTAGCTTGAGGCTGAGGAGCATCATTTCCTTGGGGGCCTGTGGTTCCTATTGGCCCCGGAGGTCCACTTACTCCTTGAATTCCCGGGACTCCAGGATCTCCTTTTTCTCCTTGTAATCCTTTTTCTCCTTGCCCACCTTCAGAACCAGGGGGCCCTATATCTCCTGTACATGATATTGTTAAAGAAAAAAGTAATGCAAAAAATATTATAGTTTTGATTTTGATCATAAATATTTGGTTACTTAATTAATATTAATAATACAATATTATTGATTTAATGTATTATTTGGAATTTGTTTTAAGTATATATTTCGTGTTTTTCAACATAAAAAGGGGAACTGAGCTGAACTCAGTTCCCCTTTTTATGTTGATTGTCTAAATAATATTTAGTTTATTTAGCAGCAGTAATCTTAAGAGCTGCAGCAGCTTGTCCGCCACCTTCACCCTCGGCAATTAAAGTATAAACACCTTCTGGCCAGTCATCTGCAATACTTACTGTCATAGAAACAGCTCCGCTTGCATTAGCTTGAGCACCAACCAAGAATTTATCTAATCCGCCTTTAGCTGCTATAGCAGTTACAGCAACCTGTCCGTTAGATTTGAAGCCAGCGCCGTAAATACTAGTGGAACCACCAGCAGTTGTTGCGTCAGCTACTAAGTATGTAGGTGGACCAGGAGGACCGGCTGGACCGGTATCACCTGTAGCACCTTGTAATCCAGGAAGACCAGGAAGACCAGGAAGTCCGGGTTTACCTTGTACACCTTGAACACCAGGAAGACCAGGAAGTCCAGGTTCACCAGGAGCACCTTCGTTTCCTTGTAATCCAGGAAGACCAGGAAGACCGGCTGCACCAGCTGAACCAGCTGGGCCTGCACATGCTATTAATCCAATGCTCAGCAATAGTGAAATTGCTACAAGAGTGGACATCTTAGTATTTTTTAAAATTATTCTCATTATTTCCCCCTCTAAATTTAGTAGGTTAATTATAGAAATAAATTAATCTATATCTATAAAGATAACTAAAATCTGATAAAGTTGATTACAATATATGTTGATAAATAATATTGGTCTGAAGGAAATCTGTCAACCCTTCTGTTAAGTTTTTGTTTGATAATTTATATTTATTTAAAATTTTACAATTTAATGGTCTATTTATTCTATATATATAGAATAAATATTAATTTTTCAGCTATTTCATACTAAGGATTAAAATAGTAGGGTTATTTTTTCGTTTAATATATTTTTTGCTAATTTTATTGAGAGATTTGTATCACTTGCGACTTTAGTTTCATCTGAATTCTTGATTCTGTATTTAAACAGCCAGTATGTGAATTCTTTATATGTGTAAAGATTTATTGTGTTTTTTTTTGCAAATTTTATATTTTTTGCAAATTGTTTAAATAGTAAATTTATATTTTTGCCATAAATTTCTTCATATCCATCATAATTATTAGTGTTATACAGAGATTTTTTTAAATATTGTTGTGACTTTTGTACATAAATTAAGTCTTCTATGATTATTCCGTAATAAAAATTACGCATTTGACTCAGTTTATTTCTAGAAATGATTTTCTTCATATATTCATAACTGCTTTTATTTGGCAGTAATCCAGTGAAAATTAATTCATGATATTTTTCTTTATTTAAATATGATTTTATTGCTGATCCCAATCTTTCCGTTAAGGTCATCCAATCAAAAGCTTCGTTATTGATCCAATATTTATATTTATATCCCCTATAAAATTCTTCGTTTATATTCCACTCAGATATACAATCAACAACAGCTATTTCCCAATTGATTCCATTTTCAATTTTACTTTTCAATTTTTCAATCAAATGATTCATAAAATTTATTAGGAATTAAGTATTAATTGTCCATTAGGGCATTTTTTAATTTTTAACCCACAACCACAAGGACAAGGATCATTTCGTTTAAGTTTTTTTGTATTATTTTGAGAAGGTGTTTTAGTTGATATGAGGTTGCTTTTTAGATTGATTGATTGATTTTGTTTATTATCAGTAGTTTTAGCATGTATTACATTTTTTATTATGCCAAATTGGATATTTTCTATAAGGTCTTCAAATAATGTTAAACTTTCTTTTTTAAATGCCATTAATGGGTCTTTTTGGCCATAGGATTGTAGTCCAATTCCTTGCCTTAGGTTTTCAATACTAGTTAAATGATTTATCCAATAATAATCAATTATTCTAATTGAAAAAGATGAGATTATATTTAAATACTCGGCTTCATTGGAAAACGAATTTTTGTTTTCATCATATACATTTATCAATTTATCGAATATTAATTCCTCTAATTCATCAGATTTCATTTTTTCTAATTCTGTATCATTAGATGAAAGTACTGTAATTCCAAATTTACTTGTAAATTCTTGATTAATGAAATCAAATAAAGAAGTAATAGATTTGTCATCATCTATGTGAATATCTGATATAAATTTTTGAGCTGTTTGTTCTGATAAAGATTTGATTATTTTTTCGATATTATCTTTTTTAATTAAATCTGTTCTTAATTTGTAAATTATATCTCTTTGTGTATTAGTGACATCGTCAAATTGGACTAAGTGTTTTCTTATATCAAAATTATATGATTCTATTTTTACCTGAGCATTTTCTATTGTTTTTGTTATCATTTTGTTTTCTATTGGAATATCATCTTCAAGTCCTGCCCATTCCATAAAGTTTTTAATTCTTTCACCACCAAATCTTGTCATTAATTCATCTTCTAATGAAACATAGAATCTTGTACTTCCAGGATCACCCTGTCTGCCGGATCTTCCTCTTAATTGATTGTCTATTCTTCTAGCTTCATGTCTTTCAGTTCCAATAACATATAAACCTTGTAAATTAATTATTTCATCATGTTTATTTTGCCATATATCATTTTCACTTACATCTGAGCCTCCAAGTATAATATCAGTACCCCTGCCAGCCATATTGGTAGCTACAGTGATAGCATTGATTTTGCCAGCTTCAGCTATTATCAATGCTTCTTTTTCATGATTTTTAGCATTTAATACTTGATGAGGAATTTTAACATTTTTTAATAATTTACTTATATGTTCTGACTTTTCTATACTTGTTGTTCCGATTAGTATTGGCCTACCTGAGGCATGTGTATTTTTCACATCTTTTATAACTGCTTTATATTTTGATTTTTCTGTTTTAAATACAAAATCTGTAAAATCTTTTCTTACGTTTAGTTTATTGGTTGGGATACTAATGACATCTATTCCGTATATTTTTAATAATTCTTCAGCTTCTGTGGTAGCTGTGCCTGTCATTCCTGATAATTTTGTATACATTCTAAAATAATTTTGAAGCGTTATAGCTGCGTGAGTAATACTTTCGCTTTGAATTGCTACTTTTTCTTTAGCTTCAATTGCTTGATGTAATCCATCTGAATATCTCCGTCCTGGCATTAATCTACCAGTAAATTCATCAACTAAAATAACTTTGTTGTCATTCACTACATAATCTTTGTTTTTTTCAAAAATAGCCTTGGCTTTTAAGGAATTTTCCAGGAAGTGCAATGATTTAACATTTTCCGTGTCATATAAATTCGATAATTTAAGTGTACTTTCAACTTTGGTTATTCCTTTTTCGGATAAATATACAGATTTACTTTTTTCTTCAATTTCAAAATCTGAATTTAATATTAATCTGCTAGCTAGATTGGCAAATGATAAATAATCATTACTTTGTTGATTTGAAGATCCACTTATTATGAGGGGAGTTCTTGCTTCATCTATTAAAATATTGTCAACTTCATCTACTATAGCAAAATCAAGAGTTTGCTGAACTTTTTGAGATTCTTTGTAAATCATGTTATCTCTTAGATAATCAAATCCAAATTCACTGTTAGTTCCATAAACAATATCACATTCATAAATTTCTTTTCTTTCTGATGCAAGAGGTATCAGATTGTTGTTTTGATCCGTTGTTAATTTATATGATGATTGGTTTTGTAAGTATCCAACACTTAATCCTAAAAAGTTAAATATTTTCCCCATCCACATAGCATCTCTTTTAGCTAAGTAATCATTTACTGTCACAATATGTACTTTATTATTAGATATGGCATTTAAATATGAAGGTAGAGTTGCAACTAAAGTTTTACCTTCTCCAGTTTTCATTTCAGCTATATTACCCTTATTTAAGGCCAGGCCTCCTAGTATTTGTACATCAAAATGTCTCATACTTAGTAATCTTTTTGATGTTTCTCTGACAAGTGAAAAACTTTTAATAATTAATTTTCCATCTGTGTGAGAATTGTTTGATGATGATAGTTTGTGAGAGTATTCAGATAATTCTTTATCAGATAAAGAGGCTAATTTACTTTCTTCTTCGTTAATTTTTGTAAGGAGATGCGAGTTATCGTTAAGAAATTTTTCATTATTATCTGGGAAAATTTTTTTTATTAAATTGTTAATCATATTAAAAAAACTATATATTATCTTGTTTAAATAATTCACCTACTGATGAACCTTCATGTATTCTTTTTATTGCTTCTCCAAATAAGTTTGAAATAGACACATCATTAAATTGAGTATTTTTAGCATAATTTTGAGGCAATGAATCTGTAACAAAATATTTGTTAATATCTAATTTAGATAAATTTTCTATAGCATTTCCTGAAAATACTCCGTGAGTTGTTGCGCAATAAATATCCTTAACAAAATTACTTTTTAATACCTCCACTGTAGATTCTATTGTTCCACCTGTCCCTATTTCGTCGTCTACAATGAATGCATCTCTGCCTGCAACATCTCCAATTAAATTATGAGATTTTACTGTTTCGCTATTATCATTTCTAGCTTTATCGACTATAGCTATTGATGTCTTTAGAATTGTTGCAACTTCTCTTGCTATTTTTGCGCCACCCAAGTCAGTGGCAACCACCACAGAATTGTCTTTATCCTTCATAACAGATTTTAATTTGGTTGCTAGAATTGAACTTGCCGTTAGTTCGTCAACAGGTATATTGAAAAACCCTTGAATTTGACCTGCATGTAAATCTAAAGTTAGAATTCTATCTGCGCCTGAAATTGTGATTAAATCAGCAACCAATCTTGCAGTTATAGGAACTCTAGGCTGATCTTTTTTATCAGTTCTTCCATAAGGAAAATAAGGAATAACAGCAGAAATTCTTCCTGCAGAAGCTCTTTTAGCTGCATCAATGAAAATTAATAATTCCATTAAATTGTCATTAACAGGTGTAGAAGCGGGTTGGATAATAAATACATCTTTTTCTCTGATATTTTCTAATATACGAACAAACGTATTGTCATTACTAAATTTAAATATCTCAGCTTTTCCTGGTTTGATATCTAGGTAGTTGCAAATTTTTTCTCCCAAACGTGGATGTGAAGTACCGGCAAAGATTTTTAATTCGCCATAAGCTCTGTTTTCCATATAATTTCCAACTTAGAATTTTAAGTAATTATTATATTAAGTTAATTGAATTATAACATTTTATTTATAACACTCTCTATCTCAGTTGATAGATTAAATTATAAGAATTAAGATAGAAATGTAGTTATTATTTTTAGAGGATAATTAATGGAAGTTATTGAAAAAGTTTTTCCTGATACATCTGAGATTACTAGTTCTGGAAGATTAGAAATAGGGGGATGTGATGTGCAAAATTTAGCACAAAAATATGGTACGCCTTTTTATTTATTTGATAGCGAACATATTGAGAATATCTGTGATACTTATAATTCAGAATTTTCAAGTAGATACCCAAACACACAGGTGGTTTATGGTTCTAAAGCATTTGCAAACAAATCAATATTTAAAATTATATTAGATAAAGGCCTGGGTGTAGATGTTGTTTCAGGTGGTGAATTGGCATTGGCAATTCTCTGCGGTACAGATCCTGAAAAGATTTATTTCCATGGAAATAATAAAACAGAAACTGAACTTAAATTAGCACAAGAAGTTGGATTGAATAAAATTGTAGTTGATAGTTTCCACGAATTAGATTTATTAAATTCCTTGTCAGAAAATA
>CAYTCC010000019.1:0-21284 GCA_964436345.1 uncultured Dehalococcoidia bacterium
TACTGATTTGAATATATGTTTTTCCTTTAGCCAAATTATTTACATTTTTATCTAAATATTCGCTTTTAATTGAAACAATAACAGAGTTTGATTTTGTAGTTTTAAATTTTTCGATATCTTTACTTTTACCAGAAATTCCTGTGACATTTAAATTTGAATTTCCTCCAATTTCAGAAGTTATAAATCCGTTAGAAGCTTCATCAAGTATGATTATTTCTATGTTGTTTTTTATCAGTAAATTCTGAAGATATTCGATAGGTGTTAAATCTTCTGAAATTATTGTTGTTTTATTTAATCTTTCAAGTATTTCTTTTTTTGTCTTATCTATCAAAATTTTTCTTTCACCATCTTTTCCGGTAGCAGTTATTCGAACATCTACCTGTCCAGGATGTGCTAACAATCCAACTACAGGATTATCAATTTTCATAAGATCGCCTATTTTATCATCTACTGTACTTTCACCCATTCCTAATACTTTAAGAGTCTCATATTCTATCTTTGTTTTGATGGAAAATGATTGTATTAATTCCGGTAAGACCACATTTTTAAATAACCATTTCATTTCATGAGGCACACCTGGTAGGGCATAAATAATTTTATTTTGCCACTTAAGAGAAAAAGCTGGTGCTGTTCCATTAGGATTATGTATTGCAATAGCAGTTTCAGGAATCATAGCTTGTTTGTCATTATTTTTAGTTAATATAAATCCACGTTTTCTGAATCGATTTTCTATTTCTTCTAATAATTTAGGGTCTTTATATAATGCCTTTCCTGTAACCTCTGCAATTGCCTCTCTGGTTAAATCATCTTCAGTAGGACCTAACCCTCCTCCTATAATAATGATTTCACTGGTAGAATTATTTAATACAGATTTTATAATTTCAATATCATCTGCTATAGCGACATGTTTTTCAGTCTCTATCCCCAAATCATTTAATTTAGATGATATCCATGCAGAATTTGTATCAATAGTTTGTCCAAGGACAATTTCACTTCCTAGCGCATATATTTCAGCTGTGGGCATATGTTTTCCTTTAAAAATGCATTGGGCAAAAAGGTTTGGCTTCAGATTTGAATATTTCTTTAATAGTTTTAATAACCTTTTTGTTTTTTATAATTATGTTACTTGATGCGATAAGATTATTTAAATCAAATGTTCCAAGATAAATTTCAGATAATCCCTGAATAGTGATTTCAACATCTGGATTCTTACTAGTAACTTCACACTTAGGATTAGATTTGTCATTTGTATTTAAGAGATATGTATTATTATTATCTTTAATTATTAAATCCTCTACTTTTAAAATTATTTCTCCATTGTGTTCATAGGTTCTGGCTTCTAGTGCATTGATAACATCAACAATTCGAATCCATAATCCTGTAGTTAATCTTGCATTTAAATCACCGGGAGATATAAGCAGAGCTTCTAATACATCATCTTCAGGAACTCCTTTTGCGTGGATTTCTTCTACCAGATCAATATTTAAACAAAAATTCCATAGTTTAATAGCAGATTCAATATTTAGATATAATATATCCCAGATATGTAATGAAGCAGGCATGTTTCCATAATCATTACTATTTTCAATTGAATAAGTCACAATTCCAACAGGTGTCTTATTATCAAATATACCAATAAAATATGATGGCCCATTACTTATATGATTAGAAATCAGATCTTCAATTCTTCTTTCAGCCCAATCATTTGTTAATTCCATTACACCTGGTCGGCTTTCCATTAATTTATTGTTAACTTGAACATAACATTCTATAGCTTCTTTTTTACTTAAAAAACTAATTTTTAGATTATCAGATGATATTTGAGGTAAGAATTTAGTATTGTTTTTCGAGATAGAATAATGTTTTTCGTGAGTGGGGGCATATCCAAATCTTCCATATATCGCTGATTCAGAAGGCCATAATACAGCGAGAGGTTCTTTATGAACAGAGTGTATTTCATTTAATTGAATTTTCATCATTTCTGATAAAATTCCCTGTCTCCTGTGTGTAGGCATAACACTAACATAAGAAACTGCAGCAACTTTAGCTTTTTTATTTGAAGGCAATGAAATTGATTCACCAAATGAGTTGGCAGTGCCTATTATTTTATTTTCATCAAATAATGCAATTGCTCTATCTGGAGTTGCAAGTTTTTTTAATCTGTTAATATAATATTCACTTGCAAGAGCGGTATATGCTATAGCCTCTGCTTTAGCAAAATCTGAAATATTCTCAGAGTTTATTTTTTTTCTTTTTAAATTTTGAAATTGTTTCATAGGTATTTTAGCAATGACGACATCTCATATTTTCATCAGAAAATATATCTTCTACATTACATTCTAATATGGCATAATCTAGTAAAATTCTTATAGCTTTAGATGAATCATCTAAATCAAATTCAGCCACCTTAGATTCTACCCATTCTAGTTGTTCGTTTTCTATTTTAATATCAAATTCAATTTTTTCTGACATGAAATAACCTTTTTTATTTCAATCTAGTATACATGAAACATATACATAAAAATAAATTTTTATGCTTTTATTTGAAGCTTAAATCTATAATTTTATAATCATTTTTAAATGGAAGAGATGGAAGTTTGTTTTTATTAAAATATTTTACATCTTTACATTCTTCACCAATTTTAATGGGACCTTTAAGATGCTTGGTTAAGTAGGATAACACTATCACTCCTGAATCTTCATTAAGGTGTGCATCAAGTAATTTTGATACTTTTATTTTAACATTGGTTTCCTCATAAACTTCTCTTATAATTGCTTTATCTGGAGCTTCCCATTTATTTATATAACCAGCAGGTAAACTCCATTCATTATAAAAAGGCATAATATTTCTTTTAACTAATAAAATTCCGTTGTCTTTTTGTACTACCGCAAGGACTGCGATTTTGGGATTTAAAAAAACATATTTGTCGCAATCGGATTTAGGGCATAAATTATTTATATTTTTATTGTTGTCTGTTTTTCCGCCACATTTGTCACAAAACATAAATATTGTTACCAATCAAATGAATATATGTGATAATTATCTTACAATTATACTATTTAAAGAATGATGGATTCCTTATGGAAAAAAATGTTTTACGAAAAATACCCAGTATACAAAAAATTTCTGAAAGTAAAAGTTTTATAGAATTATGTAAAACATTCCCAAGGCATATAGCTATTAATGAACTGAGATTAATTCTTGATAGTATTCGTATTTCAAATAATAATAATAATATTTCTGTAGATTTGATATTAAATAATTTGGATAAAAATCTTCAAGATTTGATTTCTCCTCAACCCAGGAAAATAATTAATACTTCAGGAGTAATACTTCAAACCAATCTTGGCAGAGCACCTCTTGCCAATAATGCTATAAAAGCTATGAATGAAGCGGGTTCAAATTATACAAATTTAGAATTTGATCTTACTACTAATAAAAGAGGAGGAAGATTAAAAAAATTCAAAAATATTATAAATCGTTTAACTTCTGCTGAAGATGCTATTGTTGTAAATAATAATGCATCTGCAGTATTTTTAGGATTAAAAGCTTTATGTAAAAATAAAAATGTTTTAGTTTCACGATCTGAATCGGTGGAAATTGGAGGAGGATTTCGTGTTCCGGATGTCCTTGATGAAAGTCAGGCTATTCTTGTAGATGTAGGGACAACAAATAAAACTTATGTTTCAGATTATGAATCTCACATAGATGATAATACTGGAGCTGTTTTATTAATTCACCAAAGTAATTTTGTGATAGAAGGATTTACTCATAAACCCGATATTAAAGAAATTGTTCAAATGGCACACAAGCATAAAGTGCCTGTATTTTATGATTTAGGTAGTGGAAGTATGATAAATACTGAAGAATTTTCCATTCAGTATGAACCTACAGTTCAGGATGCGATTAAAGATGGAGTGGATTTAGTATTTTTCTCTGGAGATAAATTGATAGGTGGTCCTCAATCAGGCATAATTGCAGGTAAAGAAAAATATGTTCAATTAATAGAAAAATATCCGCTTACTAGAGCTCTGAGATTAGATAAAGTACTTTTGGCCGGATTAATTGCAACTTTGCAAATGTATATTACTGAATCCTATATAGATATACCTATCTGGAATATGATTTCAAAATCAAAAGAAGATATGTTGAAAATAGTTAAAAATTGGAAAAATAAATTAGATTATGAATTTTTAACTATCGAAGAATCTAAGGCAATGATAGGTGGTGGAAGTATGCCTGAACAACACGTAAATTCTTATTCACTATCAATAAATTTTGATAGTTTGAGTATTAGCGCTAACCAATTTAGTAAAAAAATGATTAATAAACCAACTCCATTAATTGGAAGAGTTAAAGATAATAAATTTATTCTTGACCCCAGAACATTGTTCGACAAACAAGATGTAGAAGTGTTTAAGTTACTAGAAGAAGAATTGAAATTAATTTAGTAATTCGTTTAAAGTTTCAGCTACATAATCAATGTCTGCTTTTGTGAGCCCATAATGAGGAACAAATCTCCATCTATTGGTTTCAGCTCCTCCATTAATACCTTTTTCTTTTAATTTTGTGGAGATTTCACCAGGATTATCTGCATTTATATTGAAGAAAACCAAATTTGTTTCAACAGGCTCGGGTGTTATGTTTTCTATGTCGGATAATTTTTCGTGCATATATTTTGCAAGATCATGATCTCTTTTTATACTTTCTTCATAATTATTTAATGCAACTATACCAGCAGCAGCTAAAATTCCGGCTTGTCTTGTTGTTCCACCAATAGTTTTTCTCCATTTTCTTACTTTTTGTGTGAAATCTTTTTCTCCTAAAACTAATGAACCTACGGGTGCGCCTAAGCCTTTGGAAAGGCAAAATTGTACAGAATCAACATCTTTGGTTAATTCTTCCACAGTATTTTCTAAGGCAATTGCTGCATTAAATATCCGGGCACCATCTAAGTGGATAGGAATATTATTTTTTGATGCAATTTGTTTTATTTGATTAATATCACTTATACTTAGAGCTCTGCCTCCACAGCTATTGTGTGTATTTTCAATAGCTATTAATTTTGTTGGAGCTATATGTTCGTATTCCCATGCTTCAATAACACCGTTTTCTGGTTCGGGAAAGGGAGAAATTTCTGCTTTTACTTGATCTAAGTTCAATAATCCTCGTGAATCATTTTCAACAATACATGGAAATACTCCACCAAGTGTAGCAAACCCTCCAAGTTCATTGGTGTTAATATGAGATTTGTTACCTATTATTATTTGATCTCCTCTTTGGCAGTGAGAAAGTATTGAGAGGAAGTTACCCATTATTCCGCTAGATACAAAAACAGCAGATTCTTTATTAAAAAGTTCTGCAGTTAAAATTTCTAGTTTGTTTACTGTAGGATCTTCTCCAAAGCCATCATTCCCAACTTCTGCTTCATACATTGCTTTACGCATTTCAGGTGATGGTAAAGTATATGTGTCAGCTCTTAGTTCGATATGAGTTTTTTCTTGAAATTGATATGGATTGGAATTAGGCAAATTATAATTCCTCTAAACTTAATTCCATAATATTTAAAGCATCATCTATATCATTTGCCTCAATACCATAGTGTGTAGCAAATCTCCATCTAGAACCTGCATTCCCACCCAGCAATCCTTTTGAGGATAATTTGTCTGCCAATTTTTGAGGGGATGGTAAGTTAATTGAGAAAAACACCAGATTTGTTTCTACATCTTCGACACTTAATTGTGAGAATTTCTTAAGACCTTCAGCTAGTTTAGTTGCATTTTGATGGTCTTTTGATATTTGAGCATAATGATTATCAATTCCAACTATTCCGGCAGCTGCAATAATCCCAGCCTGTCTCATACCTCCTCCTACCATTTTTCGCCATTTTCGTGCTTCTTGAATATATTCTTTACTTCCTACAATTACTGACCCAACAGGAGCGCCAATACCTTTGGATAGGCAGAATGTGAGTGAATCAACACTTTTGGTTAGTTCAGACACTGGCATTTCCAATGCAACTGATGCGTTGAATATTCTTGCTCCATCTATATGGAGTGCTACATCGTTATCATCACAAATCTTTTTTACTGAATCTATATATTCCTTTGATAATGTTTTTCCACCAGCAGCATTAGCTGTATTTTCAAGTGCTACTAATTTAGTTGGGGCTCTATGAACATTAAGTGGTTCAATACTTGCTTCTATTTCATCTAAATCTAATTTACCTTCAGAATCGTTTTGAAGTACAGTTGGAAATATCCCTCCGAGTGCTGCTATTCCTCCAGCTTCAGCTCGATAAATATGGCATTTATCACCTACCACTATTTGATCTCCTCTTTGGCAATGTGCTAATACAGATACTAAATTCCCCATCGTTCCGCTTGTGACTAAAACTGCAGCTTCCTTTCCAAATATTTCTGCACTAAGTCTTTCTAATTCGTTTACAGTGGGATCTTCTCCATATACATCATCACCTAATTTGGCATCAAAAATTGCCTGTTTCATTTCTGGGGAAGGTAGTGTAACTGTGTCACTTCTGAAGTCTATCATTTCAATCCTCACTTTTTTTTAAGTAATCTAAAATTTCATTTTTATTAATTGTGATACTATCTCTATTTTTTCGCAACTTTATTTCTGCTGATTTTGTTTCTACTAATCTTTTGCTTACAGTTATTCTTATTGGAAAACCTAATAAATCAGCATCTGAAAACTTTACACCCGGACTTTCTTTTCTGTCATCAAGAACAGTGCTGAATCCAGATTGATTTAATAAATTATAAATTTCTTCAGAATAAGCTTTAACTTCAGGGATATCATTATTTAGAGCAGTAATTATGATTTCATAAGGAGATATAGATTTAGGGAAAATAGGTCCGTTTTTATCATGGTTTTGTTCTATTATTGCAGCAAGTAATCTACCTGTGCCAATTCCGTAACAACCCATTTCTATTGACTCTCTAGTTCCTGATTCAGTCAAAAATTTTGTATTGAATTTTTCAGAGTAAATTGTTCCAAGTTTGAATATATGTCCAACTTCAATTGCTTTTTTTGTATATAAATCATTATTACAATTTTGGCATTTTGCTTGATCAGGAAATTTTGCAATGTCTGTTATTATATCTGCTTTAAAGTCGGTATTAAGATTAATATTTGAGATGTGATAATTTTCCTTATTTGCCCCTGCCACGAAATTATTACCTTTTTCTAATGAATCGTCTGCTATTGTATAAATATCTTTATTAATTGGAGATGCGGATCCAGGAGGGATATTATGTTTTTCAAGAGTAATTTGACTTGCAGGTTTGAAATCTGTTGTCCCTAAAATTCTTGCTAATTTTATCTCGTTAATTTCGTAATCCCCTCGAATGACAACGCATATAAATTTATCACTAGTTTCATAAAACATGGCTTTAATTGTTTTATATTCAGGAATATTTAAAAATTGGCATAATGCAGGAATTGTTCTGATATTAGGAGTTGATATTTCCTTTTTTTCACTAATTGAATTGTCAGTAAATTCAGTTTTTGTAAATATTGCTTTTTCGGTATTTGCTGCATAGTTGCAATTATTACATAAAACAACAGTATCTTCTCCGGATTCAGATATAGCTACGAATTCATGAGAGTCTTTACCTCCTATAGCTCCACTGTCAGCTTCTATTTTAATTACCTCAAGTCCACATCTTTCATATATATTATGGTAGGCAGTACTGAATTTATTATAATTTTCATCTAAGCCTTCCTGGTTTATATCAAAACTATATGCATCTTTCATTACGAATTCTCTGACTCTTAATAATCCTCCGCGTGGTCGTGGCTCATCTCGTAATTTAGTTTGTATTTGGTAAAGTATTTGAGGTAGAGATTTATATGATGAAATAATATCTTTGACTATTAAAGTTAATATTTCTTCATGTGTTGGAGCTAAAACGAAAGGTTTTTTTCTTCTGTCTAGAAGTTTAAATAGTTCATCACCCATTGCTTCAAATCTGCCAGATTTACTCCAAATATCTTTTGGTTGAATGACAGGCATGCGTAATTCTTGCCCACCAATTGCATCTATTTCGTGTCTAATTATAGCTTCAATTTTCTTTAATGATTTCCAAGCTGTTGGCAGATAACTATATATCCCTGAACCTGCTTGATGGATCATTGATGATTTTAACATGATTTTGTGACTTTCAAGCTCTATATCTGATGGTAATTCTCTTAAGGATTTAAATAGTATTTTGCTTAAATACATTATTTATCACCTTTCAATAAGATTTTTATCATAATCATTTTCCATTTTTTTTATTTCTTCTGCAAAGACTGTTAACATTTCATTGGCATTAACTACTTTATCTTTTTTTCCTTTTTTGAATATTATAGCTTTACCTACACCTGCAGCTATTCCTAGATCTGCATCTTTTGCTTCTCCTGGTCCATTAACTTCACACCCCATAACAGCTATTTTTAGTTTCGATTTAGATTTTTTTGTAATACTGTCTACATTTTTAGCAAGATTAATAATATCTACGTCTGCTCTTGCACACCCTGGACATGAAACAAGGGTTATCCCAGTATTTTTTAAATTTAAAGATTTAAGAATATTATTTGCAGCCAGAACTTCTTCAACAGGGTCATCGCTAAGAGATACTCGTATGGTATCTCCAATACCCTCGTAAAGTAACATTCCAATGCCTATAGCTGACCGTATAGACCCTGAGTCTTTAGTTCCTGATTCAGTTATACCCAGATGAATAGGATATGGTATTAATTGTGATATTGATTTGTAAGCTTCAACAGTTGTTTCTATGTCAAAAGCTTTCATAGAAATTTTTATATCATAAAATTGAAGCGATTCAAGTATATCTATTTCCCACAGAGCTGTTCTGACCATGTGATCTACCTGTGAGTAAACATTACTGTTTTTATTATATCTTGGAAGATCCTCAACGCCTTTATTATGCCTTGATATTCCTTTAGTTTTACCTATCGATCCAACAGGAGGTAAACTACCGAAATTTACTCCTATTCTAATAGGTATAGCTGCTGCTTTAGCTTTGGATACTATGTCTTTTACTTTTGTATGATCTCTGATATTTCCAGGATTTAATCTTAACGCGTGAACTCCAGAAGCTATTGATTTAATTGCTAGTTCATGATGAAAATGTATATCTGCAACTACGGGAATAGGGGATTCATTAACTATATCTTTTAGAGCTATAGCAGAGTCCTGGTCTGGCACTGCGCATCTTATTATTTCACAACCATTTTCATATAGTGAATTTATTTGTTTTACTGTTGCATCTATATCTGAAGTTGGTGTTTTTGTCATGGATTGTATAGATATAGGAGAATTACCACCAATTTGTGCATTCCCAATTTGAAGAGGTTTTGTATTTCTTCTTGTTATCATGGATTACCCATTAAAAATATTAATTATGTCTGACAATGTTACAAAGATAATTAATCCAAATAAAATTGAAACACCAATTAATTGTATCCTATAAGTGAAAGTTGATGGAAGAGGGTAGCCATTTCTAGATATAGTGATTAACTCTAGGAATAATTTCCCTCCATCAAGAGGTGGAAAAGGAATGAGATTGAAAATACCAAGTGAAAAACTTATTAATGCGACCAGTTCTGCAATTGATTGAAGCCCTTGTTTTGATGATTGATTAGTTAATTGAGCTATTCCGACAGGGCCGGTAAATTTTGATTCTCCTGCCAAATCATCATTGTCAACAAATATATATTTAATACCTGAAAATAATAATCCTAGAGTAATATATGATTTTTTAATAGATTCATTAAAAGTTAATTGAGTATCAATCTGTTTAGGATTTTTAATATTTATTAAAACACCCATTTTTCCTTCATTCATTTCATCGCCAATTTCAAGTTTTGAGTTGTATTTTTGTGCTGATTCTAAAGATACTTCCTCTTTAATGTTTTGTGCGTTTTGTACTACTTTTCTTTTTACAGAGGATTCTCTGGGAGTTATTGTTAATTCTTTTATTTCTGCTTGAGCAATAGATCCAAAAACAGATAAATTTGTATTTCTTTCGATTGTGATTTTAGTAGGAGAATTTTTATTTTCAGATATATTATTAATTAATTTATCAATTGAATCTATTGAGTTGTTATTTATTTTTTTTATGATGTCTCCCCTGACAAGGCCAGATATTTCAGCAGGTGAATCTGGAGCTATTTTTTCTATATATATTTCACCTCCCCATACTTTGTGAGGAGTTAAAAATATAAATAGAAGAATAAGGAATGTCATTAAAAAATTAAAAAATGACCCCATAGAAAAAATTATTATTTTTTTAAGACTTAATGTTTTCGAAAACTTTTCTTTTTTATCAGGCGTTTCTATGGAGGGTAATTTTACGTAACCTCCTAAAGGAATTGCATTTAAGCTTATAATTGTGGATGAGATTTTTTTTGCAAAAAGCCTTGGTGGGAATCCTATAGCAAATTCTTCTACTTCTATTTTGAATATTTTTGCCATAACAAAATGACCAAATTCATGAAACACTACAATAATGAATATGATGGGGATGAATAGTAAGTATCCTGAAATTTCGCTCATTTATACCTTTGCCAGATCGTAAGTATTGTTTATAGTATTTTGATAAATTTCATTTATTTTATTTATATTCAGATCGGTTACTTCTTTATGTGCTTCTAAAACTGATTCTATCAGAATTGGAATATCTGTAAATTTGATTTTATTATTAAGAAATAACTCCACAGCTGCCTGATCTGCTCCACACAATGCAACTAACCAACTTCCTCTTTTCTTTCCATATTTTAATCCTATTTCATAAACAGGATAATCTGAAGGATTAAATGGTTCAAAATCTAATCCATTTAGATTTTCTTTTTCAAACTTTTTATAAATTTTATCATTTTTAAAATTTGAATAATTTAAACCTTCATTTATAGGTATTTTCATATCTGGAGGATATGATGCAGCTATAAATGAATTATCGTCAAATTCAACCAAAGCATGTATATTGCTTGTTGGATTTAAAATTACTTCAATATCATCAACAGGAAAGTTAAATAATATACTGCATTCTATGACTTCAAATGCTTTATTCATTAATGTAGCCGAATCTATTGTTATTTTTTTTCCCATTTTCCATGTTGGGTGATTTAACGCGTTTTCAGGTGTGATATTTTTGAGCATCTTGAATTTTGTACCTCTAAATGGTCCCCCAGATGCAGTAATAATAATTTTTTTTGCATTTTTATTTACTTGAGATAGTATTCCTTTCACACTGGCGGGTTCACTATCTAAGGGAATTAATCTTCCTGAGTATTTATTCAGTTTTTCAAATATTAAATCAGCTCCACATAGTATAGATTCTTTATTTGCTAAAGCTATAGTTTTAGATTTTTCTAAAGATTTTAATATTGGTTCTAGAGAAGATAAACCTTCTGTTGCGACAACTAAAATATCAAGATCGGGATCTGTGGCTATATTTATTGGTGAATTGAGTTTAGAATTTTTAATTTTTATATTTTTGTTTGCCCAATAATAATCAGGTTGAAATTCATTAATTTGTTTTTTCAATAGTGTTGTATTATTGTTACAAGTTAATCCTGTAACATTTAAATTAGCTGATTTTCTGCATATTTCAAGTGTTTGAACCCCAATAGAGCCTGTAGATCCTAGTACTGATATATTTTTCATAAATTTATCCATTTTAATAAAGCAAAATATCCTAAGATAAAAATAAATAAAGATGAGTCTATTCTGTCTAAAACTCCTCCGTGACCAGGGAATATATTTCCGAAGTCTTTTATTTTTTTAATTCTTTTTATTCTAGAAAAAAACAAATCCCCAACTTGTCCGAATATTGATAATAATATAATGCTAATCATAAGATAAAAAATGTTGGTATCACTTAAGTATAATGGACTTATATCCCATTTTAATATTGCTAAACTTATAAAAGAAGTTACAATTATACCTCCTAATGATCCTTCTACAGTTTTGCCGGGACTTATATTTCTTGATAATGAATGCCTACCAAATGCTTTCCCTGTAGCGTAAGCACTAGAATCATTCAAAGCACTTATTATAATTAATAATAGAAAAATATTTTTATTTTCAATTAGAATTATTGATCCATAAATCATAAAAATAGAGGGCAATAGAATAGGAAATATGAATTTATATAAATTATTTGAAATAATATTTTCATTATTAAAAATTATAGGTAAAAGTATATTTATAATTATTACCAGGCTTATTAAATAAAATGTAAAATTTTCAAAATATATATTTGTATTGAATATTTGATAAAGAATGAAAGGAGAAATTGCAATAAAGCCACTGATAATGGAGGATATTATCCTTGATCTAGATAATTTCTTATCTATAAGTTCATTTGTAGAAATATATGACACTAAAAATAGAATAATAATAGAACCTAAGTAGCTGTACCAAGTAATGAATACTAAAGGTACAATTAAAAATAATGTTGATAGAATTCTTAAGTGTAAATTGGAAATTGAAAATTTAATTAGTTTTTCCATAATTTCTGTTTCTTTTTTTAAAATCGTTGAGAGCTTTAATAACATCTTTTTTATTGAAATCTGGCCATAATTTGGAAGTGAAATACATTTCTGAATATGCTGATTGCCAAAGCATAAAATTACTAATTCTTTTTTGCCCACCTGTTCTTATAATTAAATCTGGGTTTGGGACCTCTGAAGTATAAAGTAATTTTTCAAATTGTTTTTCATCCACATTATTTATATTTTGTTTGATTAATTTATTGACTGCATTGATAATTTCTTGTCGTCCACCATAATTCCATGCAATGATTAATTCCGCATCATATAGCAAATCATAATTTTTGGTGATATTTTCTATTTTTTTTAGTATATGTTTTGGAAGGTATTCTATTTCACCTATAAATGATAATTTGATTTTATTTTTCCGAATTTCTTTTGCAACTTTATTTAACGCAAATTCAAGTAAATTGAGTAAATTTTCTTTTTCTTCTTTGGGTCTAAAATTGTTTTCTGTTGAAAAAGCAAATAATGTTATATATTTTATTTTATTATTTATTAATTCTTTGACAACTTCAGGAATTACATCTAATCCTTTTTTATGTCCTGAAAATCTAGGAAGATTGTGTTGTTCAGCCCATCTTCCATTTCCATCCATAATTATAGCGACATGGTTGATATCATTAATTTTCATTATGGGTAATTATAACTTTTTTTAGAAACTTAAAATATCCTGTTGTTTACTTTCTCCTGCAGTGTTCATATTTGAGATAAAAGTATCTGTTACTTTTTGAACATCTTGTTGCATTCTTTTTGATTCGTCTTGGCTAATTGAGGAATTTTTTTCATCGGATTTTATTTCATCAATGATGCTTCTGCGTATATTTCTTATGGCAATTGAGGATTGCTCAACCTTTTGTTTTGCCACTTTACTTAACTCTTTTCTCCTTTCCTCACTAAGAGGGGGGACGCTTAGCTTTATAATATCTCCGTCTATCGCTGGATTAAGCCCTAAATCTGAAGATTGTATACTTTTTATTATTTGTTCAACATTATTTTTATCCCAGGCATTAATGTTTATTAAACTTGCGTCAATGATATTTATGGATGCCAGTTGATTTAAAGGGAGAGTAGAATTGTAGACATTAATTTTTAATGATTCAATAATGCTTGTGCTTGCTCTTCCTGTGCGAATTGAAGATAGTTCATTTTTTAAAATCTCCATAGATTTAATCATTTTCCCAGAGGTGTATTCTTTAACATTTTCAATATTTAATTCCATAAGATTCTCCTATTAGAATATATTGTTATTACTCAGTAAAGTACCATTTTGATTACCTGTAATGATACCTTTTAAATTACCTTTTTTAAACATGTCAAATACAACTATTGGCAAGTCATTGTCCATGCATAAAGCTAATGCTGTTGTATCCATGATTTTAAGTTTTTTTGTTAAAGCATCTTGGTAACTGATTTTGTCAAATTTTTTTGCATTTTTATTTATTCTCGGATCTTCGGAATACACACCATCAACCCCATATTTAGCCATTAATAGTAATTCAGCTTTGATTTCTATTGCTCTTAAAGATGCTGTTGTATCTGTAGTCATATGAGGGTTCCCAGTACCTGCAGCAAAAACAACTACACGTTTTTTTTCTAAGTGCCTAATTGATCTTCTTCTTATATATGGTTCTGCAACTTGCTGGACTGTAATTGCTGATTGAGTTCTGGTATCTATAGAATATTTTCTTTCAAGAGAATCTTGAAGGGCAACAGCATTAATTATCGTTGCTAACATTCCTGCATAATCTGCGGTTGCTCTATCCATTCCATCTTTTTCAGCTTCTGCTCCTCTCCATATATTCCCTCCGCCTACTACAACACCAATTTCTATCCCTAATTTAACTATGGTTTTAATTTCATTGGCCATATAATTAATTGCTTTAGGATCTATACCGCTATCTCGATCGCCTTTAAAAGATTCTCCGCTTATTTTTAATAGAATTCTTTTTAATATCGGTTTTGCCATAAATTATATTTTAATCTGAAATAGCAAATCTTTGAAATCTTTTAATTTGTATATTTTCACCTAGTTTGCCAGATGTTTCCTCAATAAGTGATTTAATGGTTTTTTCACTATCTTTTATAAAAGTTTGTTGAAGTAAAGAATTTTCTGATGTGGGTTCAATATCTTTATTATTAGATTCTGATTCTGCATCTAAATATATAGGATCCATGGCAGCTATTTGCATAGTAATTTGGTGGGCTAAATCTTTAAAATCTTCTGTTTTTGCTACGAAATCAGTCTCACAATTTATCTCTAATAAAACGCCTATTTTACTATTAGAATGTATGTAGGAGGAAATTATTCCTTCTTTAGCACTTCTTCCTGATTTTTTTCTTGCTAAAGCTATACCTTGTTCTTGAAGTATAGACATTGCTTTTTCAATGTCACCATTACTCGATTCTAGTGCAGACTTGCAAGCCATAATTCCAGCACCAGTTTTATCCCTTAATTCTTTTATCAAATTAGAATTCATTTTAAAAATTTTTTAATTTTTATTTTCCGGTTTTTTTAGTTGATTGGGTAGCAGGTACATTAGTTTTGGATTTAGTTTTTACAAGTGTTTTACCCTCGATAATAGCATCGGCTATAACATTAGAAATTAGTTTGATAGATCTTATAGAATCATCATTCCCAGGTATAATATAGTCTATCCCATCTGGATCTGAGTCTGAATCTACCAAGCCTATTACAGGTATATTAAGGATATTAGCTTCATTTATAGCAATTTTTTCTTTTTTTACATCAATAACGTAAAGGCAATCTGGTAATTTGTTTGTTTTCTTTAACCCTTCGAAGAATTTATTGAGTTTATTTATTTTTTTGTTTATTAGTGTCTGTTCTTTTTTTGTTGGAATTGTTGATTGTTCGCTATTTTGTTGATTTTCGAGTTCATTTAAGTGTTTTATTCTTTTAATTATAGTTTCAAAATTTGTTAATGTTCCTCCAAGCCACCTGGAAACAATGTAAGGAGAATTAGATTTTTCAGCAGCAGATTTAATAGTTAGTTGAGATTGTTTTTTTGTTCCAAGCATTAGAACAGTGCCACCCTTTGCACTTAAATTTTTAACATATTTAGAAACATTATTTAAAATTGATAGCGTTTGAGTTATATCAATTATATGTATACCTTTTCTTGAAGAATGAATATATGTATTCATTTTAGGATTCCATTTTGTTTTTTCATGCCCAAAATGAATCCCGGCGTCTAATAATTCTTTTACACCAATTTCAGTTAATTTTAATGTTTTTTCATTATTAGTGACATTTTCAGAAATAGTCATTAACATTATCTCCTTATTACATTATATTGAAGGTTAAAACCAAGCAACGAGAGAGAGTATAACACAAAGAATATAATTAATTGTACATTTCTAATGTATCATTTAGTTTGTTTAATTTATTTAAGAATAAAAACTTTATAAATACTAAATTTATTTGTTTTTTGTGATAAGATCTATTTTGTTAGTAAAAAAATAAATTTAAAGTGAATAAAAAAGAAGTATTTAAGAAGCACGATAAAGACACAGGGTCTGTTGAATTTCAAATTTCCCAACTTACGAATCGTATAAATGTACTTACGGATCATCTGAGATCAAATCCAAATGACAATAGTTCCAAACATGGAATGTTAAAACTTGTTGGAAAGAGATCCAGATTTTTATCATATTTACGAAAAGATAATTTAAGTATTTATGAAAGTATTTTAACTTCCTTAGGCATTAGAAGATAATTATTTTTAAATTATTTTTCAAATCTATGCTTATCACGTTTTACCTTAGGAGTAATGATGCAAGAAGATAAACACAAATTTTTAATTAATGGTGAAGAAATTTCATTTGAAATAGGCAATATGGCTAAAGCAGCTAACGGATCTGTTTTAGTACGTTATAGAGATAATGTATTATTGATTACTGCCACCATGAGTAATCCCAGACCAGGAATAGATTTTTTTCCTTTGATTGTTGATTTCGAAGAAAAATTATACGCAAGAGGAAAAATACCTGGAGGCTTTTTTAGAAGAGAAGGCCGACCAAGCTCTTCAGCTATTTTATCTGCCAGATTGATTGATAGAACTTTGAGACCTTTGTTTCCCGAGAGTTTTCGTCACGAAGTAGCAATTGTAATCTTGCCTTTGGCAGTTGATTTAACCACCCCATTAGATTGGCTGGGACTAATTGGCGCTAATTTAGCTTTATCTATTTCAGATATTCCATTTAATGGTCCTGTTTCAGCAACAAATATTGGATATTTAAATGGTGATTTAATTTCAAATCCAACATATGAACAATTAGATGAAAGTGAATTTAACCTCCTTGTTTCCGGAAGCACTGACGGAGTGGTAATGATTGAATCTGAAGGAAAAGAGATTTCTGAAGATTTAATGTATGAAGCAATTGTTAAATCACAGGAAATAAATAATGAAATTATAGATAATTTAAAATCATTTGTTGCTAAAAATGGAAAAGATAAATTACAAGTAACTAATGAATTTGATGAATCTAAATATTCTGAATTGATAACTGCATTAGAATCTGAATTATTAGATATTTACAAAAACAATGATTTAAACAAATCAGAAAAAGATGTTTCTATCAATGAAAAAATTGATAAAATTTTTGAAGACAAAAAATCTGATGATGAAGCTGAAAGTTACAAATCAGAATTAGATAAGTTGAAATCAAATGTGTTTAGGAAAATAACACTCGAAAATAAATCAAGAGTAGACGGAAGGAAATTCGATGAAATCAGAGATTTGAGTGGATCAGTTGATATTATCCCAAAAGTCCATGGAAGTGGCATGTTTACTAGAGGAGAAACTCAAGTTTTATCTTTGGTTACACTAGGTTCTGCAAGAGATTATCAGAGATTAGACACTTTGACGCCTCTTGAAGAAAAAAGATTTATGTTACATTATAATTTCCCTCCATATTCTGTAGGTGAAGCTAGACCTATGAGATCTCCAGGAAGAAGAGAAATAGGTCATGGAGCTTTAGCGGAAAAAGCTATAGAACAAGTCCTGCCTAATTCTGATGATTTTCCTTATGCTATAAGAATTGTATCTGAAGTGTTGGAATCAAATGGAAGCACTTCGATGGGTACTGTTTGTTCTGCCACTTTGGCATTAATGGATGCTGGGGTGCCTATAAAAAAACCTGTGGCTGGAATTTCTGTAGGATTGATTTCTGATGATGATAATTATGAAGTTCTTTTAGATATTCAGGGAGTTGAGGATCATTATGGGGATATGGATTTTAAAGTAGCCGGCACTGAAGATGGTATTACAGCTATTCAATTAGATATTAAATTGAAATTTATATCACTTGAAGTAGTTAAATCCACTCTTGATATTGCTAAAAATGGAAGGTTACATATTTTGGATACAATTAATTATATTATTGATAATCCAAGAGAAGAATTAAAACATGATGCACCAAGAATAACTAAATATCAAATTGATCCTGATAAAATAGGACTTTTAATTGGACCTGGTGGCAAAACTATAAAAGGTATTTCTGAAGAAAGTGGTGCAGTTATCGATATAAATGATGATGGTATTGTTTCTATCTCTTCTGAAGATGGAGAGGCATTGGATATAGCGTTAAATAAAGTTAAAGCGCTTACCAAAGAGATTAAAGCTGGTGAAATTTACAAAGGAAAAGTTGTAAGTATAAGGGATTTTGGTGCTTTCGTAGAACTGACACCAAGTAAAGATGGCTTGGTACATATAAGCGAACTTGAAAATTACAGAGTAAAAAATGTAGAAGATGTTGTGCAAATTGATGATATCGTTGAAGTTTTGGTTAAATCTGTTTCTCCTGATGGCAAAGTATCATTATCTAGAAAAGCTTTGCTTGAAGATTCTGAATAAATATGTTTTGCTTGTTATAACAACATGTTTTTTGAATTAAATGCCTGAGAATAAGAAAATAAAAATGATATTGAATGGCGCTCTTGGTCGTATGGGAGGCTATGTATTAGACACTGTATTAGATACAAATGATATTGAAATTATACATGGAGTTGATCCAAGTGTTACTGATGCTACAAATAATTATAAAGGTATTAATTTAGTATCCAATATAGATGAGGTGTTGAACGAAGGTATTGATGTAGTAGTAGATTTTACTAATTCAGAAGTTACTATGGATATAGTAAATAAGTGCAAAGATAATAACGTTGATTTAATTATTGGTTCTACAGGTTTTACACAATCTCAAATAAATGAACTTGAAAATATAGCAGACAATTCTCACATTACTGTTTTTCTAGTTCCTAATTTTTCAATAGGTGCTAATTTGTTAATGAAGGCGGTTGAAAATATATCAAATTATTATGATTATGTTGATGTTACTGAAATGCATCATGAGAATAAAGTAGATTCTCCTTCTGGCACTGCAATGTCGATAGCTGAATCTATTAGCAAAGGTAAAAAAAGTGGTAAATTTTCACAAAATATTCCAGAACGTGAATCTATTAAACATGCTAGAGGTGCAGATTATGATGGAATTAATATCCATAGTAGAAGAATGCCGGGCTATGTAGCACATCATGAGGTTGTTTTTGGAAGTTTAGGAGAAACTTTAACGTTAAGACATGATTCTATTGATAGAAAATCATTTATGCCAGGCGTTCTAGAATCAATAAGATCAATACAAACTCTTCAAGGGTTTGTATATGGTTTAGATAATATTCTATGATTTTCTATATATATCAAAACTAGGTATTATTTCAGAGTTGACCAGAGTTTAAACCTTTGATACTCTCTCTTATAATTTAAATTCTATAGTATTAGTTATGGATATTGAAAAAAAATTTTTAGATCATGCATATGGATACGATGACGTTTCTATTGTTCCAGGTGAATTCACGATTAATCCTGAATTAGCTGATACAAAATTTAAAATTCAGGAATTAGAATTTGATATACCAGTTTTAGCTTCAGCAATGGATGCTGTAGTATCTCCTGAATTTGCAGTGAATTTTAACTCAAAAGGCGGACTTTCTGTATTAAATTTAGAAGGGATATATACGAAATATAATGATTATACTGATCCTTTGAATTCTATTATTTCTGCAAATGAAAATGAATCAACATCAATTATGCAAAACATATATTCAAAAGATATTGATGAAAATCTAGTTGCTGAACGAGTAAAAGAAATAAAAGAAAGAAGTTCTATTTGTGCTGTCTCTGTTACTCCTGCTAATACTAAAAAATTAAGTCCGATAGCAATTGAAGCCGGTGCAGATATAATTGTGGTTCAATCTACAGTAACTACCCCAAGACATTTTTCTAAAAGTATTACAGGTTTAAATATGTCTGATTTAAAAAAGCAGATTAAAATTCCATTGATAGTAGGTAATTGCGTTAGCTATAACGTAGCTTTGGAGTTTATGAATACAGGAGTTGATGGAATATTAATTGGCGTTGGACCGGGTGCTGCATGCACAACCAGAGAAGTAACTGGACTAGGTGTTCCTCAGGTGACAGCTACCATCGATTGCTCTATGGCTAGAGATACTTATTTTAAAGAAACAGGAAGATATGTTTCAATTATTACTGATGGTGGAATAAGAACTGGAGGAGATTTCTGTAAATCATTTGCCTCAGGGGCTGATGCTGTTATGATTGGAACCCCATTAGCTCAAACAGAAGAAGCTCCAGGTAATGGCTTTAATTGGGGAATGGCTACCCCTGATCCCGCTTTACCTAGGGGTACAAGAGTATCTGTTGGAAGAAAATGGGCTTTAGATACTTTATTGCATGGACCGTCTTCAACAAGTGACGGTACACAAAATTTCATGGGCGCGTTAAAGAATTGCATGGGTTTTGTTGGAGCGTATTCTATAAAAGATATGCATAAAGCTAAAATGATAGTCGCCCCATCTATAAAAACTGAAGGTAAATTTTTTCAATTACGAAAATAACAATATTCGTTTAATTTATTATCAATATTTTTTGTTGATACTATAATGAATCTGTAATTTTGTGTGTAATCTTTGATCAGATATATGTTTTGATTATTAAAAATATCATTTGTAAGATTGAAAAATTCCATATATGTTTCTGAATTAATTTCCAAAATAATGTATTCACATTCAATTTGTTTTTGTTTTATTTTCAGTAATAATTTTAATGATAACTCATATCCTTTTTTCCCGCCGTATAATGCGTTTTGGGGTTCGAATTGTAGCTCTGGCGAAAGAAGTTCCATTTGTATTTTCGATAAATAAGGAGGATTGGAAATTATAAATTTATATTTACCTTTTATTCCATTCAATAGATTTGTTTTTACAATATGAAATGTGTCTTTATTTTTATTTATTTGTTTAATATTTGTTAAACTTATTTGGAGTGCTTTATCTGATATATCAGTTAAAATGTACTTATTTTTTTTATTGTTTAATTCATTAGCAATTGCGATAGAGATAACCCCACTGCCACTTCCTATTTCCAGGGTTTGGAAATTAGGATTTTTATGATCAAGTGCTAATTTTTTTGTTATTTCTATTATTAATTCTGTTTCTTGCCTGGGAATTAATACATTTTTATTGATATAAAATGGAAGGCCAAAAAAATGTATTTTTTTTAAGATATAAGGTAAAGGTATTCTTTTTATTCTTTTATCAATGATTTTGATATTTTTTTTGATTTCCTCAACATTTAAATTTTTATTGAGATTTGATATTAATTCA
>CAYTCC010000020.1:0-17109 GCA_964436345.1 uncultured Dehalococcoidia bacterium
TGATATTAGCAGCTCTAATTGCTATACTCGGAATTTTTGGAATAGCACAAAGTATAATTGACGCAAGAGCTACTTTAATAATAATCCCATGGATAGGAACTTTTGTAATAATGCTTATAATTGGATTAGGTACACTAGGAGTACCTGTACTTAAGAAATTAGCATAACCTAAAATTAAGTCTTAACTAAAAGAACAAATATTATGAAGAGGGATTTTAAAATCCCTCTTCATAATTACAAATATCGTATCGTAAAAAACACATAAATTAATAGATATAAAATTATAAATAAATATTTCATATATTTACTTTTAGTACCAAAAGAATCATAAGTTATCTTAGCAATTAGAAACAAAGCAATTGCTAATAAAATATGCCACTTAAATTCATACAATAAAAACAGAACTCCCCATAAAATTAATAAAAGAACTCCGCAACCAAATGCACAACCAATTCTTGGAATTTTTCTTAACCTATTAAAATACATATGATTTTTATTCATTATTTATTATAAACATTGATATATATATTAATAAATAAATTTAATTCTTTAGTTGCCAAACTCCTTTTAGTATCACATAATGATACAAAAAGAAGCCTGTCAGAAATAAATTTTTTTAATAACATTTAGCAATTTTAATTAAAGTATTAAACCCTAATGGAAGTAGATTTAATAATTAAAAATACAAAATGTGTAGGATTGAATGAGTTCAAAGAATTTAAAACTCCTCTAAGTAAATCTATTATAATCAATAATGGTGAAATAATTGATATCAAAGATAATTTATCATCAGTATATATATCAAAGAAAACAATTGATGGATCCAACACCATCACATTTCCTGGATTTATAAATAGTCATACCCATGTATCACCAACTCCAATATTAAAAGGATTTACTGAAGATAAAGTTGATGGTTTTTATGGATTGGCATTACCTATGGAAAAACAATTAAATGAAAAAAACACCTATCTTACAGCTAAACTAGGTATAGCAGAGGCCGTGAAAGGCGGATATACAACTATTAATGATATTTGGCATTATCCTTGGTCAATAGCTCAAGCTGCAAAAGATATTGGAATAAGAGCCGTATTATCTAATAAATTAAAAGATACAGATTTATCAAAAATACAATTTTTTAAATACGAACGTGATGACAACGAAGGCCAAACAAAATTAAAAGATTCAGAAAATTTTATTTCCAAATGGCACAATACAAATAATGGGTTAATAACATGTAGAGTAGGGGTTCATGCCCCAGATACTCTGTCTAATAAATTAATTAAACAAGCCAAAGAAATGGCAGATAATTTACAATTAGGAATACATATGCATATGGGGCAAACAGCTACTGAAAACAAATATATGAATACTGAATATAATATGGGTTCTGTCGAATATTTAAATTCTTTTAAATTTTTTGACAATATCAGTGTTATAGGAGCCCACTGTAATTTCGTTACAGACAATGAAAAAGATATACTTTCTAAAAATGACTTTACTGTAGCACACTGCCCTGTAATAGGAGCTAAAAGAAGCCATTATGCAAATATCCCTACTTATGAAAAGAAAGGCGTCAAAATAGGATTAGGTACAGACTGGCTAACTTTTGATGCTTTTGAAAATATCAGAGCAAGTATATATTTTCACAGATTATCAACAAATAATATTGAATCCACAAATGCTATTGATGCTGTAAAAAAATCCACTATTATTCCTGCAGAAAGCCTCGGATTAAAAAATTCAATAGGTTCTATAGATATAGGTAAAAAAGCTGACTTAAACATAATATCAACAGATGATTTACATTTTGGAGGTATAACCAAATATCACGATTTGCTTAGCCTTGTAATCTATAACGCTACTTCAAAGGATATAAAATATTCAATTATCCAAGGAAAAATAATATCTGAAAACAATAAAATTAATACAATATCTGAATCAGAAACTTTAAAAGATGCGGAATTGGAAATTTCAAAAATATGGACAAAGCATTTCGATGGGACTGAATAATTTTACTCAAATAATTAAATAACCACGATTAAATCAAAATCTTCTTGCTGTAACTTCAATTTCAATTTTAATTTGATCATTTATAAAACCAGTCACTACTGTAGTATTAGCAGGTTTAATTTTCCCAAAATATTTACCTAAAATCTGCCCTATCTCACCTAAAAAATATTTATTATCACTTATATAAACTCTAATCCTTACAATTTCTTCTAAGGATGAATTTGCCTCTGAAAGGGCAGATTTAATATTACTGATACATTGTTCAGTCTGTTCTGCAACATCATCAGATATTGTGTGATTTTTATAATCATAACCAGTCGTTCCTGATACAAATATCCATTCACCATCTACAACAGCTCTAGAATAACCAACTATTTTTTCAAATTTTGAACCAGAAGAAATTTTTTTCCTCAAAATATACACTCCAAATCAAACATTTATATAAAACTTTAATTTATTATAACTATTCAATCAAAATTTTCTCACTTAGTTGTCAAAATTCAAAACATAGAACATAATAAATAAATTATATAAAAAAAGATAATGCTATGTTAAACAATAAAACTCAAGCAGAATATAAAACTCGACATCAAAAAAATATAGAAATAACTATGAGAGATGGGACTATACTCAGACACAATATGACACGTCCCGATATTGATGGTAAATTCCCGGTTTTATTAGAAAGAAGCCCTTATAACAAAGAGGGAGGATCTGAAAATGGTGTAGGATCTCCTGAATTTTTTGCCGCTAGAGGATATGTTGTAATCATCCAGGATGTTAGAGGGAGATTTGCTTCTGATGGAGATTTTTATCCCTTTAAGGATGATGGGAATGGTCCAAACAAAGACGGATATGACACTGTTGAATGGCTGGCAAAACAAGACTGGTCAACTGGGAAAATAGGTACAATAGGAGGATCGTATTCTGGTGCAACTCAATATAGAAATGCCATCAGCAACCCTCCGAATGTAAAAGCTATGTTTGTAAGAGAATCATCAGCAGATTATTCAGAAGAATGGGTGTATCGCGGAGGTGCCTTTGAATTAGGATTTAATCTGGGATGGGCTCACAGAGTTACACTATCAAATCTTAATCATCTTGTTACAGATGAAAAACATGAAGAAACCGAAAAAATGTTAATTGACATTGAAAATAATCTGGATGACTGGCACAAAAAAACTCCTTTATTCCCAACACAATATTTTAATGGTCTGAGCGATTGGTATAATGACTGGTTAGAAAATCCTCCATCTTCAGATTACTGGAAAGAATTTGATATGTCTGATCACTTCGGAAATATCGATATACCAATTTACCACCTTGGAGGATGGTTTGATGTTTTCCTGAATGGAACTTTAAAGTTCTATCAAGGAGTAAGCAAAAATGGAAAATCAGATAAAACTAAACAAAATCAAAGATTAATAGTAGGCCCCTGGGTTCATGGCCCTACTAATATCAATAACAGATTTGCTGGAGAATTTGATTTTGGACCTGATGCTGCTTTAGATTTCAATGAGCTTAGATTACCATGGTTTGATTTTTGGTTAAAAGGAAAGAATAACGGAATAGATGAAACAAAAAAAATTAACTTTTTTGTAATGGGTAAAAATGAATGGAAGCAAGCTGATGAGTGGCCTTTAAAAAATACTACTTATACAAAATATTATTTCAATACAAAATTAAATGGTGAAATAAAATCCCTATATAGTGGAACTTTGTCTGATAAAAAAGAAATAGAAAATTCACAATTATCATTCACAAATAATCTAAACAATCCTGTGCCATCTTTAGGAGGAAATACTTTATCTATTCCAAATGGTGTGTTTGAACACTCTTCAGTAGATAAACAATGTATTACTTTCAGTACTAATCCTCTTGAAAATGAATTAGAAGTTACAGGACCAGTCTCTGCCGAAATCTATGTTAACTCTGATCAGGAAAATGCAGACTGGATAGTAAGATTATGCGATGTTGATCAATCAGAATATTCTAGACTTGTTTGTGATGGTATTTTTAGATCTCATGCAACATCTGGAGAAATACAAAAAATCAAAATTGATATGTGGGCAACAAGTAATATGTTTTTAAAAGGACACAGATTAAGAATTTCAGTTACTAGTAGTTGCTTCCCAAGATTTGATAGAGCATTGAACAACGGGTCAGAGAAATCTGAAAACAATATATTATGTGGCGGAAGCAATGCATCATATATTACATTGCCAATAATTAATAACTAGGATACTAATTTATATTCAATCGGGGAACATTGTTTTTTTCAACAAGTTCCTGGAAATCTATTAAATCCACTTCCTGGAAATACCTTAATTTTTCCAATACTTCATCAATTCTTTCATTAATTTCTTCTAAAACTTCAAAAGATTGATCAGTAGGTTTTGTATCTGTACCATCTATAACAGGAATTAATCCAGTTAATTTTGAAGTTAAAGGAATTTCTGGTAATGACATTAATGCTCCAAAACCCAATCCTGCAGAACCGATAAGATTTTCTATTTCATTAAGAGCATCAATTATTTTATCTCCAGCTTTCTTAATCACATCATAATTTTTATTTGTTTCAGCCCTTGAAATCCATTCACTTATTTCTGCCTGATTAGTTTTAACAACTTTAACGTGTTCACTTAGTTCGGAATATCTGGTATTTATAGAAGTTAATAAATCAAACTGTTCCTTTAATTCAGAATCTGTCGCCTTTGTCCTTGGATCTTTAATTAATTTTATTGAACCAGGTAAAAAAGTTTCTTTTTTACCTCTTTTAATTTTTAATTCAATATTATAATCACCTGCCAATGCCATAGGACCAGGAGGACTTCCAGCTTCATTGGGTACGGCATTATTATGATTCATATCCCAAATAAATCTGTTTGCTCCAACATTTATTTTCATATTATTATTTGCAGTTGAATAATCACGAACAGTATTCCCCTTGGTATCAGTTATAGAAATACTAGCTTCATCAACTTTTTTATCAATATAAAAATAAATTGGAACTCCATCAGATGGATTTTCACCTGAATCAAGCATAGTTGTAACTTTTTCACCTTTTTCATTTTTTTTGGTTTCAAACATTGCAGGATAACCAAGGCTAACCATATATTTTTTACCAACAGCTTCAAACATATCCATTCCCGAATGTTTTCCAATAAATTGCTGAATCGCATTGGGTTTAACTCTGTATGAAGGAGCAGGAAGAAGTAAAAAGTCATCTAAGAGCTTGGTATTTAATTGTTGAATTGCTGTTATATCATCAAGTATCCAAAAAGATCTTCCATTAGTAGCCAAAACGATACTATCTTCTTTAATAGCAATATCATATACAGGAACAACAGGTAAATTCGAATTTGCTCTAAACCATTCTTTGCCGTCATCCAAAGTAAGATAAAGCCCAGTCTCAGTGCCTACATATAAAATATTTGGATCTTTTGGATCGATACGTATTGATCTGGTAATTTCATTATCAGGAAAACTTTTATCTATTCTAGTCCAAGTTTTACCATAGTCAGTAGTTTTAAAAATCATTGGATGATATTCATCTAATTTATACCTAGTAGCAACCATATAAGCGGTAGATTTGTCATGAGGAGACAAATCTATTGTTTGCACCCTTGACCATTCAGGTAAATCTGGAGGTGTTATGTCATCCCATGTTTTTCCCTCATTATCCGTGATATGTATTAACCCATCATCACTGCCAACCCATATAACTCCTTTTTCAAAAGTTGATTCTGCAAACGAAAAGATAGTACAGTATTCATCATTTTCTATGCCTGCAGTGTTATCCATATTTCCCATTTTAGTCATATCGTTCCTAGTAAGGTCACGACTAATTTCTGCCCACGATTGTCCTTCATTTGTAGATTTAAATACTTTATTCCCAGCAACATAAATAGTTTTTGAATCATGAGGTGAAATAAAAATTGGATAAGTCCAATTAAATCTATATTTTGAAGGTTCGCCGGATTTTCTTGCATGAATTACTGGCCATACTGTAATTAGTTTTGATTGTTCGTTAGTATGATCATATTTAAATAAAGCACCACCTCCACCAGGAGAACTTCCTATAGCTCCAGAATAAACAATATTTGGATCATCTGGATCTGTTACTATCCACCCACTCTCTGAAGATCCGGGAGAATAAGTATCCATAAATGGGATAATACCTTTATCAGATCTAGATGGGACACTTATTGCGCCATTATCTTGCTGAGTTCCATAAACTCTATAAGGAAACTGATTATCAACATGAACATGATAAAATTGAGAAGTTTTCTGATTATAAATTGTTGACCAACTTTCCCCGCCATTAAGAGTTACACAAGCACCTCCATCATTACCTTCAATCATTCTGTTACTATCATTTGGATCTATCCATAGACCATGGTTATCGTTATGTGGCACAGTAACTGGATCGAATGTTTTCCCACCATCTATAGATTTTAAACATAATAAATTTAATATCCATACAGTATCAGCATTACTTGGATCAGCATAAATGTGATGATAATACCAAGGACGCCCTAATAAATGAGGCTCATCTGCAGTAAGTTCCCAACTTGATCCATAATCTTCAGATCTATATATTCCACCGCCATTCTGAGCTTCTATAATTGCCCAAACTCTTCCTTCTTTTGCAGGGGAAATAGCAAGTCCAATCTTACCTTTAATATCTGAATCAGGCAAGCCGGTATTCTCAGAAATATTCTCCCAACTATCTCCTCCATCTCTTGTAATATAAATACCTGTTTCCTTACCACCGCTTTCTAATGTCCAAAAACTTCTTTGAACCTGATACATTGATGCCATCATAATTCTTGGATTGTTAGCATCCATACTTAAATCTACAGCTCCAGTTTTATCGCTAACAAATAAAACTTTCTCCCAATTTTTCCCACCATCACTTGATCTGAACACTCCTCTTTCATCATTAGGTCCAAACGCATGTCCCAAAGCAGCAACATAAACTAAATCATCATTATTAGGGTCTATTCGTATTTTAGAAATATGTTTAGTATCTTTAAGGCCAATATGTTTCCATGTTCTTCCACCATCTGTAGTTTTATAAACTCCGTCACCATAAGATAAATTACCACGTATACATGATTCGCCAGTCCCAGCATATACAACATTTGGATCTGAATCAGATACTGCTATTGCACCAACAGATGCACTACCAAAATAACCGTCTGAAATATTATGCCATGAAATTCCTGCATCATTTGTTTTCCATACTCCACCTGCACAAGCCCCAAAATAAAATTCAGCTATATTAGTTGGATGCCCTGCAACCGCAAGTACTCTGCCCCCTCTTGCCGGACCTATACATCTCCAGTGCAAATTATTTATTACATTATCTTTTACTGATGAATTCATATTTCCCCCCTAAACTGAAGAAGATTGAAATAACATAACGATTCTTATCGATAGTGAATAATATCATTATAATTTTTTTTCATTTTGTCCACCCATAATCTCTTTTTATTGAAATAAATTTCTATATATCGTAATATTTTCAAAAGTAAAACAAGAAATAGAAAGAATGGAAAAAATAGAATATAAATTAAATAAATAAAATGAAAAAATATATTAGAACAATACCTGATTACCCTATAAAAGGTGTACAATTCAAAGATATTACAACAGTGCTAAAAAATGCAGAACATTTTTCAGAATTAATAGATCTGATGACTGAACCTTGGAAAAAAGAAAAAATTGATGCTATTTTAAGTATAGAATCAAGAGGATTTATCATGGCAGGAGCCATGGCCTATAATTTAAAAACCGCTTTTATTCCTCTTAGAAAACCTGACAAATTACCTGCTGAAACTTATAGTATTTCATATACCCTGGAATACGGTACTACAGAAATGCATATTCATAAAGATGCTTTAGATGGGCATACTAATCTGCTTATTATAGATGACTTATTGGCAACCGGTGGTACAATAATGGCCGCTATTGATTTGATAAAAAAATTTAAAAATAACAAAATAGTAGGAGCCGGGTTTATGATTAATTTACCAGAATTAAAAGGGGAACAAAAACTAAAAGAAGTAGGTGTAAAGATGCATTCATTAATGAACTTTTAAGTTTGTAAAAATTACAGCCAATATTAAAATGTTTATATTAAAAAAACCCCCTCTATAAATCGAGAGGGTTTTTTTAATTCTTATTTAATTAAATTCAAGCTTTTTGTTTACTATTCTCGTATTAAAGCAATACCTCGTGATACTGACCAAAGAACAATAAGTAAGAAAGCAATACCGGAAATTTGGCTTCCCATTTCAGTACTTACTACTTGATTTATTACTAGATTTGAAATAACTAAAATTAATCCAGCGACTAATGCAAGCCACCCTAGAGGAATAAAAGAAATGGCTCCTTTTGCATCGCTTCCACGATAAGCCGTTCCGATACAAATCCATCCTATTCCTGCTAACAAATTTGCAATTGTACCTGACGCAACACTTGCTGCTTGTGTAAATCCAGCTGCAATAGCTGTGGCTGTAGCTGCATCTAATGCTTTAACTGCTAATGCCCCTGCTTGAGCTGCTGCTGCTTGAGCTGCTCCTGCGGTTGTTGCATCCCCTGCTGCTGCTGCTGCTTGAGCTGCTGCTCCTGCTTGGGCTGCTGCTGCTCCTGCTTCGGCTGCTTGTGCACTATATGTAACAAATTTTTCACCCATCTCAACTAATGCTATTCCAAGACCACTAGTAGTTACCCATATTGCAATTGCTGAAACAACAGAAATAATTCCCAGAGTTTCCCATGTGCCAGAAGCTGTGCCCCGAGTATTAATTAATCCAGCAACATGAACTACCAATCCAACAGAAATTAGTATAGTTGAAATTGTAATTATAGTAGCACCCGATGCACTGTTTGATAAAATAGTAGCGATATCATCAACTTTTGTATCCATTCCTATGGCTAATTGCCATAAAATATAGCCTACAATTGCTGCTAATATTCCTAAAGATAAAGTTAATCCTGTATCCCTTGAACTCATAATATTAACCTCCTATGATAGTTATATTAATCAACATAATTATTAGCACTATACCCCTTTGGACAAGAAGTGTAAACTAACCAATGCTAGCCTTAATCAATGCTATTAGTAATACTAAGGATAAATAATGTAATATATATATAATTTATTATCATTAAATATTTTTGTGGAATTACCTGATAAATCAAAAATAGCAAAATTACAAGTTGAACATAATCGAATAATATGGGATCAACTTAATATTGGAATCAAACAATTAATTTTATATTCTGGGTCATTATTTCCCTCAGTTAAAAATCAAACAACATTTAAAGGGATCGATTTTGCAAAATTAAAATCTCCAATATTAAAACGTTATATGCAAGAAGGCGGGGATGAATATGGCAATCCTTTTGAACCTAATATTTTTGATGAACTACTTGGAGGTTTTTCCGAAGATGATATTTTAGCTTTGTCTAAGCCTGCTTATCCCATTGAAGACGTTTGTGGACAAAATATTTGCCCAACATGTACGCCTCAAAAATTTTAAATCCTGCTTAATGTATAATAAACCTATTAAATAACAAAATTTATGATATGGATTAAAAAATGGAAATTCTAGGCTTAATTCTTCTTGTATTAATTATCGTATGTTTAATTAATGCGATTTTTGTAGTAAAACAACAAACAACGGCAATAGTTGAAAGATTTGGTAAATTTATCAGAACATCGTCTCCTGGTATCAACATAAAAATTCCTTTCATCGAAAGAGTAGCTGGAAGATTAAGCATGCGAATTACACAATTAGATGTGCCCGTTGAAACAAAAACAGAAGATAATGTATTTGTAAAAGTTTCAATATCAGTTCAATTTTTTGTACTGGATACAAAAGAATTTGAAGCATTTTACAAACTAGATAATACCGAACAACAGATAACAGCATATGTATTTGATGTAGTCAGAGCAAGAGTTCCTGAATTAACTCTTGATGATCTATTCGTAAAAAAAGATGATATTGCAGATGCTGTTAAAAATGAGCTTACAGAAATAATGGGACAATTTGGTTATGGAATCGTCAAAGCTTTAGTTACAGATTTAGACCCTGATGCAAAAGTAAAAGCTGCAATGAATGAAATAAACGAAGCACAAAGATTAAGAGTTGCAGCCAGTGAAAAAGGGGAGGCAGAAAAAATTCTTATTGTCAAAGAAGCAGAAGCACAGGCAACTAGTAATGCACTAAGAGGAAAAGGTATAGCTGATGAAAGAAAAGCCATCATTGATGGCTTGAAAGCCTCAATTGATGATTTTCAAAAAAGTATTAGCGGTACAGGTCCAATGGAAGTTATGAATCTTGTTCTTCTAACTCAATATTTTGACAGTTTAAAAAGTATTGCACAATCTGATAACAGTTCAAGTATTTTTGTACCGCATAGCCCAGGTGCATTAAGTGATTTTTCAACACAGATGAGAGATGCTTTACTTCAGGGTAGGCAAGTTCCTGAAAAACAATCTGCTACTACTGAATCTAAAAAAAATCAAGATGACAGAACAGGCGATTAAAACTTAACATAAAAAATTAAATATTAATCCTCATTATTCTCTAATTTTTTTCTTTGCCAATCAGTATCAATTTTACCTGAATAAAATTTTTCCGGATTATTAATTGCCCAATATTGTTTTCTAAATATAAAATTTTCAGGATCATCTGAAACCAAATTTTTTAACAATTGCTTAGCATCACCTTGCTTAGTTTCAAGAATTTTATTTCCTTCCCTTAAAACATTTACAGATTCTTTGGCAGGCATACTAACAGGTTTGGAATTAATATTATTTAAAAAATCTATATCTCCAGTTTCGATCCAGTTTTCTACTAAAAGTTTATGTTCATTTTTAAGAATATTAATATTAGCTATACATTTGAATTTCAATGTCAAATCTTCATCAAAAATAAGTAAATTTGGAACAACTTTAAAACCAAACAATAAACCTGAAGAATTATCTACATCAATAAATGTTTTAATTTTAACCCCATATTCTTTCAAATAGGGAATAACTTTTTCCGGACCTTGAAAATCAAGAGATATATTAATTAGTCCAATGTTTTTTTCTTCTGCTTTTTGAGCTAATAATTGCCATCCAGGCAATTGAGTTCTACAATTTCACCAAGAAGCCCAAAAATAAATTGCAAGTTTTTTTCCTCTATAATTTACAATATCAAATGGCTGCCCGTTAATATCAATTAATTCAAGTTTTTCTAATTTATTTCCGGTATCTAACATTTTTACCCTATAATAATTTAATTTGGTAAGTATAGCTCAAAAAACCTCTGCCAATTTTTATACATGATATTTTCTATATCCTCATTTGCATAGCCTCTTTGCTCGAGTAATTGTACTATTTTTTGATAATCTGCAACAGTATCAATTTCATAAGGAGCTCCAATCATACCTCCCTGTCCATCAGTATCACCTCCTATAGCAGCATGTAAGGAATTGCCAGCCAATTGACATACATAATCAATGTGATCAACATAGTTATCCAACGTAACTTCATCTTTAGGAAAAGGTCTCTCTGGTGGAATATTTGACCAGTCAATCTCTTTACTCCATAACATATACGTATCCATAGAATGACCAATCACTCCTCCTCTTTCTATTACACTTTTTATCTGATGATCTGGAAATTGTCTCTCACCAGGTGTAATAGATCTACAATTTTGATGAGTAGCAATTACAGGCCCTTCAAAAATTTCTAATTCTTGCCTTACAGATTCATCAGAAGTATGCGAAACATCCAATATCATATTTAATGAATCCATTTCTTGTAATAATTCCTTAGCATTCCCTACTAGTCCACCTTCAGTTCCTGTTCCTGTTCCATGGGAATATCTGCTAACCCCGTAATGAGAAAGACTAATAAGACGTAATCCACCATCATACCATTCTTGTAACTGATCAGGCATAGTGATCGAATCTGCACCTTCCATACCTAATACCATTCCTACAGGCGAGTCCATATGATCATCTTCTTTTAACCAAAGATCCATATGATCTTTAAATTCCTTTTGAAATTTAAGTAAATTAACTTCTCCCATAGTTTCTAGCATATGATAATAAGCCATCTGGCTTTTACCTGAAGCATATGCATGAAGATCGGTAGGGACATCACCATGATCATTCCCTGGTCTCAAAATACAACATACAACTTTCACTATAGCAACTGCCACTTCACCTTTTCTCATTTCTGGCAAAGAGGCCATAACACTATGTCCATTAAAATCAAGTTCTGAATTTATAATACCCGCACTTCTAACTTCACTAATTGGTTTTGTTAAATCTCTTTGAAATTTCAATCCATTATGAGCCATTGGATAATCGCCATCAATAATGATCATTCTAACCTCCACAATACTTACAAGAAATAAAATTGTATAATTTTGAGATAACTTTAATCTAAAATTATCCGTTAAAAATAACAATAAAATAAATCATAATCGAGGTCTACCATGAAAAAACAAATTATAAAATCAATGATATTTATATTTATATTATTACTAGTGATTTCATGCACTAGCTCTTCAACACATCATCACGATGGAAGATATTTAAACCTAGATGACAATATAAAATTATTTAGCGTAGTGGACAGATATAACGAATTATTAACTTATACAATTTCATTAGAAAAAAGATTAAAAAAAATTGAATCTACATTATCTGTAGAAAATAGAAATATTATAAGCCCACCTAAAAAAATAGAATAATGTATCGTAATAAAATTTATTAGAATTATACTGTTAGTATTTACTTTCTTGAACATTGAAAAATTATGATTGTTGATGTACATACTCATCTACCTACACATGAATATAGTGTTCCCAAAAATGATATTAAAAAAGACAAAATATATCAGTCAGGTAAAGAAATAAAACTCACTAATA
Source organism: uncultured Dehalococcoidia bacterium (assembly GCA_964436345.1). GTDB lineage: Bacteria > Chloroflexota > Dehalococcoidia > Lucifugimonadales. Next base: position 12,957 of record CAYTCC010000020.1, read on the forward strand.
CTATTAATGAATATATTAAAGCTCTTGACCCAGTAGACAAAGCATTTGTATTTGGGATTGCACCCCGCCCTTCGGATCCAAGCAAATCTCTTGTTGGTCCAAAAAATGAAATGGAAATAAATGGAAAAAATCATAATGATATAGCGCATGATTTATATATAAAATTTCCAGAAAAAATAATTCCTTTTATGTCTTTACATCCGTTTGATCCAAATATGAACGATGAATATGACCGAGCAACTGTAAACCTTAAATGTAAAGGAATTAAATTAGGTGCAAATTATCAGAATTTCAACCCCTTATCCAAAGAAGCATTCAATTTATATAACAGATTAGAAAAAGATAATTACCCTATTATTTTTCACCAAGGAACATCCCCAATGAGTAATGCTCCCTTAAAATTTGCACATCCATTAGTTATAGATGAAATAGCCATAAAATTTCCAAAATTAAAAATGATCTTAGCCCACCTTGGTCATCCATGGCACACAGACTGTATTTCTGTAATCAGAAAACATGAAAATGTTTGGGCTGATATTTCCGCTCAATTCTACAGACCATGGTCATTTTGGAATGGAATGAGATTGTTTTATGAATGGGGTGTATTGAATAAAATTTTTTTTGCATCTGATTGGCCAATTTCATCACCAAAAGACAATATCACAGGATTAAGAAACTTAAATAAATTTGCAGACAAATATAACTTACCTAACATTCCAGATATTGAATTAGAAGAAATTATCAACAGGAATGCACTTGAAATACTAGAAATAAACTAATAAAAGTATCAATAATAATCTATATAATATATATATAAATTTAGATTCACTAAAAGGTTTAAATTGAAAATCGATGTTATTGGGTTAGGATATGTTGGGTTAGTGGCATCAGCTTGCCTAGCCGAAGAAGGCCACAACGTAACTGGGTACGATACTAACTCTGAAAAATTAAAATCTATATCTCAAGGTTATATACCATTTTATGAGCCTAATTTAAATGAATTGGTAAAACTAGCTATTCAAAAACAAACTCTCGAATTAAAAAAAATTGATAATTATGGAGACCTTTCAGCAGATGCAATAATAATCGCAGTCGGAACACCACTTTCTCAAATGGGCACTTTAGATATTTCTCAGCTAGAAGTAGCTATTAAATGGATAATATCAAATTATCAAAACTTACCTTTTATTATAATAAAAAGTACAGTGCCACCGGGTACAGGGGAAAAATTAATATCTCAAAACCTGGAACTGGCCGATAAATATATCTCAAATCCTGAATTTCTTAGAGAAGGCCAAGCTATAGAAGACTGGAAAAATCCCGACAGGATTATTTCAGGCTCTAAATCCATTGAAGGAAATCAATGTATTGAGAAAATATATAAAAATTATACTTCACCTTTTGTCCACTCTGATATAACTTCTTCTGAAATGATAAAATTTGCTAGCAACGCATTCTTAGCAAATAAAATTTCATTTATAAATGAAATAGCTAATTTATGCGATAAATTAGGAGCTTATGTTGATGATGTTTCCAAAGGCATAGGGCTTGATCCAAGAATAGGCCCAAATTACCTGATACCTGGCGTTGGATACGGAGGATCTTGTTTCCCCAAAGATGTACAATCTTTAAGTGATTTATCTATGACACATCTACAAAGTTTTGATTTGCTTCAATCAATCATTACTACGAATCAAAAACAACAATTAATGCCTTATTTTTACCTGTCTGAAAAATTTGAAAATTTACAGGGATTAAAAGTATGTGTTTTAGGATTATCATTTAAAGCGGGAACAGATGACATAAGAGAATCTTCTTCAATAAACTTAATTAACCAGCTTTCTAATTCTGGTGTAATTATAAATACTTATGACCCGGTTAGTGTTAATAATGCAAAAAAAATATTACCAGAAACTATTAACTTTTTTAATAATCCATATGATGCAATAAATGAAGTTCAGGCAACAATAATCATGACTGAATGGAGTGAGTTTCAAAACTTAAACTGGGAAAAAGTTTATAAATCCATGAAAAATCCAAAAATTATTTTCGATGGTAAAAATTTCCTTGATCAGAAATTAATACAAGGTTTTGGATTTGATTATTTTGCTGTTGGTAGAAAAATAAAAAACCAAAAATAAAAAATGATTACCATGCTTTGAAAATGCTATAATCAATCATCATTTCTAATAAATAAATTATGTCTAAAGTATTCTCGACACAAAGACCTCCTGTACGTGGTACAAATCATATGATCTCTTCTGGGCATTATCTTGCATCAGCTGCAGGCTATAAAATACTTGAAAATGGAGGGAATGCTATAGATGCCGGTGTAGCTGCAGGCATAGTATTGGGCATTACTCTGCCTCATTGGGTAAGTTTTGGAGGAGTAGCTCCAATTATGATTTACACATCAGAATCTAAAGAAATATCAACAATTAGCGGAGTAGGAAAATGGCCGGAGTTAGCATCGATAGAATATTTTAAATCTAACTCAAAGAATGGTATTCCTTCTACAATTGAAAGAGCAGTAACTCCTGCAGCTTGTGATTCATGGCTTACTGCAATTGAAAATTTTGGAACTATGTCATTTGAAGAAGTGGTAACTCCCGCCTTGGAAATCTGCAATAAAGGTTTCGTAATTCAAGGAACATTAGCTCATTTTTTACCAGATATGGAAATAACACCTGAACTATCAAAATTATTAATTAAAAATGGGAAACTATTAAAAGAAGGAGAAATCTTAACACAAAAAAAACTTGGTAAAACTTTTGGCAGATTAATAGAAATTGAACGTAAGTATAAAAATGAAGGTAGAGTCAAAGCTATAAGAAAAACTAGAGATTATTTTTATAAAGGGGAAATAGCAAAAGAAATAGATGAGTTTTTCAAAAAAAATGGGGGTTTATTATCTAAATTTGATCTGGAAAATTTTAGTGTACAAATAGAAAAACCTGAAATTGGTACATATAAAGAATATTCTATTGCCACCTGTGGTGCCTGGTGTCAGGGACCAATTTTTATTGAAGTTTTAAACTTACTTGAAAATACAAATCTGAAAAATATGGAACATAATTCAGCCAATTACATTCATACTATAGTTGAATCAATAAAATTAGCTTTTTCAGACAGGCATTTTTATTTAGGTGATCCTAATTTTGTAAATGTCCCATTAAAAGGAATGCTTTCTAAAGAATATGCAAAAGAAAGAAGTAAGCTTATTAACAATAATTCTGCATTTACAGAAATGCCGCAACCTGGGAATCCATTTAAATATCAAGAAGAACAAAATCCAAATTTTACACTTTCAGAAACTCCTAAACCAAGTAAAAACCCATATGAAGGAGATACTAGTTATGTTGCGGTCGTCGATAAATGGGGTAATGCATTTTCTGCTACACCTAGTGACGCCTATAACAATTACATACCAGAATTAGGATTAAGTATTTCTGGAAGAGGTAGCCAATCATGGATGGATCCCATTCATCCTTCTTCAATTGAACCAGGCAAAAGACCAAGATTAACACCAAATCCAGCAATGGTTTTAAAAAATAATAAACCTTTCTTAATATTAGGTACCCCTGGATTAGATGTTCAAATCCAGGCAATGACGCAACTATTTTTGAATATAATAGAATTTGAAATGAATCCACAAGAAGCAATTGAAGCCCCAAGATTTGCAAGCTATAGTTTTCCTCTAACTAATATTATAAATAATTACGAGCCAGGTGTTCTAAGTTGTGAAAATGATATAAAAGAAAATGTAATTAATACTTTATCTAACCTGGGTCATAAAATTAAATTGTGGGATCAAAAATCATATCTTGCAGGCGGACTTTGTGCAATTCAAATCAATAATGATCTTAAAACTTTAACTGCAGGTGCAGATCCAAGAAGAGATGCATATGCAATAGGAAGATAAATTTATATCATTAAATCCCCGCCGTTTATATCTATAGATGCACCAGTAATATAAGATGCATTCTCAGAAGCAAGAAAAATAACTAAATCGGCAACTTCTTCTCTTGTCCCAAGCCTATTAATCGGAAAACTGTCAGCATAAGCCTGAACTCTAGTATCATCTATGGTAGATCTGACCATTTCAGTATCAATTAATCCCGGACATACTGAATTTACAGTAATTCCATATTCT
>CAYTCC010000020.1:17119-20674 GCA_964436345.1 uncultured Dehalococcoidia bacterium
CTAGTAAATCCGAGTATTCCTGCTTTTGCGGCAGTATAATGAGCACCGCCAACTGTACTAATATTCTTGCCTGCAGAAGATGAAAAATTAATTATTCTTCCCCAGTTATGAGATCGCATAATTGGAATCACAGCTTTAGAAAACAAAAACGTTCCTTTCAAATTTACTCCCACAACAAAATCCCATTCCTTTTCATCTATTTCTACTACTTTTGTCGGCTTTAAAACACCTGCATTATTTACTAATATATCTACTTGTCCGTAATGCTTTATAGTTTGATTCACAATATTTTCAACATCATCAGATTGAGTAACATCACCTGTTAAAGCAAGAACATGAAAACCGGATTTTGCAAATTCATTTTCTGTTAATTTCAAACTGTCTTTACTGATATCATTGATAACAATTTTTGCACCATATTCTCCAAACTTTTTTGCAACAGCCTTACCCATGCCTTGCGCTGATCCTGTAACTATTACTACTTTATTATTGAAATTATGTTTATCCGCCATAATAAATACCCCATTTATTAAATATTAATTTTTTAGCTTATTAGTTAAATTAATTATCATATCATCTACCATGCTATTCAAATCATACTTGGGGTTCCATCCCCATTCTGTACGAGCAATACTGTCATCTAATTTGTCAGGCCATGAATCAGCAATAGATTGTAACATAGGATTAATTTCATAGTTAATCTTAAATCCTGGTATTCTTTTGTTTATAGCTATAGCTAAATCTTGCGGCGTAAAGCTCATAGAATTAACATTAAAATCTGAAAAATGTTTTAATTTAGCTTTTTCTGCTTTTTCCAACATAATCAAAGATAAAATTGCATCAGGCATATACATCATTGGCAGTTTGGTATTTTCTGCGAGCGGACAAGTGTAACTCTGTTTTTTAATAGCTTCATAAAATATAGCCACTGCATAATCAGTTGTTCCTGCAGTTGGTTCAACTTTCCAGCTGATTATGCCAGGCAATCTTACACCTCTTACATCCAAATTCAATTTTGTAGAAAAATAATTTCCTATTAATTCAGTAAACACTTTGGAAATACCATAATGTGTATTAGGCTTCTGGATTGTATCATTTGGAGTATTTTCACTAGGTGTGCCTGGACCAAATGCTGCTATTGAAGAAACTAGCATAACTTTTTTTACATTATTAGCAACTGAAGATTCTAATATATTATTTAAACCATTAAAATTAACTTGATAAGCTAACTTTCTGTTCATTTCTGCAGAAGCGGATAAAATTGAACCTAAATGATATATAGTCTCAATATTATATTTTTTAATTGCACTATCTATTTCATCTATATTTCTTATATCAATTTTAGTATTAGGTCCTGAATTTCCTACTTCTTTGGTCATTGGAGTCTTATTCAAAGAGGCAACTACATTTTCATCTCCATTTAATTTTCTTAATTCAGGAATAAGCTCTGATCCGATTTGTCCTGATGCTCCTATAACTAGAATTTTTTTCATACTGCCTCCAAATTATAGATAACATATTTTTTAATATATTATCTGCTACTTTAATTTTATGTTTTAATAATACTAAAACATAAAATTTATATTCATTAAATATTTATTTTAAATATTTGCATATTTTTATTAAATTCTGCATAATAATCATGTTAAATCGTGAAGAGTAGCATAATTGCACAGCAACCTTCCCCCTTTTAAGGTGCTAACATACGTGGTCATAAGACAAAAAGAGGAATTAAATATATATTTTTCTAAGGAGAAAATTATGACTAAGCTCAAGTTAAGTCTTCTATTCTTGTCAGTGATGTCTCTTGCAATTTTTATTGCCTGTAGTACTGAAACAGAAACAATTACTGAAGTAAAAGAAGTAATAAAAGAAGTACAGGTTGATCGCGTATCAACATTGAAAACTATTCAAGATCGTGGCATGCTAAAATGTGGCGTGAATGATAATCTTACAGGGTTCGGAGTATTGACTTCCGGAGGATCATTTGAAGGTTTCGACATTGATTACTGTAAAGCTGTAGCAGCTGCCATTTTAGGTGATGCCAGTAAAGTAGAATATGTTCCATTAACAGCATCGGCTCGATTTGAAGCTCTGGGATCTGGTGAAATCGACATGTTAGTTAGAAACACCACCTGGACAGCTAGCAGAGACCGTGATTTAGGCAATGACTTTACTGCTACAACTTTCTACGATGGCCAAGGCATGATGGTATATGCTGACAGTGGATATAAAGCAATTGAAGACATGGATGGAGCAACTGTTTGTGTACTACAAGGAACAACTACTGAATTAAATCTCGATGACAGATTCACTTCAGCAGGTTTAGACTATACTCCACTTACATTTGAAACAAATGACCCATTGCAAGCAGCTTTTGAAGAAAAAAGATGTGACGGATGGACTACAGATAAATCTGGACTTGCTTCAAAAAGAGCAGAATTTCCAGCATCAGCTGGAGGCCCCGATTCTTTGGTAGTTTTAGCAGAAACTCTTTCCAAAGAACCTTTAGGACCATTAACTCGTGATAATGACAGCGAATTTTATGACGTTGTTCAATGGGTTGTATTTGGCCTTATTCAAGCTGAAGAAAGTGGTATAACAAGTGCAAATGTTTCTTCAATGGCTTCAAACCCTAAAGATCCAGGAATGGCTCGATTGTTGGGAGTTGCATTTGGAGATGGAACAGTAGCAGATTTTAATTTTGGAGTAGATCCAACTTTCATTCAAAATGCAATTTCTGCTGTTGGAAATTATGGTGAAATTTACGAAAGACATTTAACTCCTCTTGGATTAACAAGAAGCGGTTCATTAAATGATTTATGGACTAACGGTGGTCTGATTTACGCACCTCCTTTCCGATAAAGTAAACCAACGTAGTTATATGTAATATGCCGGGCTAAAGTAGCCCGGCATATTATTTTTATGAAAAATTTTAATTATGAATGTATTTATAAATAAATTATATATATGGAGTAGATCTCAAAAAAACAGAGATCTATTAATTCAATTCATTTTTGTAATATTTCTTTAATTATTTTTCTATTATTTAGCATCAAAAGCTCGTCTGCTAGATATGACATTAAGTCACTTTTCAAGTAGAGCTGGATTTGGAATAAGTCATACATTTATCATTGATTATACAAGCAATGACAGCAGATGGGTTTCTTATTTTACAGGAGTAATAAATACTATCAGAGTTTGTATTGTTGCAATATTATTTGCTTCGCTTCTTGGAACTATTATGGGTGTGGCAAGGCTATCAAAAAACATACTATTTTCCACTATTTCATACTTATATGTAGAAATATTAAGAAATACACCTTTGTTAATTCAAATAATTTTTTGGCAAATAATTTTTCTTAAACTTCCAAGAATTTCTGAAGCTCTTACATTTGGAAATACTGTTGTAATATCAAACAGAGGAATTCTGCTTCCTTCTGTTACAGGCAGTAATAACGGGAACATTTGGATAATACTTATTATAATTTCTATAATTTTAGCTCTAATTGTAAGTTACATTGTAAATAAAAGAGAAGATGTAGAAGGCAAAAA
>CAYTCC010000021.1:0-19916 GCA_964436345.1 uncultured Dehalococcoidia bacterium
GCGCATACAACACCCTTCCACATTTTATACATAATTTATTTAATTCATCTACTGAATATTCTTCTCCGCAACCAGGATAAGTACATTCAAGATTGACAACAAAACTTCTCATAAAATTAACCCATAAATATTATTTAATACAAATGATTATAAAATATATTTAATATAAATATTTACCATTTAAAACCTTATAGTTACAAAATAATTAAAAGTCTTATATAATTCCTATTATTAATTAATAAGCAAATACAATTCAGGACAAATATGACAACCCCTATAGAAAAAAAATATATTGAAAATCATTCAAAATCAGAGCGAAAATTTAAAGATGCAATGAATTTATTCCCAAATGGAGTTACGCATGATGCCAGAATTACAAAACCCTTTCCTTATTACATTTCAAATGCTCAAGGATCAAAAAAATGGGATATTGATGGAAATGAATATATCGATTACAAATCAGGTCATGGGTCAATGTTATTAGGACATGCACATCCGGAAATAGTTAAAGTTGTTAAAGACACAATCGCAAAAGGTAGCTTGCCTGGGGCATCTACCGAATACGAAGTTGCGTGGGGAAAAGCTATAAAAAATTTAGTACCATCAGCAGAAATAATAAGATTTACAAGTTCCGGAACTGAAGCAGATATGATGGGTATGAGAATAATGAGAGCTCATACAGGAAAAAATAAAATCGTCAAATTTGAACATCACTTCCATGGATGGAGTGATGGGGCATCAGCAACAGGTGGTGCTGATGAAAATTGGGAATATGGCATCCCTAGCCAAGTTTTAGATACAATGATTGTTATACCCCCAAATGATATTTCTATTCTTGAATCTTTATTAGATAAAGACAATGATATTGCAGGAGTAATGCTAGAACCAACAGGTGCTCACATGGGGCAATATCCAATAAAGCCTTCTTTTCTCAAAGAGCTTAGACAATTATGTACCGACAGAAAAATCGTACTTATGTTTGATGAAGTAGTAACAGGTTTTAGAGTAGCCAAAGGAGGAGCAGAAGAACTATTTGGAATAACACCTGATATAAGCTCATGGGCTAAAATACTCGGAGGAGGATTACCCGGAGGTTGTGTAACAGGAAAAGCTGAATTTATGGAAATTCTAGAAAAAAAACCAGGAGGAAAAAGTATGTATCACCCTGGTACATTTAATGCCAACCCATTATCTGCTGCTGCAGGAGCAAAGGCTTTAGAAATAGTAAGAACGACTGATGTTAATGAAATTGCTGCAAAAAGAGGTGAACAACTAGTTTCCGGCTTAAATGGAGTATTATCAAAATTAGAAATTCCTGGATTAGCATATGGAAATGATTCATTGGTTCATTTCAGATTAGGAATTGAAGCAAATTCAGTAGAAGACATTATCAATCTGACTAAGGAAGATGAATCGAAATCTTATGGTGGTGAAATACATAGTCAACTAGGATTATCTCTTATCAATCAAGGAATAGATACCTGGTCAGCATCAAGGTTTATAATGATGGCAGAACATAGTGAAGATGACGTAAATCAAACTATTGAAGCTATGGAAAATGCATTTATTGAAACCAGAAACCAAGGAACCATTTAATACTTTAATTGTAATGAGTTTTACTAAAGAACTATATTCAGAAACCAAAGATATACAATCTTTAATTATTAATCATAAATTTCCTATGGGAATTGGAGATGGTACATTAGACATCTCTTGTTTCAAACATTTCATTGAACAAGATTATTTATTTTTAATTGAATATGGCAAAATATTAGGATTGGCAACAATTAAATCTCCTGATTATATAACAATGAGCAAATTCAGTATTTTATTACAAGAAACATTGAATACCGAAATGCAACTTCACCTTTCATTTTGCGAAAAGATAGGCATAACAGAATCTAGACTTCAAAACTTAGCCCCTACAAATGCAACAAGTGCATATACCAATTTTTTAGTAAAAACTGGTTACGAATCTGATTTTCCAAAAATAGCTGCTGCCTTATTACCATGCATGGCTACTTATGCGGAAATAGGAACAAAACTCAATTCAATAAAACTTCCTGGCATACATCCTGCTTACTCAGAATGGATAAATATGTATGCAGGCAATGAATTTCAGGAGCTTGCTGAATGGATGACTAATTTAGTAAATAAAATAGCTGAAGATTGCACAGAACAACAAAAACAGAAAATGAAAACAATCTATATATACAGTTGTAAATTTGAGTTAGATTTCTGGTCCAGTAGCTTAGATAAAACCCGATGGAATACATTAGAATAAATAATTTATTTAAATTTTTTTAAGAGATGTATTAAATAAAAACATTGTTATTCCTACAAGAAATAAAATAACACCCCCGAGCATTAAAGAAATTAATACTCCAAAATGTTCTGTCAACAAAATTTTATCTAAAAATCCACCCAATGTTCCTACCCATAAACTACCAAGGGACATAAAACTAAATGACATAACAAAAATACCTACAACTCTGCCTCTAAATTCTTCAGACACATAAATTTGTATTGCACTCATCACTGAAGTTGCATATAAAGAATTTGCAAATCCAATAATCAGTATAATAAAAGCTGCCAAGGGAATATATTGATATACAGCAGAAGATCCTGCAAATAAAATTAAAAACAATCCGGAAAATAACATACTTAAACAAATTGCTAACCTTTTATTTGGAATCCCTGATTTTGAAAAAATTATTGTTGGTAAGACAGATCCAATCCCAGCTGCAGTCATTAACAATCCGGTACCTTTTGAGCCAACCTTGAAAATTTGTACTCCAATATATGGCAACATATTTAAATATGCATACCCAGATAAGTAAACTAAAAATGAAAGACTGAGTAAAACTAACATGGGTTTGTTTTGGTATATATATTTCAATCCATCAAAAGCATCAGAAATCGGATTTCCATCACCAGATTTTTTCGGGTAATACAAAGGTTTAGTTGTACTAAATAACACAATAAAAATTACAATAAGCAGGCATGAAAAAAGTAAAGCAAAACTTCCTCCATACAATGCAAAAATAAATCCTGCTATCAATGGAGCAATGACTCTAGTTCCTTGCCATGCAAACAAATCTACCACAACTCCGCTAGATAAATTTATTTTTTCAAGTAAAGATGGAAAATATGACATTTTTGCAGGCAATTCAAAGGCAGTTGAAAAACTTATTATTGCAGCAATAATATAAACATGCCAATATTCAAGAAATCCATTAGCATAAGAAAAAGCAAAAATAATAAATATTACTACCTGAAATAGTTGTGCAATAAAAACAAGAAGTTTTTTATTAAATCTGTCTGCTACAGCTCCTCCAAATACATTAAAAATAATTGTCGGGAGTGAAGCATATAGACCTAACATACCTAATGCTTCTGGAGATTCATTCAATTCATGAACTATCCAAGATTCTGCAAAAATAAAAATTTGAACAGCATGATACGAAAAAATATTCCCAATAAAATAAATTGTAAAATGCCTGGATCTTAATGCTTCAGGTAAAAATTTCATCATCAAATTCTAACACATTATTTATTGATCTAACTAAATATAGCAATAAAGAAATAATTATTAAAATCATTGACACAATTCAAATAGTTTATAAGATCAATTACTTAGTGGGCGAGGCTCTAACTCTCACTATCCCAAGACCAACAAATTTGAAGAAACTTGCAGGAATACAAGGAATAGAATAGAATCAAAATATAGGTATTAGTTATTTAAAGTTATCATTAATAGTCCTCGATAATTTATATAATTAATTCAACCCAACAAAGTTAGTCAATTATCTATCTATTTTTTAACTAATATATTACTGAATATTATTGGTATTTATATTCTTACGATCAAAAGTTGTCGAATGGTCAGTGCTTAAAGAAAATAAATAAGTAACTTGTATGTAATTTTGCTTTGAGTAACTTATTTATAACAAATAAAAAATATGATGAAATGTGTAATAATTGCAGCAGGAAAAGGAGAAAGATTACAAGAAAAAGGAACTAGTAAACCGCTTGTCAATTTTCTTGGATTACCATTAATAGAACGTACTATTCGTACAGCTATAAAAGCTGGTATGAATGAATTTTTTGTGGTAACCGGTCATGAAAAAGATCCTTTAGAAGGTATTTTAAATAAATTAAGTGAAGACACAGGTTTAGACATACATACTATCTATAATCCTGAATGGGAAAATAAAGCAAATGGTTTTTCAGTACTCACCGTTAAGGATAAAATAAAAGAACCTTTTTTGTTATTGATGTCTGATCATCTATTTGACCCATCTATTGTAAGAAATTTATTTTCAAAATCAAATAAACCTGATGTTGTTTTGGCAATAGATACAAAAATTAACAATCCAATGATTGCCCTTGATATTGTTACCAAAATTAAGGTTGATAATAATAAAATAACTAAAATAGGGAAAAATTTAAAACAGTACGATGGCTTTGATACAGGAATATTTTATTGTAAACCTGTAATTTTCAAAGCCTTAGAAATATGTATAAAAAAAGACAAGGGTTTTTTAACAGATGCAATACAATACCTAGCAGACAAAAATAAGGTTGGTATTTTCAAGATTAAGGATAAATTTTGGGCTGATATCAATGATCCGGAATCATATCGTAAGGCTGAATCTGAGGTATTGAAAAATCTGAATAAACAACAAGATGGAATTATAGCACGATATTTTAATAGACCTATTTCTCTTTGGATTTCAAAGAAATTATCTTTTACCAATATTACCCCAAATCAAATTTCAATATTTGCATTTAGTGTTGCATGCATTGCTTCGCTCTTGTTTGCTATGGGCTCATATATCCCATTAATTATAGGGGGAATATTAGCTCAAATTTCATCTATTATCGATGGATGTGATGGGGAAGTAGCACGTTTGAAATATCAAGAAAGTAGTTATGGTGGTTGGTTTGATGCTGTTTTGGATCGTTACGCAGATGCTTTTTTATTGTTTGGTTTAACTTGGCATCTATATTCTAATGGTGGAGGAAATTTATATTTAATAATCGGGTTTTTTGCAATTACTGGTTCTTTTATGCTTAGTTATACAGCAGATAAATATGATAATTTAATGAAAATTTATATAAACACAAGAAATATACGTATCGGAAGAGATATGCGTATATTTGTTATTCTATTAGGCGCTTTGTTAAATCAAGTTGAATTAATATTGATATTTGTTGCTGTTGTGATGAATATAGAGGCTATAAGAAGAATGATAATATGTAAAAATCCAACCACGGAAACTCTATAGCAAAACTCTTTAAATCAAATATAAATTCCTAGTACTCAAACTTTTACTCTTTTTTGATATCATTCTTTAAATAATGTTTTAATTTTCTTTCTATCTTTTCTATCTGATAATTTAATTTTTAATTTATATTTATATTTTCTTATAAGTTTTTTAATCTTTCTCATTTTAATTTTCTTCTTTAATTTTTATATATTTTTTTATATTTGTAACTCAAACCTTTTGGCAATCAATTACCCGCGATAACGGTTAATTACTTCTTGCGAGGCATCTGTGACTGAAGGAAGATTTACTATGTATATTCTTTGTCATCATCCCAATTTATCAAATTATATGCCTAGCCTTAGAATCATCTAAAGGCTTTATTTCATCTTTATCTTTTTCAATTTGATTCTTCTTATGTGTCATTTCATGTACCATTTAGGGTTATTTCTAGTTATCAAATTTTGATATACTGAAGGGACAATGCCCGGTGGTGTAGTGGTAGCACGAAGGACTTTGAATCCTCAGACCCAGGTTCGAATCCTGGCCGGGCAGAACTTAATGTTCTACTACAGATCCACCATTTACATTTATTGATTGACCAGTTATCCATGAAGTGGCTTTAGTGCACAAATGTGCTATAAAATCTCCTACTTCATCATCTGTGCCTATTCTTCCAATAGCCGTTTTTTCTGCCCCTGTGTCCAAATCAAGGCCATCCATTCTAGAAGTTTCAGTAAATCCTGGACAAACACAGTTTACATTAATACTAAATGGGCCTAATTCTCGAGCCATAGATTGAGTCATTCCCACAACAGCAAAATTAGCAGCATTATATGCTAATGTGTTTGGAGAACCGCTTTTACCTGCAGTTGAAGAAATATTTACAATTTTACCGCCCTCTCCTTGTTCTTTTAAAACTTTCACAACAGCTTTTGAGCATAAATATGTACCAAAAACTTTAATATCATTAACTTTTTTAAACACATCATCGGATAAATCAGTAATAGGAACTCTATCTTCACCTCTGGCAGCAGCTGCGTTATTGACTAAAATATCAATCCTTCCAAACTTTGATAGGGTTTGATTTATCATTTCACTCACACTTTGAGGTGATGAAACATTAGACACCAATGGTAATGCTTCAGTGCCTTCTAATTGAATCTGTTCAGCAGTGCTATATATATCTTTCCATCCTATTTCTTTTTCATCTTGAGGATAATTCAATGGATCTCTGCCTGTTCCTGTAACAACCACTTTTGCACCTAACCTCGCCAAGGAAACTGCCGCTGCCCTTCCTATTCCTCTCAATCTACCTGCACCAGTGACAATAGCAACTTTACCTTCTAATTCTAACATTGATACAACCTTATTATAAAATTAATTTATTAAATTTCTTCTCTTATTCTATAAACAGAATCTAATGGCAAGTTATTGTTTATAGATTTTTTCTTATCAGGTTTAGATTTAAAATTAAATAAACTTATAAAGATACCAAAACCACCTAAAAAGAAAGCTTTAATAAATGAACGTCTTGAAATTTTATCATTATTTGTTTCCATCTTTTTCCTTTAACAATTAATCTCCTGAAGTAACTGCACCTATACTAGCAGAAGAAACTAATTTAGCATACTTCCTTAAGAAAGCATTTTTAACATTAACTTTTGGAGCTACCCAACCATTTTTTCTTTTGTTCAAATCTTCATCAGATATGTGAAGATTTAATTGTTTAGTGTCAGCATCCATGCTAACAATATCTCCGTTTTCCACAAAAGCTATTGGACCACCAACTGCTGCTTCTGGAGCCACATGCCCAATACTTGGTCCTCTTGTTGCTCCTGAAAATCTTCCATCAGTTATCAACATAGTAGAGTTACCTAAACCTGCTCCCATTATAGCTCCAGTCACTGCCAACATTTCCTGCATACCTGGGCCACCTTTTGGTCCCTCATATCTTATAATTACAACATCTCCATCTACTACATTTCCAGATGTAATCGCATTAAATGCTTCCCTTTCCCCATCATAAACTTTAGCAGGGCCTTCATGCTGAATATGTTTAGTTCCAGCAACTTTAAATACCGCACCTTCAGGCGCTAAGTTTCCTTTCAAAATAATTAATCCACCCGTAGAGCTTTTAGGGGAGGTATGTGGATAAATTACTTTACTATCAGGCTTGGTTGTAAATTTAGATAAATTTTCAGCCATTGTTTCACCGGTGATTGTTAATACATCTCCATGTAAAAGTCCTGCATCCAATAATTCATTCAATATAACAGGAACTCCACCAGCTTTATCAACATCACTCATCACATATTTACCTCCAGGTCGTAAATCTGTAATATAAGGTGTTTTTTCACTTAATATATTAAAATCTTCAATATTAAGATCTACCTCAGCCTCATGCGCAATTGCCAACAAATGCAATACTGCATTTGTTGATCCACCCATAGCAAGTACTGCTGTTATAGCATTCTCAAAGGCTTTCTTAGTCATTATATCTCTTGGATTTATATCATTTTTCATAAGATTCATTAAATATTCACCGGATTGAACAGCTACCTCTTCATTTCTAGGATCAACTGCTGGTATAGAAGATGCACCTGGAATAGACATACCCATTGCTTCTATAGCAGAAGACATTGTGTTTGCTGTAAACATTCCAGAACATGCCCCCTCTCCCGGGCAAGCCACTTTTTCCATATCAATCAATTCTTTTAATGGCAAATCACCTCTAGAGTAAGCTCCAACTGCTTCAAACATATCTTGTATATTGATATCTTGCCCATTGTAATTTCCAGGTAATATAGCTCCCCCATAAACAAAAATAGATGGGACATTTAATCTTGCCATAGCCATCATAACTCCAGGCATATTTTTGTCACATGCAGCAACTGCTAAAAGACCATCTAAACTTTCTCCAAATACTACTGCTTCAATAGAATCAGCAATTATTTCTCTTGTTACTAAAGATGCTTTCATACCTTCAGTTCCCATTGATATTCCATCACTAATTGTTATGGTTCCAAACATCATTGGGACCATACCAGCATCCCGTACTCCAATTTTAGCTTTTTGTGCTATGCGATCTAGATGAACATTACAAGGTGTAACATCTGAAGCCAAATTTGCAATGCCTATCATAGGTTTATTCATATCTTCATCAGTAAGTCCAACTGCTCTTAACATTGACCTGGCAGGAGCTCTGTCATCTCCCTGTGTAACTACCTTACTTTTTTTATTTAGTGACGTCATAATTCACCTATTTAAATTTAATATATTCATTATAATTATAAAAAATAATATTTCCATTAAAACAACGGTTTTCTGAAAGGTTTATTATTACTTCTTGGATATTCAAAATCAATTTCTACATTTTTTTTAATAACTATAAGATTATGATTGCGTGATAATAATTCATTTGGTACTTCATATATTTCAATTAATTGTGCATCAAAATATTTTAACGTTTTGTTCATAGATTCAAACTCAGAGTTAGTTAAATTAGATTTATGGAATATACAATATCCTCCTACTTCTAGCAATGGCAAAGCAACTTCTATTAACGTGGATAATTTTGCAACCGCTCTTGATAATATTAAATTTTGTGTTTTTCTAAAATTTTCATCTTTACCTAAATTTTCTATACGATTATTTACAATTTCAATTCCGTTTAAATTTAGCAATTGAATTAATTGTTGCATAAAATTTACTTTCTTTATAACTGAATCAACCAAAATAATATTAGCTTTAGAAATACAAATTCCAAGAGGAATTCCTGGAAACCCATTACCAGAACCAATATCTAAAATATTCTGATAATTTATATTATATTTTTGTATAGGAAGGAATAAAGATAATGAATCTAAAACATGTAATGAAATAAAATCATCAAAATCTGTAATGCTAGTAAGATTATATTTCTTGTTTTCTTTGTTTAAAAATTCATAATATAAAATAAATTTACTTATTAAATGATTATCATATTCAATTGATAAAAAATCTAAACCTTGACTTAATTTTTCTGCTTTGATATCAAACATAAATTGAATATTAATTATTTGGAAAAACAAAATCTGTGATATTTCTAATATCAATATCACAATAATCTTTCATCTCATTCTTGATAATTTTTTCAATTTGAAAATTAGTATAAAAATCACTGTAAGTAATTAAACTCTTATCTTGGAATCTAATATATACAGGTGTGTTGCCTTTATTATTTTTAATAATATCAATTAATTTTGCATATCTAGGATCATTGTCAACAATATTATTAATTGTAAAAACCAGACATTTATTATCCTTTTCTAAATTGTTAGATTGAGCAACTCCATTACTCTGAAATCCGTTATTTTGAGGAATGTATTTTGTAGCATTATTAAAATAAATTGATAATTGATTATTTCTCATCCTTGCATATCCTTCAATAATAACCAAATTAGTTTCATCCCAAAGATCCATTTGATTAAAATTTTGATTAAAACTTACTAATTCCAATTCGGAATCCAATAAATCTATCTGCGATTTAAAATAAGATTTAATTTGATTAGTTTTTTTATCAGTATAACTTAATTTATCAATAGATAAGGTCTGCCCTAAAATTTGAATATTGCTCATATCTGCAACTGATAAATCATTTATTTGTTCCAAAGTAGTTATATAGTCATCAGAAACTGATTTTATGATTTCTTCATTTTGGTGATTTATACTTAACTTTAATCCCAATAATTCCAATTCCCATAATTGTTTATCTTTGGATTTAGTATTCATATTTGGATTTAAATTAATTTCAGTTTTTACTTTCTGATCCTCAGGTAGATATTCAAACATTGAACTCTGATTATGTTTTTTTGCATTATTTGCATGTGATGAAACTGCGAGGAAATCATCAATTTTTTCTAATAATGCTGCCCTGTCTGCAAATTGATCAAATGCCCCTACTTTAATAAGTGATTCTATGGTTTTGGAATTTAAAACAGATAAATCAATATTTTCAAAAATATGTTCTAGTGACGTAAATCCACCCAATGATTCTCTTATTTCCACCAAACTTTCTGCAGCTTTGATCCCAACATTTTTTATAGCGGTCAATCCATACCTAATATATTTTTCTTTACCATTTTCGTATAAAGAAAATTTACTTTTACTTTCATTGATGTCAGGAGGTAGTACTTCTATATTATTTAGTTTTGATTCTTTAACAAACATATTAATTCTTTCTGAATTATTAATACTGGAATTCATAGATGTTATTAAGAATTCATCTAAATAATTTGCCTTTAAATATGCAGTAATGTATGAAATAAGTGCGTAACTCACACTGTGCGCTTTATTAAAAGCATAACCTGCAAATGGTTCTATTAATGCAAAAACTTTCGAAGCCAATTCTTCTTCATATCCATTATTTATACATCTGAAGATAAATTTATTTTTTTCTTCCAACATTATTTCAGGAATTTTTTTACCCATAGATTTTCTTACAATGTCAGCTTCTCCCAATGAATAGCCTGCCATTTCTCTAAAGATATAAAGTACTTGATCTTGGTAAACAATTACTCCATATGTTTCTTCTAAATTATTCTGAAGAACTTTATGGATATAGATCGGGATTTGGCCATGTTTCCCATCGATAAATCTTGATATTTGTTCCATTGGTCCTGGTCGATATAAAGCTATCATCGCTGAAACATCACTCAAAGTAGTTGGTTTTAATTCTTGTATATATCTTTTCATTCCTGAACCTTCTAATTGAAAAACTCCCATTGTCTTTCCTTCTGAAAGTAAATCAAAAGTTTTATCATCTTCTAAATTTATAGTACTTATAGAAAGTTCTTGATCTCTATTACTTTTGATAGCTTCAAAACAATCAGCTATTATAGTCAAATTTGATAAACCTAAAAAATCCATCTTTAACAAACCTAATTTTGCTATAGGATCCATAGCATACTGAGTCATCAATATATCTGAGCTGTTTGATTTCGAAGATGTTTGCAAAGGGACAAATTCATTCAATGGGGATTCAGATATTACAACAGCTGCAGCATGAGTGCTAACATGTCTTGTTAATCCTTCTATAGATCTTGAGGTATTCAATAATTTTTGATAATTAGGAATAAATGCCTGCATTTCTTTCGATTCTAAAGCTGTTTCTATAGTCATGTTAGGGCCAAAAGGTATAGCTTTTGCTATCGGATCTATTTCTGAATAATTCATTCCCATTACTCTGCCTGTATCTCTTATGGAACCTCTGGCTCCATATGTACCAAATGTAATTATTTGAGCTACATGTTCTATACCATATTTTTCAACAACATATTGTAAAACCATTTCCCTTTTATTATCCTGAAAATCTAAATCCACATCCGGCATTTCTTTCCTTTCAAGATTTAAAAATCTTTCAAAAACCAAATTATATTCAAGAGGATCAATCAAAGTAACACCCAGGCAATATAAAACTAAACTTGCTGCAGCGCTGCCTCTTACATTAAAAGTAATATTATTTTCAAGTGAATATTTAGCTATATCCCAGACAACTAAAAAATAATTCGCATAATTTGTTTGTCTAATAACATCTAACTCATATCTCATTCTTTCTTTATACACTTCAGAAGGATCATTGAATAACTTTTTAAAACCTAATGCACATTGCTTTTGCAAATATGTCCATGAATCACTACCGTCCTCTATATTAAAAACTGGAATTTTTGTCGTTTCCAGATCTAATTTTATATCGCACATATCAGCTATTAACTGTGTATTTGAAATTGATTCTGGAATATCAGCAAACAAATCTGACATTTCCTGTGGGCTTTTCAAATAATAAGATTGATCATCAAATTTCATTCTATTTGTTGAATCGATTTGACTATTTGTCTGAATGCATAAACATACATCATGTGCATTATAATCAATTTGTTCTGTATAGTGAGAATCATTGGTTGCAACTAAAGGTATATTAGTTTCATTACTTAATTTAATAATATTTTGATTTATCAAATCTAAATTATCAACATTTTCATGCCTCATAATCTCAAGAAAATAATCATCAAAAACAGATGAATACCATTCCGCCATTTTTTTTGCATCATCATAACTTTGATGAATGATAAGTCTTGCAATCTCTCCGCTGGGACAACCTGATAATAAAATTAAACCTTCTTTATACTCTTCCAATATTTTTTTATCAATTCGGGGTCTATAATAAAAACCTTCAGTATTACCTATGCTCAACAATTTAACTAAGTTTTTATAACCGATATTATTTTTTACAAGCACTGTTAAATGATATGGGCTTCTTTCTGTTTGATCTTTGATTTTGTAATCATTTATTGCAACATAAATTTCGGATCCAATTATAGGTTTTATGCCTTCATTTAAACACTCAGTATATAAATCAATAGCACCATACATATTTCCATGATCAGTTACTGCTAGAGCATTCATACCTTTAGATTTTGCGGATTTAACTAAATCTTTAATTCTACTAATACCATCAATAATGCTATATTCGGTATGTACGTGCAAATGTGTAAAAGAATTCATAAATATTAGCGATAATAGAAAATCTAATAATTAAAATGTTACACAAAATCTAAATTAAATAATACAAAAAAAAAGGAGCATAAATTATATGCTCCTTTTTTTTATTTATTTTTATAAGTATTTACATACCCATATCCGGCATTCCACCTCCCATAGGTGGCATAGGCGGAGTATCGTCTTTTATGTCAGTTATTAAAGCTTCAGTAGTAAGCACCATTGCACCAACACTGGCAGAATTTTCAATAGCTGCACGAGTAACTTTCGCAGGATCCATGATTCCTTTTTCAATCAGATCAACATATTCACCAGCTTCAGCATCATAACCTTTATTTCCTGTAGTCTTTAAAGAAGCTTCTAAAACAACTTCTCCAGAAACACCAGTATTTTCTGCTATAATTTTTATTGGCTCTTCTAAAGCTTTCGATAAAACTGCTACACCTGTAGCTTCTTCACCTTTTAACTTTAATTTACTTAAAGCCTGCTTAGCTCTGAGTAAAGATAATCCTCCACCAGGAACTATGCCTTCTTCTACGGCAGCTCGTGTTGCTGACAGAGCATCTTCTACTCTATTCTTTTTCTCTTTTAATTCAATTTCAGTAGCAGCTCCAACTTTTATTATTGCAACTCCTCCTGATAATTTCGCTAATCGCTCTTGTAATTTTTCTCTGTCGAAATCAGAAGTTGTTTCTTCTATCTGTGCTTTGATTTGAGTAACTCTTGCACTTATAGCATTTTCTTCACCAGATCCATCGACGATAGTTGTCTCTTCTTTTGTTGATACAACTCTTCTTGCTCTTCCAAAATCTTCAGGAGTAACTGTATCCAATTTCCTTCCAACTTCTTCACTAATAACTGTTCCGCCAGTTAAAATGGCAATATCTTCTAACATTGCTTTTCTTCTGTCGCCAAACCCAGGAGCTTTAACACCTAGGATTTGTAAAGTTCCTCTTAATCGGTTTACAACAAGAGTAGCTAGAGCTTCACCATCAATATCTTCAGCAATTAAAACTACATTCTTAGTTATTTGAAGAATTTTTTCCAATGCTGGAAGAATATCATTAACTGCAGATATTTTTTTATCTGTTATTAATATATGAGGATCTTCAATCGAAGATTCCATTCTATCCTGATTTGTTATGAAGTAAGGAGAAATATAACCTCTGTCAATTTGCATTCCTTCTACGAATTCTTGCTCGTAACTTAAGCCTTTTGATTCCTCAACAGTTATAACTCCGTCTTTACCAACTTTTTCCATAACTTCAGCAATCAAATTACCCATTTCATCATCATGTGCGGAAAGAGAAGCTACTTGCGCAATCTGATTCCTGCCTTCAACAGGTATAGACATACTACTTATTGATCCTCTTAAAGTATCAACTGCTTTTTCAATACCTCTTTTTAATGCCATAGGGTTAGCTCCAGCAGCAATATTCTTAAAACCTTCAGAAATTATTGCCTGAGCTAAAACTGTTGCTGTTGTTGTTCCATCTCCTGCAACATCATTTGTTTTACTGGCAGCTTCTTTAAGTAATTGTGCTCCCATATTCTCAAATTCATCTTCCAATTCAATTTCTTTAGCAATTGTAACCCCGTCACTACATACCTGAGGAGGTCCGAATTTTTTATCTAAAACTACATTCCTGCCTCTTGGGCCTAATGTAACCTTAACTGTGTTAGCAAGCTTGTCTATCCCAACTTTCATTGAGCCTCTTGCTTCTTCACTATAAGTTATTTTCTTAGCCATTTTGTCACCTTCTTTACTAAAATTTTACTTTACAAATAATATATCTTCGTCTCGTACTACTAAATATTCAATAGTACCAACTTTATATTCAGTGCCGGCATATTTTGAATACACAACTACATCTCCAACTGAAACTTCTGTAGGAATTCTTTTACCATCATCAGCAATTTTACCTGGCCCCACTGCTACAACTTTACCTTCCTGAGGTTTTTCTTTAGCAGTATCGGGAATATATATACCACCAGCTGACATTTGTTCATTATCATCTATGGGTTCTATAACCACTCTATTACTTAAAGGCTTAAATTTAATTTCGTTACTAGCCATTATTTATCTCCTTTTATTTTTCACAAGAAAAATATATTTAATATATTAATGAGAAAAACAGTTCTAACAAAAAACTGCCAAAATATTATAAAACAAATAAAGGAAATTATCAAATTATAAATTGAGAATTATTCTTAATGAATTTTTCTAATAATATAATCTAGATTTAATTAGTATTATTAACTAATTATTAATATAATAAATTTTTCAGATATCATACATGTCAATTTAATTAATGGATAAAACTTACAAACCAGCAAAAACCGAAAAAGAAATATATAACTATTGGCTATCAGAAAATCTGTTTGCCCCATCTGATCAAAATACAGAATTAGACCCTTTTACAATAATTATGCCTCCCCCTAACGTAACAGGAGAACTCCATATGGGACATGCTCTCACTCTTGCTATCGAAGATTTGATTATAAGATGGAAAAGAATGCTAGGACATTCTACTCTATTCCTGCCCGGAAGTGACCATGCTGGAATAGCCACTCAAGTGGTGGTCGAAAAAGAAATAGCAAAAACAGGTACTAACAGGCATGAACTTGGAAGAGAAAAATTCATTGAAAAAGTATGGGAATGGGTAGATGATTATGGAGACAGAATATATAAACAGATGCAAAGAATGGGAGCATCTTGTGACTGGTCAAGAAAAGCATTTACCTTAGATGAAACCCCTCAACTAGCAGTAAAAACCACATTTGTAAACCTTTATAACAAAAAACTCATTTACAGAGGAGAAAGGATTACAAATTGGTGTAATAGATGTTCGACTGTATTATCTGATTTAGAAGTAAAACATAAACCGGAAAAATCAAAACTTTATTATATAAAATATTATATTAAAGACTCTGAGCAAAAAACTTTCTTAACAATTGCCACAACAAGACCAGAAACTTTATTAGGAGATACCGCAGTTGCAGTTAACCCTAAAGACAAGAGATTTAAAAGTTACATTGGTAATAAAATTATAGTCCCTATTGTTAATAGAGAAGTAAATGTAATTGGTGATCCTTCAGTAGAAATGAATTTTGGAACAGGGGCTTTAAAAGTTACTCCTGCTCATGATCATATAGATTTTGAAATTGGACAAAAACATAATCTGCAAGTTATAAATGTTTTTAATCAAAAAGGCCAAGGCAATCATAATGCTGACAAGTATGAAGGATTATTAATTGAAGAAATAAGAAATCAAATTATTGAAGATCTTGAAGAAAAAGAATACATAGAAAATATTGAAGATTATGATAATAATGTAAGTCATTGTGAAAGATGTGACAATAAAGTAGAACCTTACATATCGATGCAATGGTTTGTAAACATCAAACCATTAGCTGAAAAAGCAATAAATTCAGTTAAAAACAAAGATATTAAAATTATTCCAGAAAGATTTAATAAAACATATTTTGAATGGATGGAAAATATTGTCGATTGGTGTATAAGTAGGCAATTATGGTGGGGACACAGAATACCAGCGTGGTTTTGTAACAAATGCGAACACATCACAGTGAATATGGAAACTCCAATTAATTGTGAAAAGTGTGAAAGCAAAGATATATATCAAGACCCTGATGTTTTAGATACCTGGTTTAGTTCCGGACTTTGGACACATTCAACTCTTGGATGGCCCAATGATACAAAAGATTTAAATAAATTTTATCCATCTACTGTAATGGAAACAGGGTATGATATTTTATTTTTCTGGGTAGCAAGAATGATAATGCTTGGAATAGAAAATATGGGAAAGCCACCTTTTTCCCATATTTATTTACATGGATTAATATTAGATCCCTCAGGATTAAAAATGAGTAAATCCAAAGGTAATGTCATGAATCCATTAGAACTTATAGATGAATATGGAGCAGATGCTTTAAGGTTTGCAATAACTACAGGGATTACTCCTGGAAACAATCAAAGAATAGACGAAAGAAAAATAGAATCTGGAAGAAATTTTGCAAATAAGATATGGAATGCTTCAAGATTTGTCATTAGTAATATCCCTAAAGATAAAAAAGAAACAAATGAAATTTCCATTTATGATATTTGGATATTAACTAAACTTCATGAAACTACAATAAAAGTAAATGAAAATTTAGAAAATTTCCAATTTGGGGAAGCTCAGAGAATTTTGTACGAATTTTTCTGGAATGAATTTTGTGATTGGTACATCGAGTTTTATAAATATGGAAATAATGAAGAAAATAAAGGTATTCAGTCTGCTCCAAAAATATTGATATATACACTTAAAGAAAGCTTAAAATTACTACACCCTTTCATGCCTTTTATGACAGAAAAAATTTGGCAAATATTGAATAAAGAATTAGAAAACATTGATTCAGGGACTGATAAATATTATAAAATTGAAAAATCAATTATAAATTCAAAATATCCAATATCTGAAACTCAAGACAAACAATGGGAATCAAAAAGTAAAGGCATTGATGAAATTATAAAATCGATTAAAGCTCTAAGAAACATCAGGTCAGAACTGGGAATAGAACATAAACAAATAATACCTGTAAATATTCAAAATACAGCTGAAGAAACTAATAAAATTTTAAATCACTCAAATATTTTCCTAAACCTCGCTAAAGCTGAATTAAAACAAAATACTATTACCACTCATGAGCTATTTATTCCTATAGTGATTGGAAATCAAATTTTTAATATTGAAATTCCGGAAGGACTTAATCTTGCTGCAGAAATAAAAAGAATTAAAATAGAAATAAAAGAAATAGAAAAAAGAATTATCCCCCTAGAAAAAAGGATTCAATCACCCAGCTTTTTCAACAATGCACCCGAAGAAATAATTCTCAAAGAAAAAGAAAGATTAGAAGAACAAAGGAACAGAATAACTCAATTGAACGAAATTCTAAAATCTATCAGTTAAAAACATTAATATTCAAATGTTCTGAGAATATTTTGCTAAATGAATCTTTATCACAATTTAAATTTGTTTCACTATAAATATTTGTCAAATTCAAATCCTTTATACCGCAAGGAATTATATAAGAGAAATATTTCAAATCACAATTTAAATTTATAGCCACACCATGCATAGTAACCGATTTAGAAATTCTAACACCAATTGAACTTATTTTTTTACCCTTCACCCAGACTCCTACGGGCTGATTAATGTGTTCAGCTTGAATGTTAAAATCTTTTAAACTTGCAATAACTGTCTTTTGCAATATACGAATATATTCAACAGGTCTAATTCTAAGTTTTTTTAAATTAATAATTGGATAATAAATTATCTGACCAGGGCCATGATAAGTGATTTCGCCGCCTCGATTAGATTCATATACTTTGATTCCTTTCGAATTTAATTCTTGTTGCGATAGCAAAATATCAGATTTTTTCCCAGATTTACCAATGGTAAATATATTTGGATATTCAAGAGATAGAATCACACCTGGAATATTTTCATTTTTAACATAAGTATGAATTTTTTCCTGAACAATTACACTTGTATCATAATCTATATTCTTTAAATCATATAAATACAAATTTTCTTGTGAATGATTATTAATATCTTCAACTATTTCACTAATTATATGTTTGCTATATGCCATATTCGAATTATTTACTATTTATATTTTTCATAAAAGGCTTTAGAATAACTATTCCGTAATTAATCATATACGGGCCAGTAGCTCAGTCGGTTAGAGCGCAGTCCTGATAAGACTGAGGTCCCAAGTTCGAGTCTTGGCTGGCCCACCATACAAATTATATTTCAACTTCTACATTAAATTTTTCAACTGAATCTATATCTTTGTATTCATCAGGTAAAGATCCAAATTGTTTAGATACATAAGTTCTTATTTCATTAATAGGGAGTTTTGAATACATTAAATTACCTTGATCAAAAATCTGATCTATCAAAGGAATTCCTTTATCTAAAATGTTATCTTGTTTTGTAACAATATCATGATCAAAATAGTTATTTTCATAATATCTGTATACCTGTTTTGAATAAGGAAGATATTGTTTTCCTAAGCTTCTTTTACTAACCGGTCTGCCTTCCATTTCAACTAGTTTATACACACATTCCATTACAGGTAAATCAGCTGAAACCCCATAATTTGAGCCAACGCCAAAAATATCAATTGGGCAATTATTCTTGTTTATTAGTTTATTTATCGAATACTCATCCATTAATCCACTAGCTATAATTTTAGTTTCATTTAATCCTGCATTGTTCAACATTTCCCTTGCTTTAAATGACAATAATTCCATGTCTCCACTATCAAGTCTTATAGCTTTCACTTTACAATCGTAGTCTTTTGTTAGTTTAATAACATTCTTTATACCTTCAATAGTGTCATAAGTGTCTACTAAGAGAACAAGATTATCTGGAAATTCAGATAAATATTCTTGGTAAGAATCAAATTCATTTTCAAAACTTAAAATATATGAATGTCCCATAGTTCCAGCAAGAGGTATATCATAAATCCTTCCTGCTTCAACATTGCTTGTAGATATAAATCCGGAGATATATGAGTTTCTTGCAGCTTTCAAAGAAGCTTCCGTTCCGTATGTTCTTCTTGCAGAAAAATCTATTACATCTGCATTTTTTGAAGAATTAACAATTCTAGAAGCTTTAGTTGCAAGAGAAGTCTGAAAATGTATTTCATTAATTAATAGTGTTTCTAATAATTGGCCTTCTAAAATAGAGGCATTAATTTCTATAACAGGCTCATTGGGGAAAAAAACAGTACCTTCCTTCATTGCTCGTATAGAGCCTGTAAAGTGAAAACTCTTTAAATGTTCTATGAAGTCATTATCAAAAACAGATAATGACTTTAGATATAAAATATCATCGTTAGTAAATCTAAATTTAATAATTTTATCGATGGCATCATCTATTCCAGAAAGAACATAATAGGGTCTTTTTTTATTAGATCTGAAAAATAAACTAAAAATTCCTTTTTTGTTACCTTTCTTCCAATAAACCTGCCCCATGCTTAAATGATATAAATCTATTAATTTAAATCCTATTAAAACCGACGATGTAAAAAGAAATA
>CAYTCC010000022.1:0-19331 GCA_964436345.1 uncultured Dehalococcoidia bacterium
CATACTTAATAGTAATAATAATCCCAATAGAATATGGGTATGCACTGAAGGGAATGCCCAGGGCGAGACTCGAACTCGCACGAACCTAAGTTCAACAGATTTTAAGTCTGCCGCGTCTACCATTCCGCCACCCGGGCTTGCTTGGAGGCGACGGGCGGATTCGAACCGCCGAATAAGGGTTTTGCAGACCCCCGCCTTAGACCACTTGGCCACGTCGCCATAAATTTTATACAATGCCGAGGAGGAGACTCGAACTCCTACAGCCTTTAGGCTACAGCGCCCTCAACACTGCGTGTCTACCAATTCCACCACCTCGGCTCATCTATACACTTTAAAATATTTGATAGAACACGAATTATAGACAAAAATTATACTATTTGTCTATATAAGATATTCTAATATTTAGTAATTTAATTGTTAGGATTCTTAATAGGGAATTTTGGGAGTATTAGATTTTTTAGTGTAAATCTTGTCAGGTTAAATTTTTTTAAAATAGAATTTGTTTTTCCATTTATGATTAATTCAGAGATCATTTTCCCAATTGAGGGAGATAATTTAAAACCATGCCCGCTGAACCCTACTGCATAAAATAACCCATTAATTTTTGGAGAAGCACCAAGTATAGGGTTTGCATCTGGAGTCATATCATATATTGCTGCATGACCACTTTTGATAATAGTATTATCAAAACTTGGCAATCTTGAAACAATTCTTGATTTATATCCTGAAATTACATCATAATCAGATGATTGATTGTAATAGTCAGGAGATACAATATCATTTTCTTCATAACCTAATTCTTCACCAGCGATATATGTATTTCCATAATCAGGTCGCAAATAAGTTCCTTTTGAATAATCCATCAAGCAATAATTCATAGGTTTTACCGCCGAATTTCCTTTTAGGATGACTTGTTGAACTCTTAATGCAAATATAGGTAAATTTTCATTAATTGATTTATTAATATAATTAGCCCATGCACCTGACGCATTTATAATAATTTTGGTTTTAATTTTTCCATTATTAGTATTAATTGATTGGATACCATTTTTATTAAGTTCTATTGATTCTGCTTTGGTATTAGTAAATATTTGTACACCATTATTAATTCCATTTTGAGCAAATTCATATGTTGTTTCTACTGAATCTACATATCCAGCATCAGGCTCAAACAAACCTAAAGAAATGTCATTTGTATTGATTTCGGGTATTAATTTTTTAATTTGATTTTTATCAATGATTTCTATATTTACTCCAAGGCTTTTATTCAATTTTGCATTGTTATTTACTGATTCATTATTTTCTTTTGAGAATAAATAAATACGCCCGTTTTTTACGAAGTTTATATTTGATTTTTCAAAAAAATTTTTTGATTCTTTTGCCATTTCTATTAAAAAATCTGTTTGATAAAACTCCCTAATCATTGCCCCAGATCTACTTGTTGCTCCTGATGAAATCGTATTCTTCTCTAACAAAGTTATTGATCTAGAACTTGTTTTTGCTAAATGCATAGCAATACTGCAACCTATTATCCCGCCACCGATAATGACTATATCTGAAGTTTTTGGGAGATTAGTATTATTCAAAATATTTTGCAATTTCATCTCTTTCGAATTTGGGGAATTTTTTTAATTTCCCATCAATATAAATTTTAAGTCCATTATCTTTATTTTTTATACTTCCAATTTTACTTATATTAATTTTTGATTCTGACATTTTATTTATTAATTTTTCTGTATTTTTTGGATTACATGTAATAATTAAACTACCTGATGATATTAAGCCCAGAGGATTTAAATTTAATTTTTTGCATATGATACTTGTCTCTTGTTTTATTGGGATTTTGTCATAATTTATTTCTATTCCTTTATTTGATGCAAGCGCTAATTCTTCAAGTCCTGTTATTAATCCTCCCTCTGTAGGGTCATGCATGCTTGTTACTTCTATTGTATTTATAGCTATTTTTGATTCAGATAAAACACTAATTCCGGGGTTATATAAAAATTGTATTGCATTATCAATAATTTGATTATCTATTTTTAAATTTTTAGATTTTATATCATTTGCTAATATTGAAGTTCCTTCTAATCCTATGAATTTTGTTATTAAAATATCATCTCCAATTTCTGCCCCTGAAGTTTTAATTAATTGATTTTTAGGGACTTCTCCTAATAAGCATCCAATAGCTATGGGAGAGTTAACCTGGGGAGTTATTTCAGTGTGTCCTCCAACTAATGATATATTCATTTTTTTACATGCATTTCTTATTCCATCAAAGATTACTTTAATTTGTTTTTCTGTGGTTTGAGGATTAAATAAAAGTGTAACTAGTAACCATTTTGGATCTCCACCCATTGTGCATATGTCATTAATATTTACATTAACTAGATACCATCCTAAATTGTCAGATGTGAATGTTATAGGATCAGTTTTTACTAATAAATATTTATCACCAATATCTATGGCTGCTGCATCTTCTCCAACCTGAGGACCTACTTTTACTCTAGGATCATTAATATCAACATGTTTAAGTAATGTTGATAAGATTTTATTTGGTAATTTTCCTGATTTCATAAAAATAAGTTTAAATGTATTTATAAATATTGATATTATAACTTTATGAAAATTATAGCAGTATTATTTGATTTATACGGTACATTGGCTGGGTTCGAACCATCTAGGTTTAGTTTGCAATCTAAAGTTGCAAAAAAATATGGTTATGAATTAACTGAAAAAGGCGTTGCTCAGGGATATTTCTTAGCTGATAAATTTATGGCAGAGCAAAATGTTACATATCCAATCAGATCTCAGTCCGAATTAGAAAAGAAAAATTTTTTTTCAAAGTATGAAAAATTAGTATTGTCTGGTGATGGGCATGATGTTGATGTAGAAACTTCGGGAAAAATTTTTAAAGAATTACAAAAAATCCCTTATTCCATGCAATTGTATTCTGATGCAATTCCTGTTTTAAAAGAATTAAGGCAAAGTGGATATAAATTAGGTTTAATTTCAAATATGAATAAAACAGGGCAGGAAATTCTAAATGAGTTTAATCTTGTTGATCATATTGAAGTATGTGTTACCTCTAAAGATGCTCTTGCAGAAAAACCTGATCCTAAAATATTTTCAGATGCTCTTACATTATTAAATGTTAAGCCTGATCAAAGTGTATATGTTGGAGATCAAATTTTATCTGATATTCAAGGTAGCAAAAATGTTGGTATTATTCCTTTGTTAATAGATCGAGACAATATAAATATTGATTATAGTGAAACCCATAAAATTAATTCCTTGTATGAATTAAATAATTTTTTATCTACTGAAAATAACCAATAACACACCGGTCAGGCATAGAAGCACTCCAAATAACTCATTGTGTTTTAATTTTTCATTTAGGAATAAATATCCTAAAGTTAAGGCAAATATAGGAGCTGCGCTGGATAAAATTGCAGTCCAAGATCCTGAGTTTATTTTGAGTGAACCTATCCATATAAGCATAGAAGATGTAATAAATAGACTTGAAAAAGTCAGATATTTTAACTCTTTTATATTTATTGTTTTAACAATTTTTTGATATTGGGAAATATTTATTGGAATTAAAAATATTAGAGTCAATCCTGTACGAAATATTGCAGCATCAAATATTGAAACATCATTTAATGCTCTGTCAGCTAAAAAGGCTGTACCACCCCAAGAAATCCCTGATAACAAACTAGTAAATATCCCTATTATTTTTATTTTATTTTTTTTTATTGTTCCTAATAATTGTAAATATGAATAATTAATAGTTATTACACCCAGTATTATTGTGGCGGATCCGAAAATGAATAAAAAACTAAAAGTGTATAAATTGATAAATTTATCTAATAATCCAATTAAAGAAACCTGAATGCTTGTTGCGAGAGTAAAAACTATACCAAGTTCTATTCGTTTAATAGATTCAATATATAATAAAGTTCCTAATACACTTAATAAATACGCTGAAGTTAATATCAAATATATATCTGTTTTATAAGAAAGAAAAATTGGCCAATGATCTATGGTTGTTACAATAAAACAAATAATAACTAAAGATATTGAACTTTCAATTAATGGGAATAAATGTAAATTTTTAACTTTATATTTTTTTAGTATTAATCCTGAAGAAGCCCAGGTAAATGCACTAAATAATGGTAATAATTTTAGTAAAATAGTCATATTGTTATATGCATATTTTGAATTTCTTCTATTTTATTCATTATATTTATAATTTCATCTGGCCATTTATTTTTATCTACTAATTTTATTTTTATTTCATTTGATCGGGTTATTGTTGCATCGTTAAATGATTTTAAGAGAATATTTTTTGCACTTCCAATTTGATTATTGAATCTTATAGTTAAATTATTTTTATTCTTATTTACAAAGTTTATATTGATATTTGAGCTTAGTATTTGTATTTTTGTGTTTAATATGAGATTATTTGCTTCTTGATTCATTATGCCAAATCTATCAATTATATTATTTTTAACTTTTTCAACATCTTTAATTTGTTCGCAAATGCTTAATTGTCTATATAATTCGAATTTCATTTTATCTTCTTTGATATATTCATTGGTTAGACCAGATTTGATGTCTAAGTTTAATATTGGTAAAGGATTTTCATTATTATTGTTAATAACAGCTTGATTATTTGTTACTAATTGTTTTTTTGCCTCGGCAATTAATTTTGAATATAGATGTAAACCAATTGTAATGACATGACCACTTTGTTCTTTACCTAATATATTACCTGTTCCTCTTATCTCCAAATCTCTCATTGCTATTTTGTATCCAGAACCTAATTCCACTGACTCTTTTAAAGCTTGTAGTCTTTTTTCTGATTGCGGGGTAAGCATTGTTGATTTTGGAATTAAGAAATAACTATAAGCTTGTTTAATACTTCTCCCGACTCTACCTCTGAGTTGATATAGTTGTGACAATCCAAATTTATGAGCATTATTTACTATTAATGTATTTACATTAGGTAAGTCTAATCCGGATTCGATGATAGTAGTACAGCATAGAATATCAATATCTCTTTTAGCAAAACTAATCATTGTTTTTTCAAGATCATTTTCATTCATTTGGCCGTGTGCAATTTTTATTTTTGCATTGGGTATTAGTTTTTTAAGTTGATTAAGAATAATATTTATACTTTGAACTCTGTTGTGCAGGAAAAAAACTTGCCCCCCTCTGTTTAATTCATCCAAGATTGACTGCTGTATCAGAGATTCATCGTATTCGTTAATTATTGTTTCGACTGGTAATCTTTGTTCAGGTGCAGTATTAATGCTATATAAATCTTTTATTCCAGATATAGCCATGTATAAAGTTCTTGGGATAGGAGTTGCTGTCATTGTGAGGATATCTATGTTTGGATATTTTGATTTTAATTGCTCTTTTTGCTTTACGCCAAATCTTTGCTCTTCATCAATAATAAGTAATCCTATATTATCAAAATTAACATCATTTTGAATAATTCTATGTGTTCCGATACAGATATCTATGCTTCCATTTTTGATATTATTAATAATTACTTTTTGTTCGGATTTAGTTTTAAATCTGCTCAAGTATTCAATTTTTACTGGAAAAGCTGATAGTCTGTTGGAAAATGTTTCATAATGTTGTTGGGTCAATATAGTAGTTGGTGCGATAACTGCAACTTGTTTCCCATTACATACTGCTTTAAAAGCAGCTCTTATGGCTACTTCTGTTTTTCCAAATCCAACATCTCCACATATCAAGACATCCATGGGGTTTTCATTTTGCATTTTGTTTTTTATTAATTCAATTGCAGAAATTTGATCTGGAGTTTCTTTGAAAGGAAAACTACCTTCTAAATCTTTTTCCCATTCATTGTCATCTGAATATGTTATTCCTTTGCTTAATTCTCTTTTTGCATATATTGTGAGTAATTCTCTTGCCCATTTTAGTGCAGATTCCTGAGCTTTTTGCTTGGCTTTTGTCCAACTTTCTCCTCCCAGAGTTGTAAGTTTAGGTATTTTATTAGTTGGAGCTATATAAGGTGCAATTTTTTGAATTTGAATCAGAGGGACATATAATTTGTCAGATTTAGCGTATTCAATAATCATATAATCTTGAAGGGAATTTGATTTTGGAGGTTTTCCGAAATTTATAAATTTACCTATACCATGATCTGCATGCACAACATAATCCCCGGGGTTTATTTCATCATTTATGATAATTTCTTTTCTTCTTGCTTCATCTACAGTAGATATATATTTAGTCCCGTAAAGTTCTTTGTCTCCAATTAGCATGAGAGATTTTTTATTGGATTTATAAATAAATCCAGGTGTTGATTTATATGGCGGAGTTTCAATTATCTGAATTTGTTTTGTTTTGTTGAATAATTCTTTTGTTCTATTGATGTAACTAGTTTGTATGATTTTTTGGCCTTGAAAATTATTGATTAGATTAATTTTTGATTCTTGATGGTTTTGTGCATCAATTGATAATTCAGGAATGTTTTTAATATTAAGTATTTTTTCTATTGAAATTGAATTTTCAGTTTGCCATGGGAATATTTCTAAAGTTTTGAATTTATAGATATATGATTTAAATTCAGGAGTTTTAAAATTTATATATTTTTCTTTATCACTTGAATTATCAAGTTGCTTAATATTTTTATTAAAGGTTTTGAATACTGAATTAGGGTTATCTAATATAATTAAGCTATCTTGTTTGATATGGTCTAAGATTGTTCCTTGGTTTTTATTTGTATATTCTTGATCATAATTAAATGGCTTGATATTTACTTCTTTGATTTCATTTAAACTAGTTTGAGTATATTGATCAAATAACCTTATTGAATCTATATTATCTCCATACATTTCAATACGGGTAGGATTTTTTTCATTTATACAAAAAATATCAATTATTCCTCCTCTTATAGTATATTCGCCGGGAGATTCTACTTGATAATCAGTATGAGTAAATCCCATTTTAATAAGATCAAGAGAAAATTCATTTAATTTTATCGAATTTCCAACTTTAAATGATTTTGTTTGAGAATCGAAATAATTTGGAGATGGAACAGTTTGGAAAATTGATTTAAGAGTTGAAATAATAATTGGATTATTATCATTAGTTTGCAATTGAGAGATACATTTTATTCTTTCTGTATACGAAGAATCTTTATACGAAATTTTTTTCTTTTCTGGGAATAAAATTATATTTTTATTCTTTGTACTTAAATTTTTTGTCCAATTTAATATATCGATACAATTATCTTCAGAATTGCTGATGTATATTACAGGTTTGTTTAATAACAAAGATAAAATTTTAATAAATATTGGTATTAGAGATGAATTGCATTCAATGGGAAGATTTGATTTTTTATCTATTGTTGATAAAAACGATTTTGAGGATAAGGAATTATTAATTTCTTCTATGACATTGTTTATGGTCATAATTTATATTTTGGAGAAATTAATTGATTAATATTTTAATAGCTTCTAAAATTTCTTTTTTTAGATCTTCTGGCATTTCTTTGAGCTTCTAATCTTCTATTTTCTTGCCTGGATTTAAAATATTGTCTGTCCCTAAGTTCTCTCATAATCCCAGATCTTTGTACCATGGATTGGAATCTTTTTAGCATTCCATCAATTGATTCTCCATCTCTAAGTTTTACATGCGTCATGAACTTTCCTCTTTTTTTACAGAAGAGTATTATAACTTAACATATATAAAAATAAATACTATAAATGGTATTCATATATATGTTATTACTAGCAATACGATCAGTTTATGTAAAATGCTTCACCATATTAATATTAGAAATTTTAGAAACTTTGAACATTTTGAAACAGAGTTTGGTCAAGGAATCACTGCTTTGATTGGCAAAAATGGATCTGGTAAAAGCTCTTTAATAGAAGCTATTAATTTTTTATCAGTTGGTCGTTCCTTTAGAGCTAGGCATGATAGAGATACTATAAATAAGCAAATTATTGGTACAGGAGATTTTACATCAATAAAAGCTAGAGTTTCTATAGATGAAGATTTAAATGAAATACAAATGGTTTTGGATTTAAATAATTCCAATAGATTAAAAAAGAATTGTAGTTATAATGGGGCAAACCTCCCATTATCTAAGCTGATAGGTAATTTAAAATCTGTATGTTTTAGTGTTAATGATATGAATATTATTTATGGTTCACCATCTATTCGTAGGAAATATATTAATTTATTAAATTTACAGATTGATACTCAGTATGTATCAGAATTATTGTTATATTCAAAAATTGTTGAATCAAGAAATTCGTTATTGAAGCAAATTAAAAATAATTTTGCTTCAAAAAATGAGCTTGAATATTGGAATAATAAAATGGTTGAATCAGGTACTTATTTAATGATTTCTAGATATAAAACTATAAATCAATTAAGTGTTTTAGCTGAATCTATTTATCCTAAATTATTTAATAACTATCATAAAGGCGATATAGAATATTTGTGTAATATAGACACTTCAAATGAATTTATTATGAATAATGATAAAGATCAAATTTATAATAATTTTCTTAATAAATTAAAACAATCAGAATTTAAGGATATAGCTCTTGGAAAGACAACAATTGGTCCGCATAGAGATGACCTTATTATAAATATAGATAATAATACAGCTGAAAATTTTGCATCAAGAGGACAGGCACGTTTATTAGTATTAGGAATGAAATTAGCTGAATGTGAACTCATAAAAAAATTGAATTATACTGAACCAATTATTTTATTAGATGATGCATTTTCTGAACTAGATTTAGACAATCAGGAATATTTGTGTAAATTTATTTATGATTATAATCAATGTCTTATCACTGGATTAGATTTTAGAATTCTTGAAAATTTGAACTTTTCTTATAATTCTTTAAATTTGGACCAAAAGGAATTAAATATAAATGGATAAGAAAGATTTAGTAAAAGCTCAAAATTATTTACTTAAATCTTCTTATTCAATAATTTTATCAGGTGCAGGAATATCAGCAGACAGTGGTATTCCGACTTTTAGATCTGAACCTAAAGCTAATAACAATTCTTCAAAACCAGAATATTTTGGTCACTATAAATATTTCATGAACAATCCAAAGAAATGGTGGGAAGATCAGTTAGATTTTGCTGATAATCCTGAAAGAACAAAATTTAGATATGCTGTGGAAAACGCAAAACCAAATAAGGGACATTACGCTGTTACAAAATTACAGAAAAATAATTATGTAAAAAATATTATTACTCAAAATGTTGATGAGTTGCATACCAGATCCGGAAGTAAAAATGTATTAGAAATACATGGAAGTAGATATAAGTGTAGATGTATAAAGTGTGGATTACAATTTCCAAGAGAGTCAATTAGTCTGAAAATTTTGCCTCCTATATGTAAATGTGGAGGTATTATTAAGTATGATACTGTTTTATTTGGCGAGCCAATTCCAAAAAAAATATTAAAAAATTGTGTAAATATAATTAACAAAGCAGATTTAATTTTAGTAACTGGAACATCAACTCTTGTGAATCCTGCAGCTTCATTTCCTATACATATAAAAAAGAATGGTGGTATTATTATTGAAGCGAATACAATGCCTACTCCGATTACTAAAATAGCTGATGTTGTACTTAGGGGATCAACTTCTGAAACTTTACCAGAATTATCTGATTTTAATAATATGAACTGATTATGAAAAAAACAAAAACAAAATTTTTTTATGGTTGGTATATAGTTATTGCGGGCAGTTTGGCAATGGCCCTTTCTTCAGGCATTAATTATCATGGATTTGGTAATTTGTTTTTACCTTTATCAAAAGAATTTGGATGGAGCAGGACCAGAATTTCGACAGTGTTTTCACTTGCGAGATTAGAAAATGGAATTTTAGGCCCTATAGATGGTTATTTAATTGATAAATTTGGTCCCAGGATTGTGATTTTAGTAGGTGTTCCAATAATGAGTGTAGGTTATATTTTACTTTCTAAAGTCGATAGCTTTTTATCTTTTTCTTTAGTTTATATATTAGGTGTTACAGTTGGTTCCGGTACCCTTCATACTCCTATACAAACAGCAGTTGCAAATTGGTTTAATAAAAAGAGAGGCTTAGCATTTGGAGTTATGTGGTCTGGCGTAGGTATCGGAGGTTTGCTTGTTCCTTTTTATGGGTGGTTAATACAAGCTTATGGATGGAGAGATACTTCAATTATTATAGGTTTTGTGATTTTATTAGTTGGAGTACCATGCGGAATATTAATGAGGCATAATCCATATCAATACGGGGATTATCCTGACGGGATGAAACCATCAAATGATACAGAAGAAGACTTAATACATCATGATGATGAAAGTTATACAGTTAAGGAAGCTTTAAGTACATCAAGTTTTTGGCTGTTGACCATGGCAACAGGTTTAAGGATATTAGTTACAAGTGGTGTAAGTTTACATTTAGTACCATTTTTTGTTGATTTAGGTATTTCTCCAGTTGCAGCTGCAGGATTTGCCGGTTCAGTGGGTATTATGAGTATTCCAGGAAGGTTTGGCTTAAGCACCATCGGAGATTATATTAATAAAAGATATATATTAGTTATATGCATGCTTTGTTTATCTTTAGGCGTATTTTTACTGTCTATAATGGATAGTTTGACAGGAGTGATTTTGGCATTAATTTTATACTCTTCTTCACAAGGAGGAAGCGCTGTTATCCCCAATGCTTTAATGGCAGATTATTTTGGCATAAAACATTACGGTACAATCATGGGATTTAGAAGTATTTTAGTTACTTTTGGAGTTATTGCAGGACCAATTATCTCTGGAGCTACTTTTGATAATTATGGTAGTTACAAATTTGCATTTATGTTTTTTGCTTTTATCAATTTAATAGCATTTGTTATGGTGATTTTTTCATTACCGCCTAAAAGAAAAATTAATGTTTAAAATGTCTGATCCCAGTAAATATCATTGATATATTTAATTTATTTGCTAGTGCAATTACTTCAGAATCTCTGATTGAACCCCCGGGTTGAATAATTGATTTCACTCCAATTGAGTGTGCTAAAGTAATATTGTCTGCAAACGGGAAAAAAGCATCAGATGCTAGTACACTATCATTTGATTTTTCCCCTGCTACTTTTGATGCTATTTCTATGCTGTTTATTCTGTTTGGTTGTCCTGTGCCTAGCCCTGTAATAGATTGATTTTTTACTAGAATTATTCCATTAGATTTGACATGTCTAATAGCTTTCCATGCAAATTTAAGATCATCATATTCTTGTTTGGTAGGCTTTGTTTTCGTCACTGTTTTCCAATTATTTTCTAAATCTTCCTTATTGTCAGAATCTTGTATAATGTAACCTCCTGCAAATGTCTTTAATTCAAAGTTAGGATTAAGATATTTTGTGTCTTTCATAGAAATAATTCTTAAATCTTTTCTTTTTTGCAATCTAAGTAATGCATTTTTTGAAAAATCAGGCGCTATAATTAATTCAAAAAATATTCCTTTCATTTTTTTTACAGTGTTTTCTTCAACTATATTGTTGAATGCTACAATTCCGCCATATGCAGATACTTGATCGCCATCAAATGCTTTTTGAAATGATTCTTGCTGAGAAGCTGCAGAAGCAAGGCCACAAGGATTTGCATGTTTAACAATAACACAGGAGTTATCGTTGAAATCATTTACTATTTGCCAAGCAGTGTTTCCATCAATAATATTATTAAATGACATTTCTTTTCCATGAATTTGTATTCCATTAATTATCCCCGAACCAAGATTTGATGATTCATATAAATTTGCTTCTTGATGAGGATTTTCTCCATATCGAAGTTTTTTAATTAAATTCCCGTTAAGAGAAAAGTTTATGTTTTCTTCAGAATTTAAATATGAATGAATAATAGAATCATAATTAGATACATGCTTAAATGCCTCTGCAGCTAATATTTTTCTTTCTTGCGATGAACATAAATCTTGAATAGACAGGTTTTGTTTTTCAGTTGCTGAAGTTATTTTTGTTATTAATTCATATTTATTTGGATTAACTAATACTGCAACTGATTCATAATTTTTGGCTGCAGCTCTTATTAATGTAGGTCCTCCAATATCTATCATTTCTATTATCTGTTCATGTGTATTTTGAGTGTTTGATAATGTTTCCTCAAATGGATAAAGATTGACGATTACCATATCAATAAATATTCCAGACATATTATTTATTTCATCAAGATGTTTTTTGTTATTTCTTTTTGCTAGTATTCCTCCATGAATTAAAGGATGTAGTGTTTTGACACGACCGTCTAATATTTCAGGGCTTTTGGTTATTTCAGATACTTTTGAGAGGTTTTGTATTTTGATATCTTTCAGATAATTATAAGTTCCTCCTGTTGAAATTATATTGCAGTTTAAATTATCTAAAAATTTAGCTATTTTATTTAAATTTGATTTGTCAGATACACTTATTAATACATTCATGATTAAAATTAATTTATTATAACTTTTGATTTAAGATTTTGATTTTCTTGCAGGTATCCAATAATTGATGCATTTTTACATTCAGAAAGAATTTTTTTAGAATTTTCCTCATTTGAAACAACAACTAAACCTATTCCCATATTGAACACTTTGAACATTTCTTGATCTGATATTTTTCCATATTTTTGAATAAGGTTAAAAATTGGATTAATTTCCCAAGATCCTAGATTAATAACTGCATCAAGGTTTTCATTAATTACTCTAGGTATATTTTCAATAAAACCACCACCTGTAATATGTGCGGAAATTTTCATATAATTTTCTATTTTTTTTATAACCGGAAAGTAACTTATATGTGGTTTAGATAATTCTTCTCCTAATGTAGAGTTTAATTCATCAAATTGTTGAAATAATGTTTTTTTGTTTTCTTCTAATTCAAATACTTTTCTTACTAAAGAATAACCATTAGTATGTATTCCGTTAGATGGGATGCCAATTAATAAATCCCCACTTTTGGTATCTGATTTATCTTTTATTTTATTTTTTTCTGAAATTCCAACTATAAATCCTGCTAGATCAAATTTACCATTGGTATAAACTTCAGCCATTTGGGCTGTTTCCCCTCCAACTAATTTACAATTATTTTCATCACAGGCTTTTACAATACCTGTGATGATTGATAATATGTTTTCCTCATTTATTTTTTCTACTGCAATATAATCTAAGAAAAATAAAGGATATGCCCCAATACAAACAATATCATTAACTGACAGATTTACTAAGTCTTGTCCTAGTAAGTTATATTTATTAAGTTCCGAATATACTAATAACTTACTACCCACACCATCAGTACT
The DNA here is from genome assembly GCA_964436345.1 of uncultured Dehalococcoidia bacterium. Taxonomy (GTDB): domain Bacteria; phylum Chloroflexota; class Dehalococcoidia; order Lucifugimonadales. The sequence continues at coordinate 13,334 of CAYTCC010000022.1, forward strand.
TGAAATTAAAACGGGGTTTTTATAGCCCTTGATTTCAAACAAGCCTCCAAAATTACCAATATTATTTTCTTTTTGATGTTTTGATAAAAGAGATTTCATGTTCTCTTTTAAGTTTGCAGCCTTATTTAAATCAACTCCGGATTTTAAGTAATTAAAGTTATTATTTGAATCCATAAAATTAGCTTTCCAAAGCGAATTTATTCATTTCTAATTGTACGGGTATAGGATATTTCCCTGTAAAACAAGCATCACAATATTTATTTTTTGGTTTCGAGACGGATTTCATCAAACCTTCTATTGAAAGATAACCCAATGAATCAGCTTTAACAAAATTTTGTATATCTTCTATGGATTTGTTTGCTGCTAGAAGTTCATTTTTTGTAGCCATATCTACTCCAAAATGGCAAGGCCATTTTATAGGTGGGGCACATATTCTAAGATGTATTGTTTTCGCACCGGCTTTTCTTAATAAATCTACAACAAAAGGAGTTGTTGTTCCTCTAACTATACTGTCATCTACTACAATGATTGATTTGCCGTATATAATTTCTTTTAAAGGATTTAATTTTCTTCTTACCCCTAAATCTCTAAGTTTTTGATTGGGTAAAATAAATGTTCTTCCCACATATCTGTTTTTAACTAAACCTTCAGTAAATGTTATTCCGGATTCCTCAGAATACCCCACTGCAGCTGCAGTAGCTGAATCAGGCACTCCAATTACAAGATCTGCATCTACAGGATGTTCTATAGCTAATTGCGCTCCCATTTTTTTCCTGGTTAAGTATACTAATTGATCATCAAGAATACTGTCAGGCCTTGCAAAGTATATATTCTCAAATACACATGCAGCTATTTTACCAGTTTCTTTTTTATAAATTGTCTTGTATTCATTTTTTGTTATTAAAACGGCTTCGCCTGGATCTAATTCTCTAATATACTCACCTCCGATATGATCTATTGCGCAAGATTCAGACGCCAAAATATATCCGTTATCAATTTTCCCTAAACATAATGGCCTAACACCTAATGGGTCTCTGATTCCAAGAACTCCTGAGTCTGTTAAAACTGTCAGAGAATACGCTCCCTGTAATCTGCTCATCATATAATTGATTTTTTCTTCCCATTCTTTGCCGGGGGCATTGGCTAGAAGTTGTAGTATGACTTCAGAATCGCTGGATGTTTTGAATTCGCAACCCCATTCTTTAAGTTCATCTCTTATTTGTTTTGCATTTATCACATTGCCGTTGTGGGATAAAGCTATTTCAGTATTATCTACCATACAGCTAATAGGTTGAGCATTTTCTATTCTTGTTGAACCAGTAGTAGAATATCTCGTATGACCAATAGAGAAGGAGCCGTGAAGAGTTTCAATATCTGCTTCTTCTAAAGCTTGAGAGATTAATCCCATTCCAGTTTTGATATGTATTTTTTCATTATATGTTGCTAGACCTGCGCTTTCTTGGCCTCTATGCTGAATAGCGTATAGGGCAAAAAAAGCTAGTCTTGAAGCATCGACATTTGTTGAAATGCCAACAACTCCGCATTCTTCCTTTGGGTAATCTGACATTTATTCCACCTATAACAAAATTGATTATATAGCTTGATCGTTATCTCTTCAATGTTAAAAATCAATTAATAATTATTGATTGATTATTGGCTGGGAGATTATCCATAAGCTAAGTGCAGTGTAAAAAATCATTAGAATTAAAAAAGGTATCTGGCTTTTGATAACTATCGCATTTGTACTGAATATTTCTTTGGCTTTAATGTGCGATATTATTACTGAAAAAATATGTCCCATCACTATGATTACAACAGAGGAATACCATGCTGTTTTAGCATTTATTATTCCAATATTTAAAGAATAATCAGATGTACCAAAAATATTCCACCCTAATCCAAAAGGATCAGATATTAATGGGATTATTAATTGCCCTGTAATTAAAATATATGAAAGATAGTGAGCAATATGATAAGCAATAGCTATTGGAGTTAGTGAGAATATTAATGATGTAATTATAGTTTCGGGTGTTTTTTCTTTAGTAATAATAGATATTATCCAGCAAACCATCCAAAGTAGTATAAAAAATAATGTTGGGATTATAATAATTCCAAATGATTCTGTTATCATTCGGCCAAATGCTGGGATTAGTAATATTTCAGCTTTTGACCATAATGATGTTTCAGACAAACCATCAAAAGAGATAGTCCCCAGTAAAATTATATGGAAAATTACGAAAGGTATTGTTGGAGTTTTAAGTTTTGCTAGCCCTAATACTGGCAGCCTTAAAGATATTTGAGATATTTTTAAATTTTGATTTTGCAATATGTTGAAAATACCAAATGACCCCATAATATGATAATAAACACTAAAAACATCACCTTTCTCAAGCCATGTTTTACATCCAAATAAAAACATAAACGTAATTGTTAATACAGAATAAAAAGTTATCAGTATTGATAGTGTTAAAGGAGTTGATCCATTTCCTACGTTTTCAAACCAAGAAAACAACAGGAATGAAAAAATTATTGGCCACACATCTAATGCTTTTGGGTATTTAAGTAATCCAGTATTAAGAAATTTGGGCTGTTTTATTATTTTTTCTACAATGAAAGTAAATATTATTTTAATAGGATTAAAAATTTTCCAAAAATCACCAATAATTGGTGTTATTATTCCAAATCCAACCCACCAGATAATCCATATCATAGGAGCTGAAAAATTTTCTATTGGATTATTTGAACCTAAATATCCCGTTAGAATAATTAATAGGAATGTAAATACTGAAGTAATTTTAACAAATGATTTAATTATTTTAAAAGTGATATTATTTAAGGTATTTTGATTTATAATTATCAGGGATTTGAAATCATTTGTTTTTTCTTTTTGATTATAAAAACGTAATAATAATAAAAATGAAAAAACGATTGTTAAGCTTGCTCCAATTAAGAAAAAACTGAGGGGTATTGGAAGGTCATATCTTTCACCAAAACCATGGGCGTATATATTTATAGGAGATAAAATCCATAAAAATGATATCCCAGATATGATGAAAAAAATATTTTTGATCATTTGGGATTAACTATTAGATTGCCTACAATTAATTCTTTGTGGCTATGATTTGTTTCACTATTTCCAGGCGGCGGCCCGCTAACAATTTTTATTTTATTTTGGGAATTATTCTCCCATATAATAATTGAACCGGAGGCTGCCATTATTTTCGACTGAGAATATGATCCGTTTTCATAAAAAATTTTTATTTCAGAAGGATTCCCTTTTTCCATAACCATAATTTCTCCTGTGAGATCATGAGACATATGATCATGAAATTTAATTATTTTACCAGATGAAGTTTGTTGTAAAGTATAAGAAAAAGACTCACCGCTCATAATTATATCTGATTCAAATAATGCTCCGTGTTTAGAAATATCATCATGTTGTTCTTCAGAATGAAAGGCAATTGGGAAATTTCCTGTCGCATTTAGTTTTATTGTTAATTTTGATATTTTATTTTTTGAAATATTTCCTTCTATATCATAACCATGTATATGTAATTTCCCATCTATGTCACTAGTAATATTTAAAGTCAATTCAGAATTTTCTTGACTATTTATATTGCTAGGGATTAATTCCATATTTTTGAAAGTTAGATCAAATTTTATTTTAGTAAATTCTTCGTTATTTGCTGAACATCCATATGATAAAAAAGTTAACAGAAAAATAACAGATGTCATTTTTAATATTTTAATTTTCATTTTTAATTTTCTTTAATTTTGTATATTTTCTTATAAATATTAAAATTGGAATAAAGATGAATAAGAACATCATAAATATAATTAAAGAGTTTAAAATATTAGTGGATTCTTTTACATTTATTTTTTTCAATATTTCAGTTTTTCCAATTTGAGATTCTACAGTAATTTTAATTTCATGAATACCGGTATTTATTAAAACAGTATCGTATTCATAAAAAAGGGGTGAGTTTAATGATTTTTTTGCTGAATTTATTTCGCTAAAATCAGGTCCATTTATATTGATTAGTACTTCTGCATTTATATATTTCATATTTGAAGAATTTTGAACAGAAGCTACAATATGCAGTGGACCAACTGATGGATATTCGGGGAAAAAACCATAATTTATCAGATGGTTTGTGTCATTTAGTATTGTGTATTTTTCTATTCTTCCATTACTTTCTAGTAAATTTGGTAATAAAAAAAACACACATAGTAAAAAAGAAAATAAATATATAGCGGGAAATGTTCTTTTATACATTTTATTTATAAATACATATTTTGCATAATGGTATCAATGTCTTTGTCACCTCTGCCACTTAGCCCTACAACAATAATATCATCAGAGTTTAGTTTAGGAGCAAGGTTTTCCAGGTGAGCAAGTGCGTGCGCTGGTTCTAGTGCAGGGATAATTCCTTCTAGTTTGGAAGTTAATGCCAATGCTTTTAAAGCTTCATCATCTGTAGCAGCAACATATTCTGCTCTTTCTATGTCTTTTAAATAACTATGTTCAGGGCCAACTCCAGGATAATCTAATCCTGCTGATATACTATGTGTTTCGATTATTTGCCCATCATCATCTTGAATTATATATGTTTTAGTTCCATGAAGAATTCCAATTTCACCTTTTACAAGTGTAGCTGAATGCTGATCAGTATTTATTCCTTTTCCACCAGCTTCAATTCCTATCAAGTTAACTTTTTTATCTTCTATAAATGGATAGAATAATCCTATTGCATTACTTCCTCCTCCTACACAGGCAAGTAAATAATCAGGTAATTTGTTTTCAAGTTCTAATATTTCTTTTTTTGTTTCTTCTCCTATTATTGATTGAAAGTCTCTTACCATTGTAGGATAAGGATGCGGCCCTATTACACTTCCTATCAAATAATAACTGTCTGTTACATTTGTTACCCAATCTCTCATTGCTTCGTTAATTGCATCTTTTAGAGTTTTACTTCCTGTACTTACACTTATTACTTCTGCTCCTAATAATTTCATCCTGTAAACATTTAGAGCTTGTCTTCTGATATCCTCTTCACCCATGTAAACTATGCAATTCAAACCTAATCTTGCACATATCGCAGCAGTGGCAACGCCATGTTGTCCTGCACCAGTTTCTGCAATTATCCTTTGTTTTCCCATTTGTTTGGCCAATAATCCTTGCCCAACAGCATTATTGATTTTATGTGCTCCAAGATGAGCTAAATCTTCACGTTTAAAGTATATTTTAGGACCTTTGTAATGTTCAGATAGATTTTTTGCAAAATACAAGGGTGTTGGTCTTCCAACAAATTCTTTTAGGAGATTGTTAAATGAATTTTGAAATGATTCTGATTTAGAGATTTTAGAATATTCATTTTCTAATTCTTCTACGGCAAAAGATAAAGTTTCAGGTATAAATTTGCCTCCAAATTCTCCAAATTGTCCGCTTGTATTTTCTTCAAAGATATTCATTTTAATCTTTTGTATATTTGGTAATAGTTTTAACTGATAAAAATATTATTATAGATGAGAAAAGGGTTAGAATACCAATAAATATTGCTGCATCCATAAAAAATACTTCTTCAAATATTTTAATTAAATAATCTGTTCTTGGATCTAAAATCCATAAATTGTTGTCGAAACTTATTATATGAAAAAAATAAAAAATCCATCTAAAGCTTAATGCTATTAATATAAGAATGGAAGTTAAAATTGAAATAGAATATATAAAATATGATTTGGCAATAATGTGAATTGAATTCAATTTTTTTTCTTTTGATAATGTGATTTTCATTAGTAATATTATTAAAGTTATAATCCATAAAAGATAAATGAAAAATTTGATATTTTGTATCAGATTTTTTACATCGATCATATGATGGATTTCTTTCGAGTTAAATAATTGTTTTTTAATCCCATTGATATATATAGATATGTTTATTTTTTCATTAGATTCTTCGTGAAAGAAATCTTGTATATTATCAATAACAATGGAAAG
>CAYTCC010000023.1:0-19098 GCA_964436345.1 uncultured Dehalococcoidia bacterium
AATAATGTTATACCAGTCCACATTGTTAGGTTGGTTGTTGCACCTAATGCTACAGATGTAGCCCATGCACTTAAGGCAATTCCAGCTGCAGTTCCAGCTCCGTCTGCAGCTACTTGAGCACCTGCCGCATTTCCTGCTTTTGCTAGTTCACCTGCTGCTGCTTTTGCTGCAATTGCTGAGCTCCATTGATCACCAGTAAGTCCCATCATTGCACTCCAAAGTAGATTAGTTGTTGCTCCGATTGCTAGAAACCAGATGGCCATTGATGCATATTTATGACCAACACCTCCTGACATCGCGTCTCTAATACCTACTATTCCAATAACAATAAATACTTGGGCAATAGCAGATAGCATAAGAGATAGTTTAGTCCAGTCAACATTAGTACTTAGTGCTGCTAACATAGCTGCATCACTAGTCCAGTCTGCTGAAGCAGTTTCATTTGAGAAACCTAAAGCCATACCTCCAATTACACCTATAACTAACAACCACCCAGTTGTTTTGCTTAAACTCATATATTCCTCCTCATGAATAATGAATAGAGGGCATAATATAAAACAAAGCTAATACTTAATACAATTCCTTTAAAGATCTTATTATTTTTATTCTTTTTCCATAATATTACTGAATTTCATCCAACCAGCCGATCCATCCGTTAGAATTTCTTGTTCCGTTTATACATCCGTCTGATCTTATTTCTTTTCCGCCATGGCTGGATTTTGAATTGCTGAAAGAATACGTAGACAAAATGTTTCTAAAAATAAAATGTCTACTCGGGATATTTTTTTAGAACATGTTAAAAATATATGTCCTTTACAAAGAGAGCAAACTTCAGAGGATATTGGTAATGCAATTGTATTTTTTGCATCTGAAAATGCTAAGAATATCACAGGTCAGTCATTAAACGTGAATGGGGGGATAATTATGGATTGAATTTATTCTTTTGGTAACTCCATCAGAACTGTAACTCCCATATCTATATATTTTTCTCTTAATTTATAATCATAACTTCTAAAACTAATTCTTATATCTGTTCCTTCTAGTTGTTCCAATGCATGTTTAATGCAGTTATCTATCGTTTGCAGAGGATGTTTTGGATGTGCTTCGATATCATACATCAAATCATTTGGTCCCCAAGTCAGACAATCTACACCTTCTATAGATAGTTGTTTAACAGAAGTGACAGCTCTTAAGGATTCCATTTGTAGGCATAGTATCCCAGTTTTATTCCACCAGTTTCCATACTCTACTCTTCCTGAGCGTCCATCAACTCCGTAACGTTCAACACCTCCTACGCTTCTTATTCCTTTTTGAGGATAATAAAAATAATTTACAGCTTCTTTAACTGTTTCAATATCTTCAACTTGAGGTACTTCTATAGCTAATGGGCCAAGATCAAGTATATTTCCTATTAGATATGTTTCCCTTGTGTGTTTTATTCTAAATTGAGTTGGGATTTGTAATTTTTTAGCATGTTGGCAAAAGTTTACTAAAGTTTCTTCATTAAATGCATTATGTTGACTGTCAGTAGATACAAATGCATATTCATCTTTATTTATTATTTCTTCCATTTCATTTAATGAAGCATTAATAGGCACAGATACTCCTATTAATATTTCTCCGGATTTCATTCTTTGTTTTAGATTATTTTTGCTCATTTAAATTATCCCAAGTAATTATTTTATATTCAGATTATAATTAAATTAAATGGATAGACCAAGTAACATATTATTTCTTGCAATAGCTCAGACTATATTATGGGCAGGACTATATTACCTTTTCCCTGCTTTATTTGCGAGATGGGAGTTAAATTTAGGTTTTTCTAAAACTGCAATTGCTAGTGCGTTTACTTCAGCAATTATAATTTCATCCTTATTAGCTCCATTTGTAGGTAATTTAATAGATAAAGGTCATGGTCAAAAAATACTTATTGGTTCATCAATACTTGGAGCTTTTGGTTTGTTAGGTTTATCTTTTTCATCAGAATTTTGGATATTTTTTTTAACTTGGAGTGTTATAGGAATTGCATTGTCTGGTTGCTTATATGAACCTTGCTTTGCTTTTGTTACAAAAGTAAGAGGAACTAAAGCTAAAGATGCAATAATATTTATTACCCTTATAGCAGGCTTTGCTGGAACTGTATCTTTCCCTGTTGCAAATATATTTGCAGATTTAATTAACTGGCAGGCATCTGTAAGATTATTTGCAGTTGTAATATTACTTTTTGTTGTACCTATTTTGTTAATCTCTACAAAGAGTGAAGATAAACATTCTGTAAATTTAAAACCATTGTCAGATAAATTTGCCAACTATAAATTAAGAAACGATTTGATTAGACCTGAGTTTATTTCTTTGTTTTTCTCATTTCTTATATTGGCATTAGCTCACGGAATGGTAATAACTCATATCTTTCCGTTATTAATTGAAAGAAATATTTCAAATGCAACTCAATTGTTAATAACGGCGCTAATAGGGCCATCTCAGGTTGTCGGAAGAATAATTATGATTATATTGCAGAAGCAAAATTATTCTATAAATATTATTTCTACTCTAACTTTTATATTGAAGATTGTAGCTTCAATGTTTTTATTATACGCAAATAAAAATATTTATTTATTGATTCTTTTTGTTATTTTCCAGGGATCCGGGGCTGGGATGACCAGTATTACTCGAGCCGTTGTGACTGCTAATATTATAGGGTATGAAAGATTTGGCTCTGTAAGTGGCGCAATGGCAGTTGGATTTATTGGGGGCAGTGCTTTGGCACCAATTCTAGGGGCACAAATTTGGGAATGGAGTAGTTATGATTCTATGTTAAAAATTGTATCTATATTATTAACAATGGGATTTATTAGCTTTATTATTGCTTTAAATATTGATCAGAATAATAAGAGGTTATAATTATGTTTCCTGGAGATAAATTTAGACTATGGGCAATTTCAGATGCTCATGTAGGTACCGATATTCAACATGGAAGAAAAAGTTTATCTGAGGCTATCATTCATTCTGAAAATGGAGGAGATGATGGCGGGCAATCGTTTGATTGGGATATTTGTGTAAATTTGGGTGATTTTACCGGATCTCAATTTCCTCCGGATGACGAAGAAGGCAAACTTGTTGTAGAACAATATTCTGCTTCAAAAAAACATCCTAGGGAACATTTTTATGATGTGATAGGAAATCATGATGCTACCAGGCATGGAGATAACCCAGTACAGTGGTGGTTTAGAAAATGGCTTGATCCTACTGGCGAAAACACAAAATTTTCAGGTGTGGATAATTTAAAGCGGCCATTTAAAGTAGAAGGAACATGGGAACATTATTCTTTTGATGTTGGAAATATAACTTTTTTGATGCTAGCTGATCGTAATGATCTTCCAAAACCTATTGGCAGAGGTGAAGGTAAGAGAGGAGGTTATCCAGCAGGGGCAATAAGTGAAGAAACTTTTTCCTGGTGGAAAAAAAAGATTAAAGAAAATAAAGATAGAATTGTAATCACCTCTGCTCATCATATGATAAAAGAAACAACTGTAGCTACCGGATTAAACGAAGGATGCGATGGAGGGTATCATGGTAGGTTTGAAGATGGAGCCCCTCAAGGAGCTTCATTTATTTATTTTGTAGGAAATATACCAGATTCAGGGAGAATAGAATCTTATTTGGATTTAAATCAGCCTGCAATGGATTTATGGCTTGGGGCACATACTCATACACATCCTGATGATGTGGTAAATGGACGTAGCCATATTGAATCACGTTTTGGAGTGAATTTTGCTAACATATCTGCTTTAACAAAATATCACGGAAATACTTGCATGCCAATGAGCAGACTTTTCACTTTCACGAAAGGATCAGATGTTGTTGAAGTTAAATGCTATTTACATACTTCAGATCATGCATCTCAGGGATGGTATTCACCGGCAGAGAGATCTTTAAAAATTCGTTATCCTTTCAATTTTTAAATTGAAAATTCAAAATCATTTATAAGAGTTGTTGCTAGAGCATTTGCTTTTTCTGAAGATATACCTTGAAGTGGAGGACGCAGGTTATTCCACAAATCATTCTTAGTTTGCATTGCCAAAATAGCTTTTTGTGCCGGAATTGGAGCATAATCTTGAAATAATAATCGGACTTTTTTTACTTTTGTATGTAATTTTTTAGCTTCATCCCAATTACCCGAATGACAGAGTTGGATTACTTTACTAATATCATTACTGTTAATATTTGCTGTTGCAGAAATACATCCGGGGGCACCTAATTTAATTGCTTCAATTACAGGTAATTCCGCTCCAGGATAAACAATTAAATCTTTAATATTTAATAAAGCTTCAGTATTTTCCCAAACTCCCGAGCTATCTTTTATACCTATTATGATATCCGGGTATGCTGCTTTTAATTTTGATACAAGGGCTATTGATAAACCGACACCTGAAACCTGAGGTATATGATATAAATAAATTTTTAATTTAGGGTGATTTATTCCTTCAATTAGTTTTTCAAAATGTTCATATAAACCTTGGTCATTCATATCTTTTATATAAAATGGAGGAAGAGTCATGACACCATGGCATCCAAGGTTCATAGCATGCTGACTTAATAAAATTGTATCTGGCAAATTACATAACCCGGTTCCTGGAATAAGAACATTAGGATCTATTCCGCTTTCAATTAATCTCTCTAGTGCAATCATTCTTTCCTGATTACCAACAGAAAGTGCTTCGCCAGTTGTTCCAAAAGGTGCTAATCCTGAGCATCCGTTTTCTAAAAGATTTTTTGCAAATTCGTTGTATAGATTTTGATTAAGGGTAAGGTCATTACTAAATGGTGTAAGGATAGGTGCTATTAGGCCTTTTATCATTGTGTTAATCCTTTATATATTTATTATGAATATTAACTTGAATTAAAACATAACGCAAAAAGCTGTTATGAAACATATTGTTGGTATTGCAAAAAAAAATAAAATTAAAAATCTTGTTAAATTTAATCCTGCAATTTGGAATTTTTTCCCAGTGTTTTTCATATAATAGTTGATTTTGTATTTATTTTATATTTAATTCTTTTCTTAAATCATTAATTGTTTGAGCTCTGCTTCTTGTATTTCGTTTTTCCCTTAGCCCCATAGGTAAGTTTTGAATTTCCGGATTTATTTTTATTGCCACAAATACTGGTCCTTCAGTATTCATAATTTTTTCCATACTTGTTGTAAGTTCTTCTAAATCAGTAAAATTATAAGTTGATTTATAACCAGCTGCAGCTGCCATTTGAGAATAATTGATATTTTCACCATTTGGTACAGGTTGCCCGCCAGTTGTTGCATAGCAACCATTATCCAGTAAGAAATGTACAAAATTTTTGGGTCGTTTCCCTGCAATTGAAGCTAATACTCCTAAATTCATTAGAAGAGCGCCTTCAGTATCAAAATGAACAACTTTTTCATCTTTAAGTCCAAGTGCCAGTCCGAAAACAGCTGATGTACTGTGCCCCATAGCACCACCTAGAAATATATCTCTGTTTGGGCTTGTAGTTATACCATTCCAATGATGTCCAGATGTTCCTTGTACTGCAACAATTGCATTATCTCTATGTTTTTGAAATGCTTCAAATACTTTTTTAGCCTCTATCATTTGTTTCTCCAATTTTTCAATTATTATTTTATATTTAATTCCTTTCTCAAATCATTAATTGTCTGTATTATTGTACGTGTATGATGATTTTCTCTTAGCCCCATAGGTAAGTTTTCAATTTCTGGATTTATTTTTATTGCCACAAATACTGGTCCTTTAGTATTCATAATTTTTTCCATACTTGTTGTAAGTTTTTCTAAATCAGTAAAATTATAAGTAACAGGATAACCAGCTGCAGCTGCCATTTGAGCATAATCGATATATTCTGCATTTGGCACAGGTTGTCCACCGGTTGTTGCATAGCATTCATTATCGAGCAAGAAATGTATAAAATTTTTGGGTTGCTTCCCTGCAATTGAAGCCAATACTCCTAAATTCATTAGAAGAGCACCTTCAGTATCAAAATGAACAATTTTTTCATTTTCAAGTCCAAGTGCCAAGCCAAAAATTGCTGATGTACTTTGTCCCATTGCATCATCAAAATTTATATCTCTGTTTGGGTTTTTTGTTATACCATTCCAATGATATCCTGAGGTACCTTGCACATGAACAATTGAATTACCTCTATGTTTTTGGAATATTTCAAATACTTTTATAGCTTCTATCATTTGTCTATTTGATTAATTATGTTATCTATTCCATCCATGATATTCATCCCCAATTAAAACTACTACAGGCCTTTTAGTAGCTACAGCTTCTTCATAAGCTTCAGAAATTCTTGAGCCATCTTCATTTTGTTCAACAAGGTAATAATTAATTCTGAAGGCATTTAAAAATGGTTCTGTATAAGTAGCCGCTGAGTCAGGAGTTTTTCCTTTTCTAGTCCATCCTCTGTATCCTACAATCATAAGTAAAGGAAATCCGGCATCTAAAGCCATACCTCTTATTGAATCTCCAGATTCGAGCATTCCAGTGTTTTGTATTAATACTACTGGAATTTTGCCAGCCACATTTAAACCTAAAGCAATTGACATAGATTCTCCCTCTCGGGATACTGGAATAACATCTAACCAATCTTGTTCTTCCATTAGTTCATAAAGATAATTTGTTTCACTATCAGGGATAGTAATAATGTGTGTTACCCCTATTTTCTTAAATTCTTCTAAAAGAGTTTCAGGTTTTAAAATTGCTGGTTGTTCATTCATATTTTCACCTCGTAAATAATATCTAATATGACAATAATTCTGTCAAGCATTTCTTTATAATTTGTTGGATATTTGTTCATAATGCATATGGTACACTTTTTAGTATGTTATTTAATTGATTTTGATAAAAATTAATTGGAGGAGTTTTTGGCAATGATGAAGATAGGTATTGTAGGTTGTGGTGTTGTGAGCCAAGGATTGCTCAAAGCTAGTGAATCTGGTTTATTGACTCTTCCTATTTCTGGAATAACGAGCAGAACAAAAGTAAAAGCTCAAAAGTTTTTATCCACACTTAAGAAATCACCAAAATATTATACTCGTGAAGAATTAATTGCTAAATCAGATTTAATAGTTGAAGCTGCAAGCGGCGATGTTGTGCCTGAACTTGCACGTGAAACATTTGAATCAGGGAAAGATCTTATGGTTATTAGTATAGGAGCTCTTATAGATTATTCTGAGATTATTGAACTTGCTAAGCAACATGGATGTAAACTTTATGCTCCCTCAGGTGCAATAGCCGGATTAGACGGTATTAAATCTGCTTCTATTGGCAAACTTGATAAAGTTACTATGATTACTAGAAAACCATTAATAGCTTTAGAAGGATCTCCATATCTAGTTGAAAAAGGAATCAGTGTTCTAGACTTTACTGAGGAAAAAGAGATTTTTTATGGGACAGCCAGAGAAGCATGCAAGGGATTTCCAGCAAATGTTAATGTATCTGCTGCTGTAAGTTTTGCCGGAATAGGTCCGGATAAAACTCAAATTCGCATTATTGCAGTCCCTGATCTTGAACGAAATTGTCATGATATAGAAGTAGAAGGTGAATTTGGACGATTAGCAATACATATAGAGAATATTCCAACAGAAAATCCGCGTACTGGAAGATTGACAGTAATGTCAATTATTAGAACTCTCCAAGATATTATAGACCCTTTGCAAATCGGGACTTAATAATATAAATATTTTAAATTGTCATAATTCCGTTAATTATAGTTATAGCTTGCCCAGATATATTGATACGATCTCCTTGATATTCAAGATTTAATTCTCCTCCTCTTGATGATGCCTGGTAAGCTGCAAGATTTTTTTTGTTCAGTTTATTGGACCAATAAGGGGTAAGTGTAGAATGTGCAGAACCAGTTACAGGGTCCTCTGAGATTCCATCTCCAGCACAAAAAAATCTTGATATAAAATCATATTTACCTTTGTTTGATTTGGCAGTAACAATAATAAAATCTTTGTATTTGAGTAAATTGTTGAAGTTCGGTTTCATATTGATTACAATTTCTTCGTCTTCATATACCAACATTAGATCTCTTGATTTACGTGCATAAATTGGTTTTATTGGAGATAAACTGTTTAGTACAAAATCTGGAATAGTTTCTAGTTCAATTTCATCACCAGGACGAGATGGGAAGTTCATTGTTAGGAACGAATCATTTTTTTTAACTCCTAAAGGTCCGGCAAATTTTGTATCAAAAATAATCTCATCTGATGTTTGATCTATTTCATTAAAATAAATTTGAGCACTCGCCAATGTTGCATGACCGCAAAGATCAATTTCACTCACAGGTGTAAACCATCTCAGATAAGGGTTTTGTCCAGGCCTTAATAATACATATGCTGTTTCTGATAAGTTCATCTCAGTAGCAATATTTTGCATTAATTGGTCATCTAATTCTGTTTCAATAATTAGAACTGCAGCTGGATTTCCTTTAAATTTTTCTTTAGTAAATGCATCAACTTGCCAAAATCTAAATTCTTTCATTATGTGTTCTCTTTTTGGATAGTTTGTTAAATAACATTTAGGTCTTTGAATATAGAAGCAAGTTCGATTATTCCTTCGTAATTTTTTTCTACAGGCTCAAACGCAAAGCATAGCCTAGCCATATTCTGACCATCGCCATTAGGTGCGAACATATCTCCTGCTATGTAACCAACTCCTCTATTAAAAACTTCATTTCTAACCTCAGAGATATTAGTACCGTCCGTCATTTCAAACCATGTGTAACATCCACCCTGAGGAGATGACCATTTTGCGTTAGTATTTGAAAATGCTTCCAATAAACCTTTTTCCATAGCTTCTTTTTTATCTTTCAAGATTTTATCGTAAGTATTTTTATGTGTTTCAAGGTTACTTCTTAGAAATCCGTCAATTGCGTAAGCAGTAAATTGGTTAGGTCCGGAACCTGGTTTTACAGACAAAGCTCTATCTATAACTTCAGGACTAGCAGTAAAATAACCCATCCTTAGACCAGGGGCTATAAGTTTAGAAAATGTACCGACATAGATGACCATTCCAGAATCATCTAAAGAAGCAAAAGCTGGTTCAGGGGAACCTTCAAATCTATTATCTATGTAACAATCATCTTCAAGAATGGGAATTCCATACTTGTGACAAATATTAATTATTTCAATTCGTCTGGCTTTAGGAAGAGTTGACCCTGTTGGATTTTGATGTTCAGGGATTGTGTAAAGCATCTTTGGTATCACGCCATGTTTGTTTTTTATATCTAGTATGGTATCTTCTAATTTATCAGGTATTAATCCCTGCTCATCCATGGGAGATCCGACTATATTTGCTTCATAGTATGCAAGTTGTTTTGTAGTACCCATGTATACATATTCTTCTGTAATTACATAATCTCCAGGATTAATAAGTGCCTGGATAATTAATCCATTTGCTTCTCCCGAACCATTACATAAAACGATGGAATCCTTGTCAGCTTTAATACCTCTATCACCATATATTTTATTTGCAGTAAATTCTCTAAGAGATTCATCTCCTTGAACATGGGGATAGTATGCCATTTCAATAGAAACTTTTTCTAAATCTGCATCAACTTTAGATTTTAACCCGTCTATCAAACCATACATAGGGACTGCTTCAAAAGGTGGGTAAGCGATAGCAAAATCATATTTTGCGTGATTGACTATTGACCTTTCAGCGTCAGTTGATTTTCCTGACCATAGATTATCAAAATTAAAATTACTTGACGTGCTCATATATCCTCCATTCTCATAAAAAGTATTTTTTATTATGATTGAAATTAAATTATTAATCAAATATCTAATATATGACTTGCACTTGCATGAACTTAATATAACAAGCTTGGTCTAAATAGTTATAATTGATTATACAAAACAGGTTATTAATTATGAAAATAGTATTTTTGAAAATAATTTTTCTTTTACCGTTGATTCTCTTTGCTTGTTCAGGGTCTTCAAATGATATTGAAGAAGTAGAAAAGGAAGTAATTAAACATTCAGATGCAAAGACGGTTAATCAAGTTTCACCATCAAAAGAAAATTTAGCTAAAGAACTTTCAGCTACTTGTTCACTTGATTCCCAAAAATCCAAAATATTCTGTGAGAGTCATCGTACTGCAGTGAAATCAAGTTTGAAATGGACATATAAGGATAGATGGGATGGCAAAGATAATTTTGAATTTGAGATTTATTCTCCCGTAGAAGCGAAAACTTTAGTTATTTTACAAGAATGTATTGAAAATTCTTGTAATGAAATAGAAATTATAGTTGATACATCTGAGTTAGTTACAGATTCAAAAAATACTGGCAAAGATCAGCAGCATGGTGACAGTAAAGTTTTACCATCAAAAGAAAATTTAGCTAAAGAACTTTCAGCTACTTGTTCACTTGATTCCCAAAAATCCAAAATATTCTGTGAGAGTCATCGTACTGCAGTGAAATCAAGTTTGAAATGGACATATAAGGATAGATGGGATGGCAAAGATAATTTTGAATTTGAGATTTATTCTCCCGTAGAAGCGAAAACTTTAGTTATTTTACAAGAATGTATTGAAAATTCTTGTAATGAAATAGAAATTATAGTTGATACATCTGGGGTAGTTACAGATTCAAAAAATACTGACAAAGATCAGCATCAAGATGATGGTCAGTCATTGACATTAAACAAAAAAAATAAAGATGGGTCTCCAATAAAATTACATGAAGTAGTTCATAAATACGCGGGTTCATGGGGACGTCATTGTGAAGGATCAGGACCTGTATCATTCGCAAATTCCCCTATGAATCCAGATGATATAAAATTCATGACCCCATATGGACAAGTAGTTGGAGCTCATATTACCCCTATTGATCACATGTATTTTGAACCTTTTAATAGAGATTTAGGTCCTGATATATATGAAGTTCGTGCAATACAAGATGGAATTATTTATGAAATTGGAAAAAGAGAAATAATGACTGACACTGGTGAAAAAAAAGATTTTGCAGATTGGAGATTGGATATTGCTCATAATTGCACATTTACTAGTTACTTTGATTTAATGACTTCAGTTCTACCTGAAATTGAAAAAGCTTATGAGGATAAAAATTCTGGTAAAGAATTTAATGGATTAATAATTAAAGCAGGGCAATTATTAGGATATGTGGGAGGACAGACATTAGATTTTGGAGTTTATGATTATGAAATAGTATTACCTGGATTTATTACACCATCTATATATGGGAACGAATATTGGAAAGTACATACGGTTGATCCATTCCAGTATTTCCCTAAAGAGATTAGTAAAAAATTATTAAAAAAAATGTTACGAACTATTAAACCACAGGCTGGTAAAATTGATTACGATATTGATGGAACTTTATCTGGGAATTGGTTTGAACAAGGTACCAATGGATATAGTGGAAATAATTGGCAAAATTATTGGATAGGACATTTATCAGTTGCACCTCATGAACTAGACCCTTCTTATTGGAGGGTAGGGATTGGACATTTAGAAGTATATGATAATGCTTTTTTAATTAAAGGGAATATTGATCCTGTTAAAGTTAAAGTTAATTCAGGTACTGTGATTTATGAACTTTATCAAGAGAGAAAGTATAAAAATGATTATAATTATGAGTGGTGGGTAGAACCAAAAAAAGAAGACGATGTTTATGGTGTTCAATATTGGGGAGATTCTAAAGGAATTATAATGTTTCAAATGTTAGAAAACAGATTATTGAAATCAGAGGTTTTTATTGGGAAATCAAAAGATGATACTGTTGATTTTACTGAAAATGCAAAATTATATGAAAGATAATATTATGGAGATCCGTCTTTATTTTTTGAGTTTATAAGGATTTGGGCTAGGCGGACATCCAGGAGGGCATTTGAGAGATATGTCTCTTGTGCTTCCAGGTGCGATGAATTCAGCTTCCTTATTTGCAAAAGCTAAGCTCCATCCCCAATTATTTGGATCTGTAATTAATATAGAAAATACATCAGAATTTTTTAAAAAGTTGTTTTGATGTTGATGAGTCAAATTAAAATTTTGCCCTGATCGCAATTCAACCACTTTGCTTTCTCTGTATTTTCCGTTTTCTTCTAATCTAAAAACAACTTTCATTGGACCACCAATTCCAGAAAATAGAAATTGCCAATTTTCTTCAATTTTAATATTTTCTATAATTGTGTTGCCCCATCCATATTTACTATATATCAAATTTGCTGATTTAAACCCTAAGTCTTTGGGATATACCATTGCTCTAGAATCTAATTCTGTATCTTTGATTCCATCATATATCAAGACATCTACAGGATTATCACCAAATGGATTTTCCTCACCACTAATCATCCAACCCATTCCATTAGGAAGACCTCTTCCTCTATTCCAATCAAACCCAAAACTTTCACTCTCCCATCCTTCTTTGGGATTTCTGTACACATCAGCGAATTTGCTAACCACTTCTTCTGAAAAAATAGCAGGTACATATACAGTTCTTGGTTGCTTAATTAAAGAGAATGCAATATGTGAAGATGTTCCTTTATCCCCCACCATTTCGCTAAAAGATGGGACATACATATATGCTAATATATCCCCCTTTTTTACATATTGACCATTTGTAACTAGCACAAATTGTTTATAGAAATCATTTGGTTTGTCTATAATACCGGGTATCATATATGGTTCCATTTGATATATAAATTCTACATAATTATTATCGTTTTTAGCTATTTTTAAAGTAAAAGCATAAGCTACATGCCACCAAGGAGGATCTGAGTCTGAGTGGTCAACCACATTATAGAATGATATTTCAGGAAGATTAATATAACCATCAGCTACAGCATAAATAGGTGGGTAATCAGAAGGTTTTTTTGCATTAATCCACCTTTGGTCTGTATTTGAAAAATATACTTGAGCATCATTATGTGGGCTAGGGCTTCTAGCTCCAACATAAGGGTGCCCTGCAACAATATCATCAAAGTCAACAAAAAATCTATCACTTTTATTTTTTGCAAAATGAGTTATATTTGGAAGGGATTTTTCACTTTCTGATGTAGATGTTATAGTATTGTTATTAGTATTAGTTGAATTTTTAGCCCTAGCATTTTGTATTTGCGTTGTGGCATATCTATTACAATTATTTTTTTTATCAGAAGGGATTTCTGCACATAGTTTGGATGGATTAAGACTGTTTACTGTATTATTATTTATCGCGTTTAAAATTTGATTTTGTATATACAAAATCAAATCGTCAGAATTAGTATTTTTATTATTTAAGTCAACATCAGATTTACTTTTTATATTTTTGGGTTGAGCTGATTGATCAGATTTACTTTCTGTATTTTTTTCTACAGATTGATTTTTTGTAATTTTCAAATTTGAAGTTTGTGGAACAGAGTCATCTATTTGACTTGTATTTGACGAATTCGCATTGCAAGCAAAAATAACAAAGCAAAATAAGAATATAAAAGAAAATTTCATAAGAAGAATGTTATATAAATTGTATTTAAAAAACAATATGGAATTTAATTTGGTTTTTTAATTCATTCTGGAATTAATATAAATTTCAGACTATGCTTTTCTTAACCGGATTGATTGTGGTGTTATTTCTAATAATTCATCACTCATAATTTCTAAAGCACGTTCCAAAGTTAGTTTAATTGGAGGAGTTAAATTTAATGAATCATCAGCTCCGGAAGCACGCATATTAGTAAGTTGTTTGCCTTTTGTTGGATTAACCTCTAAATCTGTTCCTTTACTTACATTTCCTATAACCATTCCTTTGTAAACATGAGTATTAGGCCCAATGTATAAAGTACCACGGTCCTGTAAATTATATAATGCATAACCTAAAGCTTTCCCTTCTGCCATTGAAACCATTGCTCCCACTTCAGTTCTCTTTATTTCTCCTATATGTTTTCTGAAGCCTATAACTCTCGAAGACATTATTCCTTCTCCTCGTGTATCTACAATAAATTCTGTTCTAAATCCTAGAAGGCCTCTTGTGGGAATTTCAAAAACTATTCTAGTGTTAGCATTTGTAGTTTTCATTTCATTCATAATGCCTTTTCGTTTAGATATTTTTTCAATAACTACCCCAGACATTCTTTCAGGTATATCAACAGTTAGTTCTTCAAACGGTTCGTGTACTTTATTATCTATTGTTTTAAGTATTACTTTTGGTTGTGATACTTGAACTTCATAACCTTCTCTACGCATATTTTCAAGAAAAATTGCTATATGCATTTCACCTCTACCATAAACAGTAAATTTATCTGGTTTTGAAAAATCTACTTTGACTCCTACATTAACTTCTAGTTCTTTTTCTAATCTTTCTCTAATTTGAGAACTAGTTACAAATTTCCCTTCTTTTCCTGAAAATGGAGAGTCATTTACCATGAATCCAAGTGAAATAGTAGGTTCATCAACAGAAATATCTGGAAGTGATTTAGATTCTTCATTTTCCGTGATTGTATCTCCGATATATATTTCAGGAAATCCTGCTACTAATACTATATCTCCCGCATAAGCTTTTTTTACTTCCTTTCTTAAGAATCCTTCAAAGGTAAATATTTTTGTAACCTGACGTTTTTGCATTAATCCTTTATCTTGAATTACATATAAGTAATCCTTTTCATTTAAAGTTCCTTCGTAAATTCTTGCTATAGCGAGTCTTCCAAGATAATTATCATAATCTAAATTAAAACATTGCATCCGTAATGGTAAGTCGCTTTCAGAATTTGATGGTTTTATATTTAATAAAATAGAATCTAAAAGAGGGGTCATATCTAATGTTTCATCTTCCAATTCAAATTTTGAGACTCCATCTTTACCGGTTGTATATATGATTTCAAAATCTAATTGTTCATTATTAGCACCAAGGTCCATAAATAATTCTAATATTTCATCTATAACTTCCTTTGGCCTTGCAGCATCTTTGTCGATTTTATTTAATATAACTAAAGGTTTTAGGCCTAATTCTAATGATTTTTTAAGAACAAATTTTGTTTGTGGCATTGGGCCTTCCTGAGCATCAACTACTAGCAATACAGAATCAATTGATCTTAAAACTCTTTCAACTTCAGAACCAAAATCAGCATGCCCGGGAGTGTCAACAATATTAATTTTAGTTCCTTTATAAAACATTGATGCATTTTTTGCATAAATTGTGATACCTCTTTCTTGTTCTAAGTCATTACTATCCATAGTAGAGAGTGAATCTTTTGTAGCACCAGTGTGACGCATTAAAGCATCAGTAATACTTGTTTTCCCATGATCTACATGAGCAATTATTGCTATATTTCTAATTTCCATAAAAACACATAAAAGGTTTTGAATAAATAAATAAAGATTAAATGCAGTGCACACTATATCAATTAGATATTATAATGTCCATATAACTAGTGGATCTAAAAAAATTAAAGAAGAAAAGATTTAACGTTAAAATAGGATCAAGTAATGTCAGAGATTAGAAGAAATTTTCAAAATCTTTACGATAATTGCACTACAGCGGGAGCTACCGGATCTGCTAGCTTTGATGGGAACTCCATAATAGGAAGCACAAGTGACGATCCATTTACCACAAGAACAAAACTTGTTGTTGTATCTCCAAATAATGGGCACAAATTTATTGCAACTCAAATAATCTCAGGAGATACAAGCAAAATTCCAGATTTTAACAATATGCATACACGTGGATTAAATGATAAAGGTTTTGCATATACCTGGTCTGCAGCAGGTCCTGACCCTGCTATTGAACCAATTAGTTCTCAGGCAATAGGAGTACCATTTTATCAGTTTGGACAATTACTACTGAGTGAAGCTGACTCTGTTGAAGATGCAATTGGATTACTTGAATCTTTTCCGAGAGCAATTCACGGGAATTTTTTATTTGCTGATTCTTCAGGGAAAATTGCTTTGATTGAAGTAAGTACACGTTCTTTAAATATTGAAACTTGTACTACAGATGGATGGATAGGAAGAACAAATCATTGGATTTCAGAACATATGATTAATATCTCTCGAAAGCCACATGTCTCTGATTCCACAATTGTGAGATTTGAAAGAATATTTAATCTGATGAGTGAAAGAAACGGTAAAATTGATATTACATTTTTAGAGTCTTGTTTTAGTGATCACTCTACATTAACTGATACTGGGTGGTCTATTTGTGCTCATGGACATACCAAAAACCCAAATCGTGACGGACGTGGTGGAACAGTTAGTTCTGAGATTATATTACCATCAAAAGGGGTAATGAATTATTGTTATGGGTGGCCATGCGGTGGAATTGTAGATTATCCTGATGATCAAGTATATCAAGATAGATCTTGGGGGAAATATCTGTCCTTTGAATTAGAGAAAATGGAACCAGGAGAGTATGTTACTGTAGATGGGAGGTTAACTCCATTGGCTATTTCTTATTTTGCTTAGGAAAATCTAAAAAGGCATTTAAAATAAATAACTTAGTAATTCTACAAAAAAGTATAAAAATTAGAATAATGATCATTTTATTATTCTGTTTATTTATAGTAACTATTAATCAAACCATTGTTTCGATTGCCGGGCCATCTATATTAGCAGATCTTGGTGGATTTAAATATTATTCATGGATTTTTTCTGGCACTGCTTTAACTGCTGCAATTTGCTCACCTATAACAGGGAAGTTATATGAGTTGTATGGGGCTAAAAAAATAATAATCTCTTTTTTATTAATATTTACTGTTGCAATTTTATTTTGTGGTTTAAGTAATTCGATGTTTTCTCTTATTGTTTTCAGAACATTGCAGGGTGCTGGAATAGGAGGAGTATACGGTATTATTTGGATAATGACAGCCTCTCTTTGGAATCCAAATGAAAGAGGAAAATGGGTTGGAATTGCTACAGCAAGTTTTACAGTGGGAACAATGGTTGGTCCGATTATGGGAGGTTATATAAGTGAAATTATTGGATGGAGATGGATTTTCTTTTTTAATTTACCTTTATCTTTGATTTTAATGACAGCAATATTTATAGTTTTCCCAAATCATGAAAAAACAATCTCAAGAAAATTTGATTATAAAGGGACAATAGTTTTTATATTTTTTGTTAGTAGTTTTCTTATTGGGATTTCAAATATTGTCCAAGACAATTCTTACATATATATAAATTCTATAATTTTGTTTTTAGCCTCTTTCGGATCTTTAGGTTTATTTATATATATAGAAAATAAAGAAAAAGAAAATGCACTTATAGATTTAAGTTTATTTAAATATAAATTTTTTATAGGGGGTTCCCTTGGATCTGTATTTCTTGTCAGCGCATTTGTGACCTGGAGTGTGTTTTTACCGCTTTCTTTAGTGACAGTATACGGATATTCTTTATCACAGGCATCAATTCCATTAATGACTTACGCTATTGGAATTGCCTTAGGTTCAAGTTTTTTTGGATTTTTTATTTCACATGAAAAATTACAACTTCCTATATCTTTGATCGGATTTACTTTAACTGCAATTGCTTTTTTAATTTCTGGTTATACATATTTGGATATAAGTTTTAATTTATTATTAATCATAGCTTTTGTTGTAGGTTTTGGTTTTTCTGGAACTATTGCTGCATATATAGTCCCTATACAAAATAAGCTTCCAGAAAATAAAATTGGTGTTGTTACTACATGGCTTCAATTTTCAAGAATATTTGGAAATGCATTTGGGACAGCGATACTTGGAGTTATTTTATTATTGAATATGACTACTTACAATTTTGAGCCTCCCAGAGAATATATATATAATCCTGATAATATTTCTTCAATAGACAAAATAGAAGAAATTAAAGAAAAATATATGGCCTCGGATAAGATAGAATTATTTAATAAGGATCTTCAATCTTCCAGAGAAAATCTAAATAATGGTCTCAGATATGTTTATTTTTCAGCAAGTATAGCCGCTGTTTTTGGAATTATAATTTCTATTCTTATGTTTCCTAAATTTGAGTTGTTAGGTATTTTAATTAGAAAAAAATCTTAATTTTTAAATACCCAATATTTTTGAAGCATTATTTAAAAATATATTTTCTTCTAATTCTTCAGAAATATCTAATTTCTTCCAATCGTTTAACCATCTCTCTGGAGTAATAAAAGGGTAGTCGGATCCAAATAATATTTTGTGATTAAGCCTTGTAATTGATTCATGTATAAGTTCTTTAGGAATGTACCTTGGAAGCCACCCTGAAAGATCGATATATACATTAGGTTTATGTAAAGCTACTGCAATTTGATCATTTATCCAAGGCCAACCGGGATGAGCTAATATGATAGTTAAATCTGGAAAATCAGCTGCAACGTCATCCATTCCTGGAATAGGCGCACTGTATTTTAATTTTAACCCTCCACCTCCTGGAGTACCTGCACCAGATGCTGCCATTCCGCAATGAAAAAGTACGGGTACAGATAAATCTGAACATTTTTGGTAAAGAGGATAAAATTTCTCATCATTTGGATTAAAAGCTTGTTGAACTGGATGTAACTTTAACCCTTTAAGACCTAGATCGACTACTGATCTCTCTAATTCTTCTATAGCTTGTTTTTCTTTCCATGGATCTATAGCAGCAAAAGCTATGAATACGTCAGGATGATTTTTCACAACACTGGAAATATAGTCATTAGAATCAGGTACTTCTCCTGTTGTAGTTTCTGAGTCTATCGAAAGTAAGAGAGCCATCATATCTAATTTCCTATATATATTTGCTATATTATCTATAGTTTCATTATTGCCATGAGCATTGAAGAAGTTTCGTAAAGTATTTTCCATATGAGAAGGAGGTAATCCAGGCTGCCTTGGAATGTGTACGTGCATGTCGATTGCTTTCAATTTCAAAAACCTTTATAGTCAAATTCACTTAATAAAATAACAGAGTTTTATCTGTATATAAAGGTAATTTAAATATTTTAGTAGGAGTATCATGAAAAATAATGTTCATTACTCAAAATTAACACCTATATCATTTTTGGAAAGAAGTACTTATGTATACCCAAATAAACCCGCAATTAAATATGGAGATCGTTCATATACATATCAAGAATTTTCCGATAGGGTG
>CAYTCC010000024.1:0-17051 GCA_964436345.1 uncultured Dehalococcoidia bacterium
AAAATAAAGGTAAAAATATTAAATTTATTTATACAATACCTGATTTTCATAACCCAACAGGCATTCTTACTTCTGACAAAGTAAAAACTGAATTATGTAAAATTGCTTCATCAGAAGATATATTTATAGTAGAAGATGCAACTTATTCTGAATTATATTTTAACAACAACCAACCAACACCGTTATTTTCATTAGATAATAATGATAAAGTTATTAAACTCGGAACATTCAGTAAAATAATTTCAACAGGTATTAGGGTAGGGTGGATACAAGCACACGAATCAATAATTCAAGCTTGTTCACAAACTAGATTTGATATGGGAAATAGCCCTTTAATTCATAGAGCACTTTCTTTATATCTTTCTACTAATCTCCTTGCAGATCATGTTAACCATATGAGAGAGATATATAGAGAAAAAATGGAATGTTTTACTGAAAATTTAATTAATAATTGCGAACCATATGTGAAATTCCATAAACCAACAGGAGGTTTTTTTCTTTGGGTTTCAATCAAAGGTGTAACAAATAAGGAATTAAAGCAAGCTGCAGCTGAAGATGGAATCTTATTTCCCACTGGATCTCTATTTTATACTGATCGTGATGAAAATAAGTGGACTTCTCATGTTCGAATGGCTTTTAGCAAAGCTTCTTTAGAAGAATTAAAAGAAGCTACTGAAAGATTACAAAAAACTTTTCAACGTATTGTAGATTAATTTAATTAGGATATATTATAATACCTCGTCCATCTAATCCATTTTCTAGATCATTAAAAGCTTCATTTATTTGATCTAATTTATAAGTTCTCTCTACTAATGCCCTTATATCAATTTCACCTTTTAAATAATGTTTTATTATCTGTTTAAAACTTTCATGCGGACTAATTGAACCATAGAAACTTCCAATTAATGTCTTTTGATCTCTGCATAATCCGATCATATCAGCATTTACAGTGTCACCAATTGGCGCTAATCCAACAATTACTGTTGTTCCTTTACGTTTTGTAGCCTCTATGGCCTGATTTGTAACTGAACCTCTTCCAAAAGTATCAAATGCCATGTCTACACCATTTCCTGTAATAGACATAATTTCTTTAATTGGATCAGATTTTGATGAATTTATTGTATGTGTAGCACCAAATTTCATAGCAAATTCTAATTTATGGTCCTTTATATCTACTGCAATTATATTATTACAGTTTAAAATTTTCGCACCCATTATTGCACTTAAGCCTACACCTCCTAAACCAAATACCACAATATCTATGCCAGGTTTTGAGGCTTGTT
Source organism: uncultured Dehalococcoidia bacterium (assembly GCA_964436345.1). Lineage (GTDB taxonomy): Bacteria > Chloroflexota > Dehalococcoidia > Lucifugimonadales. The sequence continues at coordinate 1,284 of CAYTCC010000024.1, forward strand.
GATTAAGAACTGCACCAACCCCAGTAGTAACACAGCATCCTATTAAAGCTGCTACATCCATAGGTACTTCATCTGGTAATAAATATAAAGATTGTTGAGGGCAAATTAAGTATTCAGAAAACAAACCCAATTTTTGCATTTGATGAATTGAGTTCCCATTTTTTTTTAATCTTAAAGTCCCATCATATTGTTTTGTGTTTAATGCAGTACTTGTAGTACATAAATTTACAAATCCACTTAAGCAATATGAGCAATTAGCACATCCTGATATAAAAGCAGTGATAACTCTATCTCTAGGTTTAAAATTTTGCACACCCGGGCCAACAGAATCAACATATCCAGATCCCTCATGCCCTAAAACGACAGGCATAGGCATTTTATTGTCTCCTATCATATAATGATGATCAGATGCACATATTCCAGCCACTGATGTTCTTACCCTTACTTCTCCATGTCTTGGTTCTTCTTGATTTAATGTTTCTATTTGTAATGGTTTTTTTGCTTCGTATAATACAGCAGCTTTTGTTTTAAACATTCTAGCCTCCTAATAATTCAAATTTATAATTAAGGTTTTTATTTTGATAATTAACTTTATAATAACCAGATGGATCATTACCTAAAGGGACACCTATACTTGAAACAATTATATTTTTAATATTTTTATAATTGTTTATTTTATTTTGATGCATGTGTCCAGAGAAGATATTTACAGATTTATTATGATTACTTAAAATATCAATGATTTCAACCCTTGTTTCTTTATCAATGTTCCAAGTATTTTTATTTTCATTAACATCTTCAGCATATAAAGGATGATGCATGAAAATAAATAAATCTTCATCATAATCATATAGAGCATCTTTTAGTAAATTTAATTGATTGTTATAATCATTAAGAAACTTTTTATGATTTCTAAAGATTGAGGAATTTAAAAAAATTAATTTCAAATTATCATGTTCAATTTTATAATAATCCGGGCCAAATCTTTCTCTATATAGATTTAAGGAAAATTCAGATACTTTATCTTCTTTAGCAGGTATACAAACATCATGATTCCCTGGTACTAAATAAATTTTACTGTCTATATTGAAATTTTTAATAATTTTCTGAAATGCATTTAATTGGTTTTGATTATCTGAATCATTTATCAAATCACCTAAGATTGTAAGAAATAAGAAATTTTCGTCATTTAATGCAATTCTGAGTTTGTTAAAATTTGATATCTCAAAATCAAATGAAGTGGTAGGTTTTAAATTTAAAAAATCTAATTTTACAAATTCTTTTGAATCTGTTCTAATTTCAGACTTATTTTTTATATTGCTACAATGTGAATATAAACCTATTTGAGTGTCAGCTGCTACGATAAATTTCATTTTATTAAGAACTTTATATATATTGCAATGATGGATTATAGAGTTTAGCATTCGATTCAAATAATAGTAAGGTAATTATGTTGGATTTTGAGATTAACAGGCCAAAATATAAAGTAATAGCTATTGGGCCTATGTATGATGACGAAGAACGATTTGATATAAAACTTGAACACTTATTGAATTGTGGTGATGATGCTGGTTATTTATTAGATAGAATAATTACAGCAGATTTCCCAGAAGGACCTTTTGGTTATGCTATCCTTCAAAAAGAAGCAGTCTGATATAGATAATTAAACCTTACATTTGCTATATTATTTATTATTAATTAATAAATTTATTAATAGTGAATATAAAGACCTTAGAATCCATCCAGGATAGAATTTTATGGCTGTCTATCCAATTAGTAAATCATGCTAATACTGTAAGAACGAATCGAAGTGATTTGAAAGTCGGTGGTCATCAAACTTCCAGTAGTTCTGTTGTGACAATTCTTACATATTTATATTTTGAATATCTTGAAAAATATGATTATGTTTCAGTTAAACCACACGCATCACCAGTTTTTCATGCCATACAATATTTGCTTGATAATTTAGATAAAAAATATCTAACATCCCTTAGAGAATTACATGGATTACAATCATATCCTAGCCGAACAAAAGATCCTGATTTTGTTGATTTTTCTGGTGGATCTGTAGGAATAGGATCAATTGCACCAAATTTTGCTGCAATTTCTCATAAGTATCTAAAAGATCATTCATTGCTTAATAAAGATTTGAACAATGCAAGATTCATCAGTTTATTGGGTGATGCCGAATTAGACGAAGGAACTATATGGGAAGCAATTGCTGACCCAACCATGGAAGATATAAGTAATGTTATTTGGATAGTTGATTTAAACAGACAAAGTTTAGATAGAATTATTCCATTTATAAGAGTCAAAACTTGGCGTAAGATGTTTGAAGCTAATGGATGGAATGTTATAGATGCAAAATATGGTAAAAAATTAGAAGATGTTTTTAATTTACCCAATGGTGAATTGATGAAAGATGCTATAGATGATATGCCAAATGAACTATATCAAAGATTACTAAGAAAATCTGAAGCATTAAGAGAATGGCTTCCTAAAAGTGTTAAAGATTCATTATCTATGGAAAAATTAATATCAGATTTTGATGAAGAGCAACTATATGACATATTTAGTAATTTAGGAGGACATGATTTTTATTGTTTAGATAAAGCGTTTAAACAAGCTTCAAAATCCAAAAAACCAACGGTCATATTTGCTTATACTTTAAAGGGATGGAATTTACCATCTGTTGGAGATCCGCAAAATCATTCTGTTATTTTAAATGATTCCCAAATTAATGAATTATCATCAAATTTAAATATAGATAATGACAATATTTGGGCAAAATTTAATGAAGGAAGTCCCGAGGATAATAAATGTATAGAAATACAAAGTAAATTAACCAGAAATATTCCTGATAAAGATTTTAGCATTGATTTTCCGAAATCATTTAAAAATGATTACAAAAACATGATGTCTTCTCAGCAAATATTTGGTTTATTAATGACTGAAAATTCAAGATTGGAAGAAAATATACGAAATAAATTCGTCTCAATTAGTCCAGACGTTGCTAGTTCTACAAACTTGGGAGGATGGATTAATAAAATGGGAATATGGCAATCTCATCAGGCCACAGAATTGCCAGAAGAAGATTTAGTTAGAGCTCTAAATTGGGAAATGTCTAAATCAGGGCAACACATAGAATTAGGTATATCTGAAAATAATTTATTTATGGCTTTAGGTCAATTGGGATTAACCGAAGAATTATTTGGTTCAACTTTAATTCCCATAGGCACTTTATATGATCCTTTTGTTCGGAGAGGTTTAGATGCTTTGTTTTTTGGAGTTTATTCAGGTTCTAAATTCATTATGATCGGAACTCCATCTGGTATTTCTTTAAGTCCTGAAGGTGGATTACATCAAAGTTTAATAACACCATCAATAGGAATGGAAATGCCTGAACTTGATTATTACGAACCTGCTTTTGGAAAAGAATTAGAATGGATTTTTCTTAATGGTATCAATAATGTATCTAACAGAATATCTTCTTTATATCTAAGATTAACAACATCAAGATTAAATCAAGATTTATTTAATGAATATAATAATAAAAAGGATATGGATTTATTACGTGAAGATGTCATTAATGGCGCTTATCTTTTTAATTCTAATATATCTAATGATTCAACTGAATATAAAGTAAATTTATTTAGTATGGGAGCTATGTTTTCAGAAGTTATTGAAGCACAAAAAGAACTTTTAAAAGAAGGTATATCATCTAACCTAATTAATATCACAGGTCCGGGCCCCTTATATAGAAATTTTCATAATAATAGCTTGAACGGTAGTCATTTATTAAAAATTTTAGGAAATCATACTAATTTACCATCTTTAAGTATTATTGATGGTCATCCTCACGCATTAAGTTGGATTGGATCTGCTTTAGGAGTAAAATCTATATCTCTTGGGATAACAGAATTTGGCCAATCTGGGGATCAAAAAGATTTATATGAATACTATGGGTTAGATAAAAATTCAATTCAAGAAGCTGTTTATAAAATATTAAATTTATAAAGGAAAAACAATGTCAGACAAAATCAATGTATTACTAACTAGTTTTGAACAGTTTTATAAATATAAATATAACCCAACTATATCTGTATCTAAAAAAGTAGAAAAGATATTGATAAATTCAAATATTATAAATTTATCTACAAAAGTAATGCAGTGTAAGTATTCAACAATTAAAGAAGAGGTTTATGATTTATATAAAAGTAATCCAGATATAATACTCAGTTTAGGTCTTGGAGCATCTAGAACTTCATTAAATCTAGAATCAGTAGCTCAAAATGAATACAACTCGATTGCACCAGATAATGATGGGCTTATTATAAAGGGTGATCCAATTATCCCAAATGGTGACAATTTATTAAATACATTAAATTTAACGGATCTTGAAATTCTATCTAACAAACATGTTTCATCAGCAATATCCGATAATGCTGGAAAATTTATGTGTAATGCAAATTTTTATTGGAATCAACATAAAATTAATAATGAAAATTTAAATACAAAATATTTATTTATTCATATTCCTTTTACGGATGAATATATTGGGAAAGAACCAATTCTCGCTAATGAGGATTTACCAATACTATCTGAAAAAGGGATTGTTAATGCAATTGTTAATATTCTTGAAGAATTAAGTACAAAAATTAATGATTCAAGGATATCAGAAGTCAAAATATAATGATATAAATTCAAATAATTGAAAAGGAAATATATTTATGAAATTTAATTCAAGAAGATCAAATATTTTATCTAACAAAGGAGTAGTATCAACTAGTCAGCCTTTGGCTGCCAAAGCAGGGGCAGATATTTTAGCTAAAGGAGGAAGTGCAGTAGATGCAGCCGTAGCAGCGGCAGCAGTATTAAATGTTGTTGAACCTATGTCCACAGGAATAGGAGGGGATGTTTTCGCGCTTTATTTCAATGCAGATGAACAAAAAGTATACGCTCTTAATTCAAGCGGTAGATCCCCAGAATTAGCAAATCCTGAACAATTAATTGAAATGGGTTTGAATCATATTCCAGCGACATCGCCATTTTCTGTTTCAATTCCAGGAGCAGTAATGGGATGGGATACTATAGTTAACAAATTTGGAAATTTAGATTTAAAGATTATTATTGAACCTGCATATGATTATGCATTAAATGGTTTTCCTGTAAGTGAAGTGATTGCTGAAGGATGGGCTGGTTCTATAAATAAAATTCAAGAAGAATCAGAATATCCTGAATTCTTAAATCCTGGGCCTCCAAAATTTGCTTCAATAAAAAAATTACCTTCTTTAGCAAAATCATTAAAATTGATAATGGATTATGGTGTAGATGGATTTTATAAAGGTGATACAGCTAATAAAATCTCTAAACATATTCAAAAACTAGGAGGATGGATAACCACAAATGATATAAGTAATCATCAGGCTGATTGGGTTGAACCTATTTCTACAGAATACAGAGATTATACAGTATGGCAATGCCCCCCAAATACTCAAGGATTAAATGTTCTTATGGCTTTAAATATATATGAAGGTTTTAACAACACTGAAACTTCTGATCCTGTTAAAGAATTACATTTGAAAATAGAATCTGTTAAAGCAGCATTCTCAGACGGATTGTTTAATATCACTGATTTTGAAATTACCAAACATGTATTACCACAATTATTATCAAAAGATTATGCTTCTGAAAAACGTATGTATATAGATAAAAATAAAGCTGTTTCATATGAACCCACTGTAAAAGTTGATACAAGTAATACTGTATATGTAACTGCTGTGGATAAAGACGGTAACGGTTGTTCATTTATAAATAGCCTGTATCAAGGTTTTGGATCAGGAATTATTGTTCCTGATACTGGTATAGCATTGCAAAACAGAGGTTCTAGTTTTAGTTTAGATAAAAATCATCCTAATTATTTAGAACCTAACAAAAGACCATTTCATACTTTAATACCGGGTATGGTAACCAATACAAAAAATAATAATCTTAAATATTGTTATGGCGTTATGGGGGGTATGCAACAAGCACAAGGACACTTTCAAGTTCTATCAAATCTAATAGATAAAAAACATTCACCTCAATTAGCTTTGGATATGCCCAGATTTAGTGTGATACCTTGGGATGATACGGAAAAAGATGTAAAGAAAGATACAGTGTTATTAGAATCAATATTTGATAATTCAATAATAGATCAAATAAAAAATTATGGACATAAAATAATTGTTAATGATCCTTCTCCAATGTTTGGAGGTGGTCAGATTATTGAAACAAATGGTAATATAATGATTGCCGGTTCTGAACCTAGAAAAGATGGTCAAGCTGTAGGTCTGTAAAAAAATATATTAAAAGGGAGAAAATCATGAAACAAATATTAAAAGATGAAGTAATAAATAATCTTAAGTGGAGAAATATAGGCCCACCAAGAGGAGGAAGAACTGTTGCAGTTACCGGTCATCCAACAAATATCAATGAATATTACTTTGGTGCATGCGCAGGTGGAGTATGGAAAACTGACGATGCTGGAATTAGTTGGAAAAATGTTTCAGATGGATTTTTTAATACTTCATCTATTGGTGCGATAGCAATTTCTGAATCAGATCCAAATGTCTTATACGCAGGAACTGGTGAAGCTTGTATTAGAGGTAATGTATCACCTGGAGATGGTGTGTATAAGTCAACTGATGCAGGAAGAACATGGTCTCATATAGGTTTAACAGATACGAAACATATATCTAGAATAAGAATAGATCCAACAGACCACAACACTGTATACGTAGCTGCATTAGGACATGCTTTTGGACCTAATTCAGAAAGAGGTATCTTTAAATCTACTGATGGAGGGGATAATTGGGAAAAAGTATTATTTGTTAGTAATAATTCCGGAGCTGCAGATTTAAGTATGGATCCTGGCAATCCCAGAATATTAATAACTACTATTTGGCAAGCCAAAAGAAGTTTTTGGAGATTAGATAGCGGTGGACCTGAATCAGGTATATATATATCATTTGACGGAGGAGACAATTGGGAAAATATAACTAAAAACCCTGGATTACCTGAAGGACTAAAAGGCAGAATGGGTGTTTCCATATCTCCAGCTAAAGAAGGTAGAATATGGGCAACAATAGAATCTGAAATTGACACAGGAGTTTATAGAACTGAAAATTATGGTAAAACCTGGGCTCTTGTATCAGATGATCAAGACTTACAAGGTCGTCCCTGGTATTATCAACATATTTTTGCTGATCCTTCAGATGAAAATACAGTATGGGTTATGAACTATAGTTGTCATAAATCTACAGATGGCGGTAAAACGTTTGAATTAGTACCAACTCCCCATGGTGATAATCATGATATTTGGATTGATCCCAATGATAGCAATCGATTAATTCAAGGAAATGATGGTGGTGCTAACGTGTCATTAAATGGTGGTGAATCATGGTCAACAATATACAATCAAAAAACATCACAATTTTATCACGTACATACAGACAATCAATTTCCTTATAGAGTTTATGGTACTCAACAAGATAACTCTGCAATAAGTGTTCCATACAGAACAGAACAAGGAGCAATTACATGGTCCGATTGTTATATAACAGGTACATCTGAAAGTGGTTATATAGTTACAGACCCAGAAGACTCAAATTTGGTTTATTCAGGGTCAATAGGAAGTTCACCTGGTGGTGGTGGTAATATGCTGAGATATGATCATTCTACGGGACAAGTAAGAATAGTTACAGTGTGGCCTCTTTTAAATACAGGGAAAGGTGCCGATGAAATGAAATATAGATTTCAATGGACATATCCTATTCAATTTTCTCCACATGACTCTGAAACATTATATGTAGCAGGAAATATAGTATTTAAATCTGTTAATGGTGGGCAGACTTGGGATGAAATAAGTCCAGATTTGACAACTAACGACAAATCTAAACAAGCTGTTTCTGGAGGCGAAATTACAAAAGACACATCTGCTGCAGAAACATACTGTACCATATATTCATTCTTGGAATCACCTTATAAAAAAGGACTGATGTGGGCAGGTAGCGATGATGGATTAATTCATGTTACTGAAGATAATGCAAAAACATGGAATAATGTAACTCCTAAGGACTTTCCTGAATGGGCAAGAATCCACTGTATTGAACTTTCACCTCATAACGATTCAACAGCTTATGTTGTGGCTACAAAAAATATGCTAGATGATTACAGACCTATAATATATAAAACTACAGATAATGGAAAATCATGGAATCGAGTTGATAAATCTTTTCCACAAGATGAAATTACAAGAGTTTTAAGAGTAGATAAAAATAATCCAAACATACTTTATGTGGGTACAGAAACCGGACTATTTGTAAGTTTTGATGATGCTAAAACTTGGTCAAAATTAGATTCAAATTTACCCGTAGTTCCAATTTATGATATTGATATCAAAGATAATAATATGGTTGTAGCTACACATGGACGGTCATTTTGGATTCTGGACGATATTACAGCGATATCGCAACTTAATGATAACATTGGCGAAGGTAATTTTATACTGAAACCTGCTCCTACATATAGAATATTACCTCCTTTTGGTTTTAGAATGTTCAGTTCAGGCCCTGATAATGGTAAATCATATTCAGCATCATTAGGATCTCCTGTCCTTATTGAAAAATCAAAAAATCCTGATGGTGAAATCAATGTTGATTACTTAGATTCTGGTGAGAATCCTCCTATGGGTGTACCCATATATTTTTATTTAGATAATGAAGTCGATCAAGCAGAACTTATTATTAAAGATAATAAAGGTAAAATATTAAAATCATTTTCAAATGAAATTAAAAATGATAAGAATACAAAAATTACAAAATCATTTTTACCTTCTAAAAAAGAAAACAAATTTAATCCTAAAAAAGGTTTTAATACATTTATATGGGATATGTATTGTGAGGGTCCTTATAAACTAGAAGGTGAAAAGTTAACAGAAGGGTTAATCGGCCCAATGGCTTTGCCAGGCAGTTATACTGTAGAAATCATAACTTCTAAGAAAAATAAATCGAATACACTTAAAACTGAAATTACTTTAATAAAAGATCCAAGAGTATCAGCATCAAGTAAAGACTTTGAAGATCAGTTTAATTTAATTCAACAGGTTAACCAGAAATTATCTGAATTACATAAGAGTGTAGAAGTGATCAGGCAAAATCAATCTGAAATTTCTGATTGGATTTCAAGATCTGAAAACAATGAAAATTATAATCAAATAAAAACCGATGGGGAAACATTAATTGACACACTTAAAGATATTGAAAATTTACTTGTGTTTACAGATTATAAAGGTGCAAGAGACAGGCTAAATACGCCTGTTGTGCTTAATGTTAAACTAGCTGGATTATTACCAGTTCTAGATAGTGCTGATTTCAAACCTACAGATCAGTCATATGGAGTATATACTGAAGTAAGTAATGAAATTGATGAACAGTTAGACAAACTTAAAGCTATGCAAGAATCAGGCTTAGTAGATTTTCAAGAACTAGTTAGTAACAATAATATACCTGGATTAAAAAATTTATAAATTATTTAATATATATTAATATTTGATTTAGTTTCGGTAATCTATTCCATTGCTTAATTACTACGCCATCCTGATTTAATAGGAACATGGATGGGACTGATTTATGGTTATATATATTACTGAAATCTTTGCCCTGTAAAGTTGCTATATCATATTGTACAAAATGAATATTATACTCATTAACATCGACTTTTAACCTTTTCACGAAAGGTTTATATGCTGTACAAGCAGCTCAGTAATTACTATAAAGATAAATTAGTGTATTTTGATTATCAATAATTTCACTATTTACATAATCATATTTAGAAGAATGAGGTTGTGTAATTTTATTAAAAGTGAAAAATAATGCGAAAAATATAAAAACAAATAATGACGCAATTATCAAAAATTTACTTTTGTATAAATAAGAAAATAAAAGTATTGAAGTTAATAAAAGGAATATACAAATTATTAAAGAATTATAATTGATTAGATGAAAAAATTTCATTTAAACTTTATATACTACGCCTCCACCTCTTGGATCGGATCCTCCTGATAATTCTCCTGATGTTTCATCTATGGCAATTAATTGTGCTCTTGCCATCATAGGGTTATAAGGAAAGTGTTCCTGTACAACATCAAATCCTAATTCAGCTAACTTTTTTATATAATCAGATCTTATTCTTGCTTCCAAAAATACTTTTCCGCTTTCAGTATGAATTCTTGGAGCAGAAACTGCTTCTGTTGGTGTCATATTATAATTTATTGCATTAAGTATAGATTGAAATACTGCACTTACAATTACAGCTCCACCAGGAGCACCACATATAATTACTGGTTTATTATTTTTTAGAACAACAGTTGGAACCATATTTGATCCTCTAGCTTTCCCGGGAGCAATAGAATTTAAATTTCCTGGCCTAGGATCAGCTAAATTCATTCCATTATTGTACATAAATCCAAGTCCGGGAGTTATAACACCTGATGCCCATCCAAGCGTATGGGTAATCCCAACCCAATTTCCTTGTTTATCAACTACATTTACATGAGTGGTGGATCCTTTATCAGTATTTCCTGAATTAGGTATTACGTTATTTTTAATATCTTCAATTTTAGAATCAATATATTTATCATTTAAAATTTTTTGTAAAACAGGGATATCTACATATTTTGGATCAGCATTAAAATCAAGTCTATCTTGGTGAGCAATAGACATAGCATTTGATAATATTCGTAAATAATCAAATGATCCGTGTTCTTTTAATTCACTTTGAAAAGGTTCAATTAATTTAAACATTTGCAATACAGACATACCTGTATTTGGTGGGGGTGGAGAAGATATAACATAATCTAAATAATGAATTTTTAAAGGTTCAACAAAATCTGGTTTATAATTTTTAAAATCATCTTTAGTGACAAATCCACCATTTTTCTGAATATCTTCAATAATAATTTTAGATAAATCACCTTCATAAAATTCTCTCGCTCCATTATTAGCTATACTACTAAGGGAATCTGCATAATCAGACATATTTATTAATTCACCTAATTTATATACTGATCCATCGGGTTTTGTATATTTTGATTTACTTCCCTCAGAAGCTGTTAATCTTTGATAGGTATTTGGTTGAAACGGATTGTTATTTTTATCTCCACCAGCATACCCAGTTTGAAAATATTGAGCTAAATTAGGACTTACAGTTAATCCTTTTTTAGCAAGATCTATACTAGGTTGTAATAATTCGTTCCATGGCATTGTGCAATATCTTTTATGAATTTCTTCAAAAGCTGCTAACACTGTTGGTGTCATAATAGCTCTGTATCCAATTTCACTTCTAAAGTCTCTGAATTGAAATAAATTTGAAACTTCACTTCTAGTCATCTCGTCATTTGCCCACATATCTTCTGTACATTTACTACCAGCAGTTCCTGCAAAATTGATTGCAATTAATTTTTGCGAATTACTATCATATATTTGTGCAATTCCCATACCACCCATTCCACACATGAATGGATCAAGTATCCATTGTGTAAATGCTGTTGCTAAAGCCGCATCAAAAGCATTTCCGCCAGATTCTAGTATCTTAGCTCCAGTTTCGCCAGCCAATGGTTGTGGGCATGTAATAATTCCATTAGTCATATTAAAATTGCTGCTCTATTCTATAAACTAAATTTCTAGTTGAATCTATACTATCTGGGCTAACAGAAACAGATGTAATACCCCAATTAACTAATCTTTCAGTAAGATCTGGGAAAAAAGAGGGTGCCTGCCCGCATATAGATGAAGTTATACCTTGTTTATTAGCTGCTGAAATTACTCTTTCAAGTGCCCACAATATCGAAGGATCTCTTTCATCAAATGATTTTTCAAGTTTTTCGTTATCTCTATCAACTCCAAGAGTTAATTCTGTCAAATCATTAGAACCAATAGAAATTCCATTAATTCCCTCATTAATAAATTGATTTATTAAAATAACATTAGAAGGAACTTCTACCATCATCCAAATTTTATGTCCTTTCCCTATAGATATATCATAATTGTTTAAAATTGAAATCACTTCGCGTAATTCATTTGGTGTTCTGACAAAAGGAATCATAATAATCAAATTATTATATTTTCTTAAAACCTGTTTAATGGCATTGACTTCTAATTCAAAAACATCTGTGTCATTAATATATCGTATTGCACCTCTATATCCCATCATAGGATTACTTTCATCATTTTCAAATAATTCTCCACCTTTTAAATTCCGGTATTCATTAGTCTTGAAATCAGTTAAACGATAGACAACAGGTCGCTCTCCAAAACTTTCACAAAATATAGAAATATTATCAGATAATTCCTTTGTCCATTCTTCCGAAGTACCTTCTTTCAATGCTTGTTTTGGATGCTTTCCGATATTTGCAATAATAAACTCGGCCCTTAGTAATCCAATACCATCAACATTACGTTCGGATACTTGAGGCGCTGAAATAGGATCAGCTAAATTTACATATATTTTTGTATTGGTAGTAAATGAAGATTCTTGATTTTGATCTTCTTCAGGTATATCCAGTAAACCTTCATATACATTTCCTTCAGATCCATCTAGTGTAATATTTTGTCCATTCTGAATTTCTGAAGTTGCGGTTTTACCAGTTTTAGAGTCATAAGCACCAACCACACATGGTACCCCTAATTCCCTGCTAACAATAGCAGCATGACAAGTTCTACCTCCTTTATCTGTTATAATTCCTGATACAATTCTCATTATAGGAACAAAATCCGGAGTAGTCATTTCTGTAACAAGAATATCACCTTCTTTTACTTTATCTAATTCATTTATATCTTTTACGATTATTGCTTTGCCTGCACCATACCCAGGGCTGGCACCAGCTCCTTTAATAATTACATCTGCATTAGAAAAATCTAAGCTTACTTTTTTTGTATCTACTACACCTCTGGAATAATTTGTCACAGGCCTACTTTGTAATAGATAAATTTGATTATCTTTCATAGCAAATTCTATATCTTGTGGGAAATTATAATGTTCTTCTATTAAAAGAGCTTGTTGAGCTAATCGTTTTAAATTTTCCACAGTAAGTTTAGGCTTCAAACTTTCCTCAGGTGTTAAAGGAATATTTATGTTTTGATTATTAATATCTGAAAACATTCCTGTATTACCATTTTCATCATTTAATGCAATTTTAAAAGTTTGTTGCATGTGTTTTTGTCTAACAACTGTCTGTGTGGATTTTTCAATTACATAATAATCAGGTGTTACAATTCCAGAAACTACAGCTTCACCAAGACCAAATGCTGCTTCAATAACAATTTTATCGGAATCTAATGTGGTAGGTTCTAATGTAAACATAACACCACTTACATCTGGTTGCACCATTTGTTGAATTACTACAGACATCCCTGATTCAAAATGTGCTATCTTTTGACTATCCCGGTAAAAAATAGCTCTTGCTTCAAAGACTGAAGCCCAACATGCCTTAATGGATTCAATCAAAGAATTAAACCCTATAATATTTAAATAAGTATTTTGTTGCCCTGCAAATGAAGCTTCCATAGAATCTTCAGAAGTAGCAGATGATCTTACAGCGACTCTTGAAGATCCGATACGTTTATACTGTTTATCAATATCTGAAATAATTTCTCTATCAAATTGTGTTTTATTAAATAATTCTTTTATTTGATTAGAAAGTTTTTGCAGTTCGTTTATTTTTAAAGAATTAGAATTTTCAACTAAATTAGTAATTTTTTCTTTTAAGTTAGATTTTTCTAAAAAATTAAAATATAAGTCTGTGCTTATTGCAAATCCTTCAGGGACATTTATGCCTGAATTAATTAATTCACCTAAATTTGAAGCCTTACCTCCAAATTTTGAAGTAGATGAAGAATTTAATTTTGAAAGATTTACAATTAAAGTGTTATTTTCAGAGGTCATAATTTTTGATTTTATACAATTAAAATAGCTCTGTAAAGATAAAAATAATATTGATAGTAAAACTAGTATGAGCTATCATCATTTTACATCAGATAAATTCTATCATTTATGACAAAATATAACATTAAGATTTATAAAGATATCAAAGTTAAAATGAGAGATGGTATTAATTTATATACCGATATATATTTACCTTGTGATGCTGATTATAAAAAAATTCAAAATACTCCTATATTACTAGAAAGAACTCCATACGATAAAAAAGCATTAAATCTGACGGAAAGATATAATTATTTTTGCTCAAATGGATATATTGTAATTACTCAAGATTGTAGAGGATGTTTTGCATCCGAAGGAGACTTGTACTTTTTAACACAAGAAGCTCCAGACGGATTAGATACATTAGATTGGATAGGAAAACAAGATTGGTTTAATGAATCAAATAAACAAGTTGGTACATTTGGAACTTCATATCAAGCCTGGACACAAAGTGCAGCAGCAACACAAAACCCCAAAAATTTAAATGGAATGATTGTAAATATGGGTGGCAGTAATGCATTTACATCAACAGTAAGGCAGGGTGGCGCAATGGAATTAAGATTTATAGCATGGGCTTTTTGGCACTCAGCATCAAATACTAATAGTAGTTTAAAATCACTTGAAACTGATTTGGCAATAAATTCTTATAACTTTGAAGATGCGCTAAATAACTGGCCTATTAAAAAAGGGTTAACACCATTAAGCCTGATACCAAATTATGAAGGTTGGGCATTCGATATATTAACTAACACTGATTATGATGAATATTGGATGCAACCAGGTTTTGCTATTGATGAATATTATGATGATCATCCAAACATACCTATGATATATGTTGGTGGATGGTATGATTCATATACAAGAGCCACTATTGAAAATTTTGTTGGATTAAATGAAATTAAGAGTGCAGAAGTCAAATTAATTATTGGGCCATGGACACATGGAACAGCACAACCAGAGATTACATTTTCCGGAGATTTAGAATTTGGTGAAGATGCTTCGATTGGATCATTTAAAGATTTCCATTTAGCGTGGTACAACAAATGGTTTAAAAAATCCAATACTAAAGATGATTCAGAATATTTATATGATTCACCAATTAAAATTTTTGTTATGGGTTCGGGCGATGGTCATAAAACTAAAGACGGAAGATTATTTCATGGAGGGTATTGGAGAGAAGAAACCAAATGGCCATTAAAAAACACTAACTTTGTAGAGTATTATCTAAATAAAGACAATGTTTTATCAAAATCAAAATCTACAGGTAATTATTCAACATCATATATCTATGACCCAGAAAATCCAGTACCAACAATAGGAGCTAATATATCTTCACTGGCTGGAGTACATCCTCTGCCTCCTGGAACTAAAAATCCAACCGATGTCCCTACTGCCTTAAGAAGATATAATATTGTAAATCCTGGTGGTTTCAATCAAAAAGAAGATAAACGATTTTACGGATCTAATTCACCATATCCTAATCTTTCTGAAAGAATGGATGTATTATCTTTTCAATCAAAACAATTAGAAAAGGATACTGAAATAACTGGTCCTATAGAATGTATTCTCTACGTTTCATCTGATTGTCTAGATACTGATTTTACAGCTAAACTTATTGATGTATATCCCCATAGTAATTCCTTCCCTGAAGGATTTTCATTCAATTTAACTGATGGAATACAACGAATGAGGTATAGAGATTCTTATAAACAAGAAAATTTCATGAAAAAAGATGAAATATATAAA
>CAYTCC010000025.1:0-15465 GCA_964436345.1 uncultured Dehalococcoidia bacterium
ACCCCCCACCCTAACGTTTTACCCCCTTAACAGATTTCAGAAATTTACAGTACCTTTTGATTATAATCGATATCCTACATTAACCCTTCCGTGTGGCATAAGTTCCGATGGAATGCCTATCGGACTACAGATAATTGGGCACCCAATGACTGAAGCACTTATTTGTGCTCTTGGAGCAGCGTACGAAACTTCAACACAATGGAATAGTATTCATCCGAATATATAAACTTTAAGAATTATTTATTATTACAGGAGAATAATTACCATTTATTATTTGGTAAATTAAATCTTTATTTGTTTCTATTTTTTTTGATTCAAATTTTGTTCCCCATGTTGCTATATCTTTTTCAAGATGACAATCACTTGATCCAATCATTTTAAGTGAGCATTTTTCTGCAAGCTTTTTTGAGAAATGATTTTGAAAATCCGTACCTCTTCCGTTATTTGTTTCAAGTGCGTTTATAAGATTAATTATTTCTGATTTTGATGTGTTGTTAATTCTGTTATTAAATTCAGTGGTATTCATTTTTTCATTTTCATTAATAATCCTTCTGTATGGATGGGCCCATATCATGGCACCATTTACTTTCTTTACCTCTTTATGAAGAAATTCTATCCTGTGCATTCCAAATTTATATTCTTTGAGTCCGTAAACTAAAATATGTCCGATATCAGTATTAATTTCACTTCCAGAGAAAATTTTAATATCATTTTTTTTTGAAATATTATTTAATTCTTCTTCATTATTAAAATATTCATGGTCTGTTATGCATATGCCATCCAATCCCTTTGCTTTGGAATGAGCAGCTATTTCATCTATGCTAAGTAAGGAATCGTCAGAATTATTAGAATGGCAGTGAAGGTCTATAATCATTTCTTTATTCTATATAAATAATTACCCTGGTGTAAACTTGAGTCGCATCGTGTCAAGAAACATATTGACAAAAGAATCAAAATAACATATTCTACTAATAATAAGTTTTATATGATGAAATTTGGAGATAATTAATGGCTTTCAGAGAATCTGACTTTACAAAAGAAGCTCAGGCTGTATTACATTTGTCACAGGAATTGATGTGGAAGTACAAGCATACCCAATTGGATCCGGAACATATATTGCTATCTTTGCTTGAACATGAAAAAGGTGTACCCATGCTTATATTTGAGGAATTAGTTACAGCAGTTAAATCATTAAGAAACAGATTGATTTCTGCTATGGAATCAACAATAGGAATGAGATACCCGTCATCGCAGGTATATGCATCTCCAAGACTTGAAGCATTACTTGAAAGATCTAAATCTGAAAGTAAAAGATTGCAGGATGATTTTATTAGTACAGAACATTTTTTGATTGGATTATGCCATGAACAACAAGGTTTGGTTGTAAGATTGTTCAGAGAATTTAATATTGAAATAGAAAAAGTATATAAAGCTTTACAAAAAATCAGAGGTAGCCACAGAGTATCCGATGAAAATGCTGAAAAGAAATATCGGTCTCTTAACAGATACACAACTGATTTAACTAATCTGGCTTCCAGGGGCAAGCTTGATCCGGTAACAGGTCGTGAAGAAGAAATATCACGTGTAATTCAGACATTAATCAGAAGAAGTAAAAATAATCCTGTATTAATAGGTGGCCCTGGTGTCGGGAAAACTGCTATTGCTGAGGCTTTGGCACAAAAGATAGTAAAAAATGATGTCCCACGTATTTTAAGAAATAAAAAAATATTAGCCTTAGATATGGGAGCTTTAATCGCAGGAAGTAAATTCAGAGGAGAATTTGAAGAAAGATTAAAGGCTGTGATGGATGAAATCAAAAGTTCTGATGGAAGTGTAATCTTGTTTATCGACGAATTGCATACTGTTGTAGGAGCGGGATCTGCGGAAGGAGCTATAGATGCAAGTAACTTAATGAAACCCGCTTTATCCAGAGGAGAATTGCAGTGTATGGGAGCAACCACTGAATCAGAATATAAAAAATATATAGAAAAAGACGGAGCTCTTGAAAGAAGGTTCCAACCTGTTTTAATTAATGAGCCAAATACTGAACTTGCAGTTGAAATGCTGGAATCATTAAAACCCAGACTTGAAGATCATCATAAAATTAAAATTAATAATGAAGCTTTAGATTCAGCAGTGAAATTGGGGCAAAGATATATTAGCGGGCGATTGCTTCCAGATAAAGCTGTTGATCTTATAGATGAAACAGCAGCCAGATTAAGGATTGAAAATAAAGATAGCGATATTAAAGATGAACTTTCTCTGAAAAAAGATGATTTGGCAGATCTGAAATTGAAGGAATATGATGCATCTAAATCAGAAGATTATAAACTGGCAGGTGAATTAAAAGAAAATAGAATAATTCTTGAACAGGAAATAAAAAATCAGACAGAAAAACCTGTTGATAATAATATTATCCTTCAACCTGAAGATATTGCTAAAACAGTATCTACATGGACAGGAATTCCTGTTACAAGTCTGTTAAATGACGAATCGAAAAAATTAATGAAGATTGAAAAATATCTCCATAAAAGAGTTATAGGACAAAACAATGCAGTTAAATCAATATCTGATGCATTAAGAAGATCCAGAGCAGGACTTAAAGATCCGTCAAAACCAATTGGAAGCTTTTTATTTATGGGACCAACAGGAGTCGGAAAAACAGAGCTTGCTAAAGCTTTATCGGAATTTATGTTTGATGATGAATTAAATATGATAAGAGTAGATATGTCAGAATATGTTGAAAAACATAGTGTGTCAAGACTTATCGGATCACCTCCTGGATATGTTGGCTTTGATGAAGGTGGCCAATTAACTGAAAGTGTTAGAAGAAGACCTTATAGAGTTATACTTTTTGATGAAATTGAAAAGGCACATCCGGATGTATTTAATATACTTTTACAAATTTTAGATGACGGAAGATTAACAGACGGTCAGGGAAGAACTGTAGATTTTACGAATACTATTGTTATTATGACAAGTAATCTTATTACAGCAGATAATATGACAAATAATTTTGGATTTTTACAGGATCTTTCAGATCAGGAAGCTGTTAAACAAAGATCTTCAATTGATCAAGTGTTAAAAAAATCTTTCAGACCTGAATTTATTAACAGAATTGATGAAATTATTGTTTTTGAAAAATTAACAAAAGATGAATTGAAGCAAATTTCTGATCTGATAATTAAAGATATTCAGAAAAGACTTGATGAAAAGGGCATTGAAATACATTTAAGTGATTCTGCAAAAGAATTACTGATAGCTGAAGGTTATGACGAAGAATTTGGTGCAAGACCTTTAAAACGGCTAATACAAAGAAAAATTGAAAATGAAATATCAACTATGATTATTTCAGGTAAAGTGTCAGATGGTATTAAAATTAATATCACAGCTTCTGATGGAAACCTTAAATTTAAGAAAACTAATATAAAAAGTAAATCGAAAACACTATCATCATAAATTTCTTTTCTTATTTTTAAGTGGTATAATTTTTTTTACTTTCTTTTTCCGCAGTAGCTCAGTGGTAGAGCGGTCGGCTGTTAACCGATTGGTCGTAGGTTCGAATCCTACCTGCGGAGCCAAAATATTTAATCAAGGATATTTTTTCTATTTAACTTTTAGCTTTCCCAATATTACTGAAGAAGTTTTCCTGTGAAGAATCGTTTTTTCTTCTGGGAATTAAATGAAAATGTAGGTGAAATACTGTTTGTCCTGCTATAGCACCGTTGTTAATCAATATATTAAATCCTTCAACACTTTCATCCTCTTTTGAAATTTCATCTTTTCTTTTGTTAATCAGATCTTTTATTGCTTTTAATTCATCATTATTAATTTCAAAAAATGTTTCTATTTCTCTTTTGGGTATAAAAAGAGTATGACCTTCAGATGCAGGATAAATATCAAGTATTGCAAAAGCCAAATCATTATTCATAATCCATTTATCAGATGGAATTCCACTAAATATACTGTTCATATCTTTGTATCCTTTGATGTGATAATATAATCCAAATTAATTATATTCTTCATCGAGATATAAGTGAACAAGTATTTTACCAGAGAAAACTATGGATTCTTACTTGGCTTTATTGGAGTTCTGATTTTTTCTCTCACTCTTCCAATAACAAGGCATCTTACCCAGGCAGATTTCACTTCTCTTGAAATTGGATTTGGAAGAGGATTTCTAGCTGGACTTGCAGCAGTTCTTATACTTTTATTCAAAGGACAATTTAAACCTGAAAATTTACCTAAGAAAACTGATTTAAGAAAACTGATAATTACAGCAATCGGAGTCGTATTTGCATTTCCAATTTTTACTGCTATAGCAATGCAGACTATTCCTGCCGGTAATGGGGGAATAGTACTTGCTGCTGTACCACTTTCTACAGCAATATTTGCGGGATTATTATCTGAAGAAAACCCTACTAAAAGATTCTGGGGAATTGCTGTAATAGGATTTATTACCGTTACTGTTTTCAGATTACTTACTAATGATTCAGGGATTACAAATATAGGTTTTGGCGATTTTGCTTTGCTTGTTTGTGTGGTTATAGGTGGAATGGGATATGCTCAGGGAGGAATATTAGGAAAAACTATGAGTGGGTGGAAAGTAATCTGTTGGTCTCTAGTTATTAGCCTCCCGCTAGTAATTCCTTTAACATTATTAAATTTTGATGTTACTCATCTGATTCAGGTTGCAAATGATTCATTTATTTCAATATTATTATTTGCTTTCTTATGCCTGGGGAATAACCTAGTAGGTTTCTTTTTCTTTTACGAAGGCCTTGGAATTGGCGGAGTTGCAAGAGTTAGTCAGGTTGATTTGTTCAGACCATTTTTTACGTTTTTCTTTTCAGTAGTTTTTCTTGGAGAAACTATGTCATTCCTTGCTGTATTTTTCTTATTCTTAATTATTGGTATTGTATACTTAAGTAAAAAAGCTTAAAAATTAATGATCAATGATAATAGGTTTAAATCATTTTATTCTAATATGATAACCTGCACCCAGTGCACAAGGCTTGTGAATTTCAGAGAAAAAATTGCAACTGAAAAACGCAAACAATACATAAATGAAGAATACTGGGGTAAGCCAGTTCCGGGATACGGGGATATTAATGCTGAAATTTTATTTGTAGGGCTTGCACCTGCAGCACATGGTGGGAACCGGACTGGAAGAGTTTTTACTGGTGATAAATCTGCAGATTTTTTGATGAAATGCATGCATTACACAGGCTTGGCTAATCAGATAAATTCCGACTACAGAGATGATGGCCTTGAATTAATAAATGCATATATGACTGCAATGTTAAAATGTGTCCCCCCAGGAGACAAACCTACATCCGGGGAATTAAAAACGTGCTTCTCTTATTTTAATAGAGAGATGGAATTATTAACGAATCTTAAAACTATTGTGGCTCTTGGTAAAATAGCTTTTGATGGAACTCTTAAATACTTTAAACAATTTGAAGATTTGAAAACTAATAATTTTCCTTTTGGTCATGGAAAATCATACAAAATGCTCAACGGTATAAACTTGATTGGATGCTATCACCCTAGTCCCCGAAATGTTAATACAGGTAAGTTAGATTTTGAAATGATGACAGATTTATTTTCAAGTATCTGAGTAACTACTCAGTTATTTTTTTAATTTCTTTAATGTGATTTGGAGTGGTGCTACAACAGCCTCCAATTATTGAAGCTCCATTTTTAAGCCATTTTTTTGCTTCAGATGAATAATCCCATTCATTAATATTCTTACTTAAACTTCTTTGAGCTTGTTCAGGATTTTTTTCCATCGCATAAGTTGTATCTTTTATTTTTGTGTTTTTTGATACTCTTACTAATACTGAATTTGCATAACCTCCAATAGGTTTGTCAGTAAGATTATTTAATGTTTTTATTCCTTCTGTTACAAAATTTGCTGCACAACAATTTATTAAAAAGGCTTCTGCTTCAGTTGCTTTTGACTCATTAAATGCTTCTTCCAGTGTTTCCCCGCTTGGCAGAATATTTACCCTGTTACCCTGAAGAGTCCAGCTTACCCATGATTCGGTATTAGTTTCAAGCGCAGCTTTTAATGCTGTTTTAGCTTCAATGCTACTCGACATTGTTTCACAGATAATAACATCAACATTATTTTTTAATATGGATGCTATTTCCTTATAATTCTCATACATTTCTTTTTCATTAATTACCAAATCTGATCTGTAACTTGTCTCCAAAGGAGGGAGAGACCCTATTATTTTCACGTCTTTATCAGATCTTTTTTTTGCATTATGAGCCAATTCAATTGATAGCAAGGTTAGCTCTTTTAATTTGTTTTTTATTTTGGCCCTAGATAATATTGGCTGTGTTAAAGCATAATTATTTATGGTTATATAATTTGCTCCTGCATGTATATAATCATAATGAATTTGCTCTACAACTTCAGGGTTATCTATTAGTGCCTGCGCAGACCAGATAGATTCAACATGTGATGGTACATCATAACCCCGTCTTCTGATTTCAGAACCTGTCCCACCATCAAGAATTTTTGTTTCAGTCATAAATTATTTACTTTCAATTTTATAGTTGCATTATATTAACACCTTATATACCATAGTATCTTCCGGATTTTTGTATTTTAATTATCATTGATTTATTTTTAACTCTTCATGTCAAAATATGGCCTTAAGAGCATTGAGGTCATTACATTATGTTGCAGACAACTAAACATTCGAACGATTTTATTAAGTTAGGTATAGATGAAAAAACTATATCTGCTTTAGATTATTTGAAATTTTCAATTCCCACCCCTATTCAAAAAGAAATTATCCCTTTGGCACTGAATGGCAAAAATGTTATAGGCATAGCACAGACTGGTACCGGCAAAACATTGGCTTTTGGTATACCCATGATTGAAAAAGTGGTTAGAAATAAAGGGCAGGGACTTATTTTAGTTCCTACACGTGAATTGGCGATTCAGGTAGGAAATTCTATAAGAGAAGTAGGAAAATTATGGAATTTGCACTGCTCAATCATAATTGGTGGAGTATCTCAGAAAAGACAAATTGTAAGTTTAAAAAATAATCCGGATATTATAATTGCAACTCCTGGTAGATTGGCTGATCTAATTAATCAGGGCAAGTTTAAGTTAAATAAAATTAATGTTTTGACTTTAGATGAAGCAGACAGAATGCTTGATGAAGGATTTTTACCTGAAATAACTAAAATATTAGAAAAAATTACATCTAAACACCAGATGATGTTATTTTCTGCAACTATGCCTAAGGCTATATCTAAATTAGTTCACAGATTTATGAATGATCCGAAAAAAATTGAAATAAATCCCCAGGGAACAACGCCGGATAAATTAGATCATCAAGCATTTATAATTCCTAAAAATAATAAATCACAATTACTCAAAGCCTTGTTAGAGCAATATCATAATGACTCTATACTTATTTTTACCAGAACGAAATATGGTGCAAAAAAATTAGCAAAAGATATTCGCAATATGGGACATACAGCCACTGAAATTCATTCAAATAGAACTCAGGCACAAAGAAAAATATCACTTAAGGGTTTTGCTGACTGGAAATTTAGGATATTAGTAGCTACTGACATTGCATCAAGAGGAATTGATGTGGTTCATATTTCTGTAGTTATCAATTTTGATCTTCCTGACCAATTAGATGATTATGTACATAGAGTAGGCAGAACTGGAAGAGCTGGCAGAGAAGGAAAAGCAATTTCTTTTGTTATGCCTCCACAAAAATCCAGTATTAAAAAACTTGAAAAATTGATTGGGACATCAATAACACTTTCAGATTCTAAATATTCATTGAAAGGTAATTTAGATAATCTTAACCAATTTGGAAGAATAAGTGGAAAGAAAAAAAGGTTTTATTCAAGAAAAAAATCTTTAAAAAATGGATATAGAAAATAATTAATTTTTAAAAATAATTTTTTTCTTATACATTTTTAAAATATCTTCTTCTCTATATCCTAATTGCTTCAAAAACTTATTGTTATGTTCCCCTAATTCCGGGCAATTAATAACTTTTTTGTTTTTCAAACCAAGATCATACATATTATGAGCCATTTCGAGTGAAATTAGTGAGGGATGATTGTTTTTGTTTGTTATCATTTTCAGAGTAATGGGATTAATCAGAAAATCGTAATTATCTTCTTTCGGATTTGTTACTACACACATATGTATATCATGTATAGAAAGATTTCGAATTAAGTCTGATGAATTATATGATAAAAATAATTTTTCAATATCTGAACTATTATTAATAGTTAAATTAAATTTTTTATTTATTAAATCTATTACTTCTTTATCAGGGATGTTATTACAGTAAATATAAATCCATTGGTCTTTACATTTGTAAGCTCTGTTAAAATCTGAGATTCCATTTTGATTTTCATTGATAAATTTTGGAATATGACTGTTTATTAAATAATTACTTATTGTTTTGCCGTTTAATAGCATCCCCCCTGCTAATAAATTTGTATGGACAGTGCTCCCTGTCCCATTTTTTATTTTATTGTATAAACTTACAATTGTGCCTAGAGCAGCCATGCCTCCTGCAGTAAAATCAGTGGGAGCTAGCATTGGTAAAAATACTGGTTTTTTGCCTCCTCCTTGTATATGTTGTAATCCTGTAATTGATTGTGCAATTGGGTCAAGGCCAGGTCTGTGAACATAAGGTCCGTCATGCCCGTAAGCTGCTATATGTGTTTGTATTATAGTCGGATTTAATTCTTTTAAATCTTTTGCACTTAAACCTACTCTGTCTGCAGCCCCGGGTCTCATATTTTCTAAAAATATATCAACATTTTGAACAAGTTTTTTTATTATTTTTTTACCTTGATCAGTCTTTGCATCTATAGATATTCCTTTTTTATTCCGATTAAGATTCTTGAAATATCCAAGATCTAATGGTCGTGATATTTCTCCGATTGGAGGTTCTAATTTAATTGCTTCAACTCCTAAGTTAGATAATATTCTACCTGCAACAGGGCCTGCAATAATATTTGTAATTTCTATGGATTTAAACCCTTCTAAAGGTAGAGTGAAAGATTTTCGCCTGATTATTTTTGATGAATTCAAATTAGAATTATTTGAATTTATATTTATAAATTTACCAATTCGTTTTTTATTGTTTTCTTCAAAAATAAGCTTATTATGTAAAATTTGTTCATCGTTAATAGTTTCTTCTATACTATTTACTTTATTGTAAGGAACATCCGCGTCTTCAAAAATTTTACTCCATTCAGCACATGTTTTAGTTTTCATGCTAATAGCAATAAGGTCGTATAATCTGGTAGCGGTATTTATATAGTTTTCTTTATCTCTTTTAACTGGTCTATAAAATATAGATTCAAATTCAGGGGCAATAATAACCTCAGGTATATCTATAGCTATAGCTGCATTTTGAGCAAATTTGCTTCCAATACATGCTAGCTGTATAAAACCATCTGCACATTCATAATTACTATAAAATGGAGCTCCACCATATGGTTTTCCAAAATCTCTCCATTTATCTCCCTGGTAAGGATTTGATGCATATAATAACAAGCCTCCAAGAAGAGTTGAGTTTATATTATTTATTTGTTTGATAGAAATCATGTTTGAAATCAGGGCAGAAATTATTGCTGTAGCTGAATTTATGCCACCC
This sequence comes from uncultured Dehalococcoidia bacterium, assembly GCA_964436345.1. Lineage (GTDB taxonomy): Bacteria > Chloroflexota > Dehalococcoidia > Lucifugimonadales. The sequence goes on from CAYTCC010000025.1 coordinate 9,663, forward strand.
CCAACACTGGCAATAGGGTGCATTAAAAATTTAGGACTTGGTTTGCCAAGTCCTGGTAATATCATCATTTCACCCGCTCTCGCAATAACCATTTCATCTATCATAGGTTCATCTTTAAATTTGGAAGTTTTAGGAAACGCGGAAATATGACATATAATCAAATTTTTATTATTAACTTTCTGTATATTAGAGAGTATAGATTTATATTCATTTGAATTTAATTGGAAATCATAAATTAAAACGTCAGATTGATTTATGAATTTAATTATCTCTGATTTATTAAGATCATTTGTATTTGAATATTTAATTATTTTTTTATTTCTATTCCAAAACAAATCCGACTGAAAGTTGGCTTTGTTTTTAGTTACAAATTTAGTTACAGATGCACCAAAATCTGATAAAAACATTGAGCTAAGGTCTCCTGAGTAATGACTAGTAAAATCTAAGACTTTTATATCATTCAAAAATTTAATATTATTCTCATTCATTTATTCAACAAGATTTTAATTGATTGTATTCAGGAGATTGGTCGTTTTCTACGGCCTGGGCCACCTGTACCTTTACGGATATCTTCTGCAGTTTCTTCATCTATTCCTTTTTCCCATTTACGTTTTAATGAATCTTTGACGCTGAAAGAAAATCCTCCAAGTTGATCTATTTCTATATTTATATTATCACCATCTTGCATTGCGCCAAGCCCTTGATGATTTGTTCCTGTGTATAGTACATCTCCTATATTAATATTTTCAAATTGACTTACAAAAGCGATAGATTTTGCAATTGAATGTGCCATATCAGAAGTGTTAAAATTTCCTCTTAATTCTCCATCTACAGTTAAACGAATTTGCATGTCTTGAGGGTCAGTAATTTCATCTTTTGTTACTAAAGCCGGCCCCATTGGAGCAAAAGTAGGATAAGATTTATGTTCAGAAATTCCACGCCATGGTTGAAATTTAAATGATCCACCTGGCATACGAGCAGATACGTCTACACCACATGTGTATCCAAATACATAATCAAATGCTTCTTCTTCTTTGATATTTTTACCAGGGCGTCCAAATATTAATACTAGTTCAGCTTCGTGATGGAAAATGTTTGCATCATCGGGTGGAAGATTTACAGTTCCTTCAGGCCCTATAACAGTATCATTTGTTTTTTGAAATCCCCACATTGGCCCTGGTTCACGATGTCCAAATTCAGTATAATTTCCGCCCATACAAAAAATTTTACTTGGTTGAGGAAGTGGTGCGTCCAGAGAAACGTTTGACATTGGTATTAAATTGCCAGATTCCTCAATATGCTTGAGTTCAGATTTAAGATTCTTTGAGTTTTCTATGAGAGCTTCCATAGCTTTTTGACCCTTTTCTGAATTGAATGGGGCGATTATTGTGCTAAGATCTGCGACTCCATTTGTTCTTAATAATCCTGGAGTGCCGTTATTGAATAATACAAATTTCATGTTTTTCCCCGGTAATGTTAAAATAATTTTGTTTCTTCTAGCATAAATTAACCTAGATTGTGGAGCGGAAGACGAGATTCGAACTCGCGACCTTCTCCTTGGCAAATTTCTTGTTAGTATATCAAGCTAATTCAGGATAATCTTACTACCTTCATTAGTTACCTTATTAATAACTCATATTGTAGCAGAATGTATCTTCCTGCGTTTAGGTAATTATTTAGGTAACTGTTGCGAAACAATGCAGCAGCAACCGTAATATCAAATTGTAGGTATGGGTACTTACCTGGTAAAGATTTCAGCTAACTCTTCAGCCATTTCCCTTTGATTAGGAGACTTAATAAACTGAGCATATACTTTTAATGTAATAGACGGATCAGCATGACCGAGATGCTTAGATACTGTTACAACATCATAACCCTTAACAAGAGCCGAAGAAGCATATATATCCCTCAAATTATGAGGAGTAAGCTTTACACTCATCTCACTAGATTTAATCATCTGCTCCCAAGTATGTTCTCTGTTCATTTCCCATACTAAACAGATACACGCTTACAGATTAAAAAGTTATTTGAAAATTAATTAAAAAGTTTATACCGAAATATACCATGTCCTTCAGTACCGGCAAAAAGATATTGTCCGTTTGGTGAAAATGTTAACACTTGTACCACTCCTGTATGCAATCCTTGGTTTGTTCGTTTCCAAGACTCACCACCATCCTGACTCAATAGCACTCCACTATTCCAGTCGGCAACAGCAATGGTGTCAGGATCAACGGGATTAATAGCAATATCAATTGCGTGTGCATGGTCACGTTTCGAGGTATTGATCGCCTCAGTACGCCAAAGTGTTTCTTTCCAATTCGCTCCACCATCAATGGATTTATAAACACCATGAACATTGGTGCCTAGAAATATCTCTTGGTCGTTTTGGGGGTTAACAGCAATACTCATCGCGTGTTTGCGTTGAATTACGTTAGACTGTTCCATATCTTCCATGTCAATTCTTTCACCATCCTCATTAACACACGTATGCCCACAATCATCCCATGACATACCCGCTGGCAACGCACCTGTAAGATGTTTCCAGAATTCACCACCATCAACCGTATAGTACAACCCATCAAACAATGAATTGATATAGACTACGTCTTTATTCTGACTACTAACAGTAATGTCTGATATATTACGGCTGTAGTCTTCATCGGGTAGCCCATTATTGATTGGAAACCAGGACATTCCTCCGTCAACAGATTTATACATTCCTGGTGACTGTTCAATTTCGTCTAATTGATGAGGATCGTGTCCTTTAATCTTTGATTGAATATAACCAGCATACAACACCATTGGATTTGATTTAGCCTCCTCAACCACGTGTATTCCAAAAGATTGCTCGAATACAGAATGTTCTATGTCAACCAGTCCAGAAGAAATTTCCCAATCATTTCCTAGATTGCTTGAGTAATAAAGAAGTCCATTATGGGCATCGGTTGCAATAATGGTTTGATTGCTATCATCGTGTGATAAGAACTTAATAGCAAGCCCGTCTCCAAGACTATAGGATTTGCCATAAAGGATACCTTGCCATGTCTCGCCAAAGTCTCCTGAAAGATGTATTTGACTTCGCCCGTTTGAGGCTAGACAACCAGTACGGCTAACAGAAATGCCAAAAATGTTTGCACCCGAATAACCGTTACTCCAATTGATCCAAGTTTCCCCACCATCTGAAGTCTTGAATACTCCACCACCATAGTTATTGACGAATACAGTATTGGGGTCTGCCTTACTTACTACCATATCAATGGGATTCCCTGGCTTTATTCCTGGGGGCCCCCACTGCTCTTGTATGATCCATGTTTCTCCCCGATCTGTCGAACGAAGAAATTCATTTTCTCCCGCAACATAAACAATGTTTTTATCAGATTCAGCAAAGGCGACCGCACCGAACATCCCTAATCCTGAATAAAGAGGTGATACATCCTTCCAAGAAGCTCCTCCATCTATAGATTTATAAATCGCTCCTGAGTAATCGCGAAGAAAGTTATCGACGTCGTTGCCGCTTGCAATGATGATTAGTTTTTCATCAAATGGACTCTGGTCTGCTCCACCAAAATGCATGGACCGCTTTGGGTTAATCCCCTGATTACTTTCATGCCAGTTTTTGCCCCCGTCATTTGATTTAAAGACTCCTACTCCAAGTCCACTTGGGATTGCATCATCAGAAAGCTCTCCATATTCTTTTTCTGCTGCTGTATCAGGTTCACGGTCGAATATTCCTGTGGTAACAAGTAACTCTTCGTTATCGTTCGAGTTCGTAAAAAAAAGCCATCTAGTTAAATTTGCAAAATCACCAACGAGTTCAAATTGCTCACCTCCGTCTGTAGATTTAAATACAAATCCTCGAGTTCGATTAAACTGGAATCCATCTACATTGGTGTCAACGTCACCCATGACGTAAACGACATTTGAATTACCTGGTTCAACTTCAATCATTCTGACGGTTAATTGTAACTCGGAAATATTTTCATCTTCATTTATTAATTTTTGTTGCGGAATAATCTTATTTGAATTTAAACCATTGCGTTTTGGTTTCCAAGATTGTCCTACATCATATGATTTATAGATACCTCCGTTATCTTGCAGACCTACCCATACAATGTTTTCATCGTTCGGATCTGCCTTAAAAGCAAATACAGGGATATTATCTAATGAAGGCCCATTTCGAAAATCAATACTCCCCTCTCCTTCTCCATTAGACTGGGCCCAATTTAAGCCTCCATCAATACTTTTTTGTAGTCCTGACCACGCATCGGTAAAATACATGATATCTGGATTATCGTGTCTATATCGTACGTTATATCCCAAACCTCCAATTGGCCCTTTAGCTTTTACCCATGTACTGAGAACGTCATTTGTATCCGAGATACACTGCAAAGTAAAGTTACCATCCTGCGTCGATTCAATATTATCCTCGTCGTTACCTTCATCATTATTTGAATCATCTATTCTTGTTGTAGCTGTGATATTAGGTGTAACTTTAGGTTTTGGAGTTTCAGGGATATTTTTGTTAGACAATTTGGAATTGGTTTCTTCTTTTAAAACTTCTGGTTCGGTTGATATTAATTCCTCAGTTTGAGAACAAGAAATAATAAATGTAAGGCATAATAATATAGAAATAAATATAGATTTTCTCATATTTTTGTAGTTGTAATTATATTTAGTTTCTATAATACTTCAAAATTAACATGTGCACTATTTATTGCGTACTTAATACTAGAATATCCATAACTAACTATAGGTTTTAAGATAATTTCACCACATCTGTAGGTTATCCCTTGTCCTCCTTTTAAAGCATAATGGCATAATCATCAAAAAAGTTATTTGAAAGAATATCAAAAGTATTTTTTGACTTAATGGTTATAATTTAATTATGAAAAAAAATATATCAATAATATCAAAATTTAATTCTAAGACTGATTTACCATCAATAAAAGATGCACCAAATATTTGGGGAGGAGGAACAATGCTTATCCCAAATCCTAAAGAAGTTATGAAAATTATGGATTCTGTTAAATATGGCACTGTTATTACTTTAGATGATATAAGAGAAAAGTTATCTAAGAAATACAAAACAACAATCACCTGCCCAATGACAACAGGAATATTTGTATCTTTAGTTTCAAAAGCATCAAATAATGGTGAAGTAGATGTTCCTTATTGGAGAACATTGAAAAAAAATTATGAATTGAATCCTAAATTCCCAGGTGGACTGGAAGGTCATGCTAAACAATTAAAGGCCGAAGGACACATAATAATACAAAAAGGAAAAAAATATTTTTTAGATAGATAAATTAATTCTAAATATTAGGGAATGCCCAGGGCGAGACTCGAACTCGCACGAACCTAAGTTCAACAGATTTTAAGTGTGTTTAAGTACATTTTACAGTCAATATAATTAATATCTATTTGTAAATGGTCAAGAATATGGTCAAGGAATGTGCATGATGTAAAATACATTTATGATTGAGATTAAAACAGATAGATTAATTTGATGGACTTAGGATTCTCACAGGGAATTTCAATAAACAATAATTACCAACGAACTATAAGACATACTCTATTTAGAATTAACTGCTTCTACGCGTACCACAATAAGAGTCTCAAAAGTTAGGGGTTAGTTATGGTACAAAATAAAACAAGGTTTTAAATATCAATTTATGATCATTCTGATATAATACTCAATCTGTAAGTATGTATATAATCTATGGTCAGATAAATATCTTATGGTTTTTTGGAAGATCCATTAGTTGGAGAGGATTCAGAGGAAGTCGTTTCTAATACATCAGGG